>WGMG01000001.1:0-365811 GCA_016125185.1 Armatimonadota bacterium | reverse complement strand
GGCCGGCGTTCGGCTTCACTAGGCCGACCGTCATATAGAACGACGTGGTTTTGCCCGCGCCGTTCGGCCCCAGCAGACCGACGATCTCGCCGGTGTTGACCGTGTAGGAAACACCGCGGACGACTTGCCGACCTTTATAGCGTTTTTCGAGGTGTTCGGCGGTGATCTTCACTCGCCACCCTTGCCGCCCTTGTACACCGTCTTGATCTTGCCGATGCCTTCGGAAGAAAAGACCAGCTTCACGATCTCGTTCTTCTCGTTGAGCGTAGCGACCAAGGTTTGAGCGCCGGTGATCTCGGGTCCTTCGCCATCGTCTTCCTGGTGGATCACCAGGTCGCCGCTCAGCTTGATTTCGGCTCCGCCGTCCTTTCGTTCGAAAGTGAGTCGCTTGGCGCTGACCGACAGCTTCTGGTGGGTTATTTTGCCGCCCGTGGTGGTGACTTGGGTCCCGTCGAACTGGATCGGTCCGGTCACGTCGGCGGTCTGCACTTCGTACGTTTCGTTTCCGTCGCTCCCCTTCGCCTTCTGGAAGGTCAGCTCTCCCGCCGATGCGGTGAAGACCGTATTCGATGTTTTCGTGCTCTTTTGGCCCGGCTTCTCTTCGACCTCTTCGGATCCGGCAAAATCGACTCGAACCGAGCCGGTCAGATTCAAATAGCGAAGCGCGCCTTTAATTCCATAATCGGCCTTATTGCCGGTCGCGATCGTCTTGCCCTTCTTACCGATCTGCTCGGCGCGAACGCCGCCGGTCAGATGCACGTTATCGACGTCCGTCTTCTGATCCACCTTCACAATGTCGCCGACTGCGCTAGCGCAGGTCACGGTCAGCTTCTGCTCGTTCTGCTTGAGAATAACGTTTCCTTTGAGTTCAAAAGACTTCTCTGGAACGAAGAAGCCATGATCTCCAACCAACTCGACTCGCGGATTGACCTTCCGGTCCCGAAAGTTAATTTGCTGTTTGGAGACGGCCAAGCCCGCCATAGCCAAAGCCACAGTGAAGCCGAGAATGGAAGCGTATCGAAGTGGTTTCATTTCTTGAAATAGTCTTGCGACGTTCCCACCTTTTTGAGGTCGGAACTTGCGTAAAGCTGTTGGATTGGTCCGACGACACCATTATCGCCTTCCACGGTGACATCGCCACTAGCCTTTAACACTTGTAGGTCTGGAATCCATTCCACTTTTTTCGCTGTCAGCACCGCCTTGGGCGAGTCCAAAGACGTGATCTTGACGCTCCCCTCAATAATAAGACGATCTTGAGCCTGATCTGCTTCGGCTCGCTCACCGGAAAACGTCGAAGCCACGCCGTCCTTGCCATATAGCTTGCCGGTGACGGTCAGCATCGTGCCCGACTGTCGGCCGTTGATGACCAGCAAGTGGGCTCGTTGCCAACTGACTTCCCAGACCGGCTTGTGGTCCTTTTCGCTGTTGCGAGTGTTGTTGCCTGCGGTGACCTCGATGGCCATGTCGTCCGGCTTATTCGCCGCCGATGCCTCGTTGTTGGCCGCCGAAACCTGCTTCTTGCCGCCCGACTTCGCGCACCCTGCCAATGCGAGAGCGATCACGAGTGTAGCGGCAATGGTTCGGATAGGTTCCTCCTTGAAAATTTCCCTTTATGTTGGCCCGCAAGCTGACCGCAGGCCGCCGCGATGTCGTGTCCCCGCTCGACCCGTTCGGTCACGTTGAGCCCCGCCTGCTCCAAAATGCGACGAAAAGCGCGAACCCGCTCTCTTTCTGGACGTGCAAAACCTTGGCCCGTATCGACCCAGTTGAAAGGAATCAGGTTGATCACATTCGGCATTCCCTTCAGGAGCGGTATCAGCGCCTTGGCCTGCTCAGGCGTGTCGTTCACTTCCTTGATCAGCAGGTACTCGAAGGTCACTTTGCGCCCGGTCGTGTTCTGATAGTCCTTCATCGCCTGAACGACCTCCTTGACCGGCCACTTGTGGTTCACCGGCATCAGGCGGTCGCGAACCTCGTCCAGCGGCGAGTGGAGCGAGAGCGCCAAGTGGATCGGCAGATTGTCCTTCGCCAGTTCGTAGATTTGCGGCACCAAGCCCACGGTCGAAATGGTGAGGTGGCGGTACGAAAGGCCGATTTCGTCGTGCATCAGACGCAGGACCTTGCGAATGCTCTTGAGGTTCAATAGTGGCTCGCCCATTCCCATGAAGACGACGTGGGAGACGCGGCGTTCCGAGATCGACTGCAAGAGTAGGTATTGGCCGACGATCTCTCCGGCGGTAAGGTTGCGGTCGAATCCGCCCAGGCCCGTCGCGCAGAAAGTGCAGCCCATCGGGCATCCAACTTGGCTAGAGATACAGCACGACACGCGGTCCTTGTAAGGAAGCAACACGCACTCGTACACCTGGTTGTCGCCGTTGTGGACCAGCAGCTTCTCCACCTCGTCGGTTGAGGTTCGGTGCGTCGCCACCTCCAACGGAGAGATGCGGTAGTTCGCCTTTAGGAATTCGCGGAACTCCTGCGGCAGGTCGAGCATGGCGTCGAAATCCGTCTCCGCTCGGGCGTAGATGTGGTGAGCAAGCTGCTTGGCCCGTATTTTCGCGTCTTTCCGGTCCGCGAACAACTCGGCAAGCTCGGCCCGATCGAGGCCGATCAACGGTGTCTTGCGAGTCTCCACCCTATGAGTTTACTTTGAACTTAAATAAATCCGACGATTTGGGTTACGCGACGGCCTTGACGACGTCTCTTTCGGGCTCGGCTTGCGGCGCTTTCCGTTTCGCCAGCGACCGCTTACCGATCTCCAAACTGGGAACCTCGACAAAACGGTAACCGAGCCATGCCAGCAGAATCGAAAGTCCAACCTGTGACGGAACCGTGACGAACGGGTTGCCGCCCGCCGGAATGATCACCAACGCCAGCGGATGCAGGAGATACAGCGAATAGCTGATCTTTCCCAACCACAAGAACGCGTTAGGAAAGCTTCGATCCTTCATCGCCAAAAAGGCGAGAAAGAACGCGTAGCCGGTAATCACGCTCGAAATCGCGCAAAACTGGGTTGGCTGGAGCGGGTCGCCGGAGACTCGAACCGGGCTATAGTTGATGATCGACGAGCCGACCGTCACCGCCATGCAAAGAAAGGTAATCGCAATCGCATCGCGCCGCGATGCCGACCCCGAAAACCATCGGTACAGCGCCAGTCCCGCCAAAATCGAACCGAACACCGCCGACGCTCCAGCGGGGAAACGGATGTGCAGGAACATCGGGAACAGCACCGAGCTTACGACGATGAGACCCAAAATCGAAAGGGAGATCGCCCACGTGCGGTGGATAAAGCCCCGCACGAAAGCGATCGTGATCGCCCCGTACAGCACCATCTCCAGGCCCAGCGTCCACGAAACCGGATTGATGTCCGGGATGCGAATCAGCCCGTGCATCATCGACAGATTGGCGATCCAGTGAATGGGGCTATGCAGGTTCGCCTGGGTGTAGGTCTCGACCCCGATGGCGGCCAGGAACGCAAATGCGAACAGGCTGAACCAATAGGCGGGGAAGAGCCGCCAAAAGCGCGAAATCCAGAATCCCTTGACGTCGCCCTTGAGTTCCAGACTGCGGGGAACGATAAAGCCGCTGACGATGAAGAAGGCGACCACGCCAAACCGACCCGGGCTCCAGAGCGTGGCAAAGAAGGTTTCGAGGTGCGGCGATGCGAACCATAGCGAATGCTGAAGGACCACCGCCAAAGCGGCGATTCCCCGGATCGCATCCAAAAACTGCCAGCGTTGCCCCTTCGCCACCACTTGGTTCATTCCACATTCAGACTCAAAATCCCAAGACTAGTCCCAGGTCCAGGAACTTCTGGCCGAAGGTGACGTTATTACTTTTAGTTCAAATCGGAAAAAACAAGCTATGAAAAAGACAGGTTTCATCCTTACTTTCGCTGCATGCTTTGTTGGCGTCTTCGGCGCCCTCCAGGCCGACAAGTGGATTTCCGCACATAACAAGCCGGATGACATCTTCCTGGAATCGAAGCCCAGCTACGCTAAGATCACCCAAACGACGGGCGAGACGCTCCCAACCCCCGCGTTCGACTTCCGTGAAGCCGCCAAACGCGCCATGCCGAGCGTCGTCTCCGTCGATCGGTACGACAAAACCCGCGGATTCTTCGATTCGCAGGCGACCGAACGCGAAACCGGCACCGGTTCTGGCGTTATTGTGAGCAGTGACGGCATCGTCGTCACCAACAACCACGTTGTCAAAGGCACCCAAACGCGCGGCGGCGACATCGTCTACCCTCGCGTCCAGGTTCGACTTTACGACGGTCGATCGGTCGCGGCGAAGGTCCTCGGCACCGACGAGCGATCCGACATCGCGGTCCTGAAGATCGAAGCAAAAGACCTCCACCCAATCGAGCTTGGCTCCAGCAGCAACCTCGAAGTCGGTGAATGGGTCATGGCCGTCGGTAACCCGCTCGGCTTCGACAACACCGTCAGCGTCGGCGTCGTCAGTTCGACCAAGCGCAACTTGCCGGTCGGCGACCAAGGACTGGTCGAAGGCATCCAAACCGACGCGGCCATCAACCCGGGTAACTCGGGTGGCGCACTCTGCAACGCGCAAGGTCAGTTGGTCGGCATCAACTCGGCCATCGCGTCGGGCACCGGCGAATCGGTAGGTATCGGCTTCGCGATCCCGATCGACCGCGCCAAGAAGATTGTCAACGATATCGTCAAGTTCGGCCACGCCAAGTACCCGATGCTTGGTATCTCGTACGACCCGCAGTTGGTTGGCCAGATGGACAACCCTTACGCTCGTGACTACCTGAGCCGAGAAGTGCTGAAGCGAGACGACTACCCGAACTACGGTTTGCTCGTCCGATCGGTCAGCGGCCCGGCCCAGAACTCCGGCATCGCCGCCAACGACATTCTTCTCGAAGTCGACGGCCAAAAGATCGACTCTTCGTTCGATCTGAACAAGGTTCTTCTGCCTAAGAAGGTTGGCGATAAGGTCAGCGTAAAGTACTGGCACGACGGTCAAACCAAGCAAACTTCGGTGACCTTGGAAGAAATGCCGACAAACATCTAAAATTAACCAACTTTGACGCCAATAGAAGCGTCATACAATAAAGGAAAGGCTCCTCACCGACCAACGATTGAGGAGCCTTTTCTCTTAAACAAGAATATGGCTCGTTATTCGGACGGAATCAACGAATTCCTCAATGTCCTTCCCGGTATCGTCCGCCAGCGGCTCGAAGATCTCGGCACGTCCGGTCTTGTAGAAGTAGTCCTTGACTACGGCCGTCCTGCGGAAGCTCGTTTTACCGATCGGGTCGAACGTTTTCATGACGTTGTCGTCTCCGATCTTGATATTGACTTCGTGGGGAAGTCGCTCGGTGAATTTGGCACCGATAATCGCGCTGGAATCGAGCGCACACTTCATCGTATCTCGGCGATCCGCAATCGGCATGGCAAAATCGTCGGCCTAACCTGCCGTGTCGGACGCGCGCTCGAAGGCACCATCGACATCATCGACGACATCGTTCGCTCGGGTCAGTCGATCCTCATCCTGGGTAAACCCGGCGTGGGTAAGACCACCAAGCTTCGCGAAGTGGCCCGCGTTTTGGCGGACGAGGTGCTCAAGCGCGTGGTGATCGTCGACACCTCAAACGAAATCGCTGGCGACGGCGACGTGCCCCACCCTGGCATCGGCTTTGCCCGACGCATGCAGGTTCGCATCGCGGCGGAACAGCATAACGTGATGATCGAGGCAGTGGAGAACCACATGCCCGAAGTTATCATCATCGACGAAATCGGAAACGAGGCGGAAGCCCTCGCCGCCCGCACCATCGCGGAGCGCGGCGTTCAGCTCATCGGCACCGCCCACGGTCAGACGTTGGAGAACCTGATGCTCAACCCGTCGCTCGCGGACCTGATCGGCGGCATTCAGGCGGTCACCCTCTCCGACGCCGAGGCCCAGCGCCGGGGCACCCAAAAGACGGTTCTGGAGCGCAAAGCGCCTCCGACCTTCGACGTCGTCATCGAACTACTCGACTACGACCGGTTGGCCGTCCACCACAACGTCCAAAAGACGGTGGACATGATCCTGCGCGGCGTCCCGCCGCGACCGGAAATCCGCGTCCGCACCGACGTCGGCAAGGTCGAGGTCGTGCAGGAAGAGCAGACCGCCGAACTGCCCGATCCGTCGTTCAACCAGAAGTTCCCGGCCCTCGCTCGCAACAGCAGCAAGGATGTAAAAGAGCCCAAGGAGCCGCGCGAACCGCGGGTTCCCGCCCAACCGTCCAGCCTCGTGCGCATCTACCCGTACGGCATCGCCCGAACTCGGCTAGAGCGGGCCATCCGCGAGAAGAAGGTCAACGCCGTGGTCACCGGCGATATCGAGAGCGCCGACGCCGTCATGGCGATCCGCTCGACATATCAGAACAAACCGCGAAAGATTCGCGACCTCGCCGGTCGCAACGTCAAAACGGTGGTGGTGCGGTCGAACACCTTTGCCAACATCGCCTCGGCCCTGGAGGACATTATCAAGGATCCTCCCGAGAACCCAGGCGGGGCTTCGAAGCTCGACGATAAGGCGCTGACCGAAGTTCAGGCGGGGATTGAAACGGTCCTGCAGAGCGGGAAGCCGTTCGAGTTGAGTCCGCAACCAGCCCCGGTGCGGAAGGTTCAATTTCAGATGATCGAGGCGCGCCGACTGGCCAGTGAAGCCATCGGAGAGGACCCGAATCGTCGAATTCGAATCCTCCCGACGCGTATGCCGACTTAAAGCTTAAAGTCGACGATGCCGGTGATTCCGACTTCTGGAACCGGCGTGATGGTCTTGCCGATCGTATCCTGATCGATCGGCACCATCGCCCGAATCTTCACTTCCTTACCGAACAAGTCTTGGTCCAACTGGGCGACGGACTTAACTGTGTCGAGGTACCGCTTGGGCCCAGAGACCTGCACCATTCCGACCGCCTTTCGGCTTCCGACGCCACCAGAAATGATCGGCACGACTTTGGTCAGCCTGGCCGACGCTTCGTCGCGCTTCACCAGCTTGTTGAAAGCCTTGTTGATGTCGTTTCCGTAGCGCTTGGTGACCTCCCAAATACCCACGAGCTTGACCAGTTGCCCGATCTGAGCCACCGCGAAGGGAGCGAGGAGGGCGGTGACGACGAGGGGAGCAACGACTTTTGCCGTACGAGAAACTCTCATATTCATATCATACGAGTCAGAGCGCGCCCCGTATTGCAAAAGGTCCCGGTTACGTCTCGACCAAATATTCCTTAATCTTCTCGGCCACCGCCCGAGTCAGCGTCGGTACTGACGCGATTTCCTCCACGCTGGCTCGCCGAATGCCCTCGACCGACCCGAAGGTTCGTAGCAGCAGACGGCGGCGGCGGGGACCGATGCCGGGCACTTCGTCGAGGATCGAGCCGTTCATGCGCTTGTCGCGAATCTTGCGGTGGAAGGTCAGTGCGAATCGGTGGGCTTCGTCGCGGAGCTTGCGCAGGAGCATCAGCCCCGGCGCGGTCAGCGGCAGAACGACTTCACGGAAGCTGTAAGAGCCGTCGAGGTTCTTGTGGGTCGGCACGAACACGATCTCTTGCTTCTTGGCCAACCCGACCATCGGTACCGAGAGCCCGAGATCGTCGCGCGCCTTCAGGGCGGCGCCAAGCTGGCCCTTGCCCCCGTCGATCATGAACAAGTCGGGCAGGGTCGTGAACTTCTCATTCCCGTCCAGATAGTTGCGCAGGCGACGCATAATGACCTCGTTCATCATTGCAAAGTCGTTGGGCGTCTCCTGCAGGAATTTGATCTTGAACCGCCGGTACTCGGCCTTGGCCGCTTCGCCGTTCTCGGTCACCACCATCGAGCCCACCGGCGCGGTTCCCTGGATGTTTGAGATGTCGTAGCCTTCGATCCGGTACGGCAGGGATGGAAGCTCCAACTCCTCCTGAAGCTGTGCCAGCGCTTCTTCGGCCCAGCTTTCCTTCGCCGCCAGTTCTTGGCTCATCGCATTGAGCGCGAGTTCGGCGTTGTTGGCCGCCATCTCCAGCATCCTCAGCTTCTCTCCGCCACGCGGAACTTCGAGGGTGACAGCCGAGCCGCGCTTCTGCCTCAGCCACGACTGAACGATGTTGATCTCGTCAATTTCGACCGGCAACAGAATCTCCTTCGGCACTTCGGGCGAATTCGAGTAGTACTGCTTGACGAACTCCTGCACGGCCTCACCTGGGGGCGCGTCGGCCGCTCCGTCCAGCATGTACTGGTTCTGGCCGATCAGTTTGCCGTTGCGAATGTACAGCATCTGGATCGCGGCACCGCGCTCGTCCTTCACCACCGCGATGACGTCCTGGTCGGTGCCGTCTGCGTTCACCACCTTTTGGCGCTGAAGCGTGTGCTCGATGGCATAAACCTGGTCGCGGAACTGGGCCGCTTTCTCGAAATCAAGATCCTCGGCTGCCTTCTCCATCTTGGTCTTCAGGTCCTCGATGAGCGAGTCTTCCTTACCCCGCAGAACCTGGCTCACCTGGCCGATGACCTCGGCGTACTCCTTCTTGTCCGCCATTCCCGCGCACGGCGCAAGGCACCGCTTGAGATGGTAGTACAGGCAGGGACGCTGTTCTTCCTCACCGGTCCAACTCTTTCCGCACGGGATCAACGGAAACACCTTGTGCAAAAGCTGAAGCGTGTCGCGTACGTTGTACGAGCTCGTGTACGGCCCGAAATACTGCCCCCCGTCTTTCCGCACCTTTCGCGTGAACATCACTCTGGGAAAGGCCTCTTTGGTGATCACGATGTACGGATAGCTTTTGTCGTCCCGCAGGCGCACGTTGTACGGCGGGCGGTGCTGTTTGATGAGGTTGCATTCCAGCACCAGCGCCTCCAGTTCGGAGTCCACGACGATCCATTCGATGTCGCGAATCTTGGAGACCAGCCGCTCGATACGGATGCTGTGCCGAGTCGAGGTCTGGAAGTAGCTTCGAACTCGATTGCGGAGGACGACCGCCTTGCCCACGTACAGCACCTCGCCCTTATCGTCCTTATAGATATAGCATCCTGGCGATTTGGGGAGCTTCTTGAGCTTCTCTGCGACGTTATCCGTCACGGCGCGAATGGGCATTCACTTAGTTATACGATCAAAACTCATACGCTTGCGCGATATCCGGGTGGGCTTTGATGTGGGCCCGAACTTCCTGAATCGTCGGCACGCTTTCAGTGGCTCCCAGGCTGGCGACCTTGAGCGAAGCCGAAGAGGCTCCCAGTCGCAGGCACTGGCCAAAAGGAAGGTCGTTGATGAGCCCGTAGAGCACCCCAGCGCGGAAGGCATCGCCCGCACCAGTCGAGTCGATGACAACCTCGGCCGGAAAGGAAGGAAGGTGCTTAGCCTTTTCCCCGGGACACCCACAGTAAAGGCCATACGCGCCGTCCGTCAGGATCGTGCGGCACCGATGCTTCTTCGTCCAGGCCTCAACCCAAGCCAAATTGATATCTGGATTGCCCCGCTCGCCGATCGTATCCGTCCCGAACTGGCAAACGGCGTCCGGCGGAACAATTTCGTCATCGCGCGAAAAGTCCATGAGGTACAGGTGCATTCCGTGACCGTGCGCCAATTTCGCCGCCAAACGGCTGGCGATGGGCATGTTGGGATCGGCCGTGAACCAAGAGTTTCGCGTAAAAGGGAGCATGTCGAACGGCGTGTGGTTGCCCTCTTGGTGAAACCCGTATCCGAACATCGTTCGGTCGCCGTCGGGCGTTACGTAAACATCGCAGACCGGCGTGGCTCCCGCTTTCTGAAGAAGGTAGGCGTCGAGACCTTTTTCTAACACCTTCATGCGTAGGTTCTCGCCCTCGAATCCCGTCCCTAAGGCGTTGCCCGCTAGTGCAACTTCTTGTCTCCACATGACAAGATAACAAGCAGTATTGGCGGCTTCGCCGCCGAGGAGCTCGACTTGGTCTTCGACGGGACTATACCCCCCCTTCTTAGGCAGGCTGTCGATACGCCGTATGCGGTCGACACAAATTGTGCCGAAGACCAGAACCACCGAGCTAATTTACCGTCTAGAAAGGAATTGCGTTGATGCTCTGGGACTTTGGAATCGTTTTTCTGGTATTTGTTGCTTTTTTCTCTTTCTGGCTGTATAGGAATTCCGCAAGAAATCGAGACTTTTTCACCCAGATCGATCGACGGAAGCGGATAGTGATGGGTTTGCTGGCGAGCCTAACCTCCTTTGGTTCTGCCCTTTGCGCGCTACGAGTTGCCGATGGTGTTCGCAACTGGCAGGCTCCCGATGTCCTCCATCTCGTCGGAATTCTGCTGTTTATGATGATCTTTGTTGGGCTGCAAGTCCTGGCGATGCTTTCTTTCGTAAGCCTTGCCACAACGTCAGAAACGGACGAAAATACGAAACGTTCATAATCATAGGGATTGCCATGAAAATCAAAGTTCTCGTTGCCATGATTGCGATGGCCGCGCCATTCGCCGCTTTTGCTTCTGCACCGACGCAGGGATCAGCCGACGTCGATAAGATTCTGTATAAAATCCAGCAGCTCAATCTTATTAAGTTCATTCAGCCGATTCTCCTCAAGAAGTCGCAGTACAACGACCTCCTCACGGTGATCGAGCGATGTCGGGCTAAAGAAAACGATATTAAAGACCTCGATGCCAAAGAATTGAAAAAGGTCGAGGGCGATATCGACACCGCGCTCAGCGGGGCCACCAATGATGGCAAGTACCCCAGTCGAGAGCTTCAAGAGAAACTGATCAAGGTTCAAGACGCCCTGGTTACGCGCCGCCGCATCGCCACCAACGAGATGGTGGACATGATCTACGAAGTCTGCAAAAAGACTCTGAACGAAGGTCAGATGAACGTCATCAAGAACCTGATCGACCCGTCGTTCGTAGGCGGAAAGACGGACAAGATGACAGACGAGCAGAAGATTCGCCTCTTTATCCAGCAGATCTTCCTCGACCACATGGCTTACGATCTGATGCGAGAGATGGCGAAGCACGCCGAATGAGCGTCGTCCCCAAGGCTCATCCAACCTGGTTCGCATTCTGTCGTTGGTTCACCCGCGTCTTCTTTTTCCGGCTGGGCGGTGGATTCGACTCGACCGGAACTGAGAACATCCCGATGACGGGACCAGTCATCTTTGCGCCCATCCACGTCAGCCACGTTGATCCTCCAGCCGTGGCATGTGGTTGTAAGCGTCGGCTTCGATTCATGGCCAAAGCCGACCTCTTCGACCACAAGTTCTTCGGCGGCCTGATCCGGTCGCTTGGCGCGTTTCCCGTCAACCGCGGGGAAGGCGACACGGAATCGGTCAAGGTCACGATCGCCCTCCTAAACAGCGGCGAAGCGGTATTGGTCTTTCCCGAAGGCACTCGGGGCGATGGTAAGACCATGTTGCCTGTTCAGCGCGGCGTCAGCATGTTGGCCAAGAAGACTAATGCCCAAGTGGTGCCCGTCGCCCTTATCGGCACCGTGAAACGGTGGCCAAAGGGCGCATCGAAGCCGAAGCGAAGCAAGGTCTTGGTTGTTTACGGAAAGCCGTTCACCTATGCCGAAGTCTGCCAGGATTCGAACGAGAAGAAGAACCGCGAGACGTTTGCCCGAGTATTAGCCGACCGGATTGCGAGTCTGTGCAACGAGCACGGATTTATGATCAAAAGCGGCGAGACAAGTTCAGACCAAACAGAAGCGTCCCATCCTGAGTCACAACCCGCGCCTTGATGTCGGCCGAAGGCTCGATCTCGAACCCAGCCGAAATTCGGTTGCCGTTGTGCTCGGTCAGCAGTTGAAATCGTTCGCCAAGCGGCAACGTCACTCCGACAAAGCCGGAATTGAGGTGGCCAAACTGCACGCCAAGGGTTGCCTCGCCGTGCTCGCCTCGTTCTCCGACCTGCAGGAGTTCACGGAATGTGAAGGCGATGTACGTTCGGCGACCGTCGACCGTCTGATCCATGGCATCGAGCATCCCAACCGAAATACCGGGCGAGACGGAAGAAATCGGATTAACGACGTTGTAAGAGAAATCAGCGGTGGTGTGGCCGTTCTCGTTCGGCCGGAACCGCTGTCGCAAGCCGACTTCGACGCCCTTGAGCGGCGAGTAGACCATGTAGCGGTCGCGGCTGCCCTTCTCGTTGGTCGATTCCAGGAAGGAGTATTCGAAGGTGTATTGGGGTAGTGTGTGGCCGGTTGGAACGTCAATCACTCGGTCGGCAAACGCCGAAGCAACCATCGTAACAACCAGTAAACAAGCCCATCCCCGCATGTGTAGACAATACCTCTAACGACTGACCTTCACCACGCCAGACTCCCCCTGTTTGCCCTTGATCATGATTCGGACTGGCGAAAACTGCTTGATCACCCAGGAAATGGTCGTGAAGCGAGACGTCAATTCTGATACGCGGAATTCGGTCTCATCGTCGGCAAAGCAGGCTGGCAATAGCGCATGTTCCGCCAAAATCGCATCGAGCGGAGCTTCGTCGGCGATCCAGTCGAAGCACTTTTCGAATGCTTCTTGGGCAACTTGCTCCGCGGGAATCTTCTTAGCGCCCATCGCGCTCCCACCGCCGATTCCGTGTTCGTACTGCATCCAAACCGTGATCTGCATGCCCGGTCCATCGCTTGGAACCTCGTGCACGTCGCAGTCGAAGTTGGCCCGCACCGAGTGGGCCAGCTTTTGCAGGTGGGAAACCGCTCGGTCGGCGACGGCAAAGCTGAGCTTGGAGAAACTCACCGATGCCTGCAGGAGCTTGGCCCGCCCCCGCTCCACGTACTTTATGCCCGCAAAGGGCGACGGTTCCACCTCGATCCGACAGAGGCCCTCGCCATCGCGGGAGTAGGCCGCCTTCAGAATTTCGGCCTGAATGTGCAGGTTCTGCTTCCGCCAAAATGACCCAAGCACCTGATTGAAATAGTCGAAGGTCATCGAGTTATTCGAGAACGTCTCGCCCTCGATTTCGAAGTCCGAATACCCGCCGCTCCGAGAAAGGATCGGCGCAAGGGCGGCCGATAACACCAGCGCATTTGAACCGCGACCAGCCATGTTACGCTCCGTCTTAATGCGCCCCTTGATCGGTTTGACCGCCTTCTTGGGCACGAATAGAAGCGAAAGCGCGCCCGGCGCAAGGTCGGACGTGTCGGCATCGCACGCATGGGCCAGCGCCTTCAGGAGCGTGATGTCTTCGACATCCAGACCTGGATATTTGGTTCCGGTCCGGATGTGCTCGATCTGGAATCCTTGTTGGGTGAGAACGGACATCGACAGGGCCGACCGCAGCAACGCCCCGCCGCCTTCGCCATGGGAGCCATCCAGTCGAATAAGGCCCGACATTAGATCTTGAGTTTGAACAGCGCGTACTCGATCATCTTGATCGTGTACGCCCACAGGACCACCACGACGGCGAGAACGAGGAACTGCGTGAAGAAGTCGCCGGTGTGGACGTTCTTTACCGCGCCACCTGTGCTGTCGGTCACCATCTTACTGCCACGGGACAAGAAGGTATTGATCATGTCCGCCAGCGGGCCCTTAAACAAAACGTACACCAGGACGTAAAAGATCAACGCCGCCGGCATCGCCAAGCGGTATTTGTGCTTTTGGTGTTCGTTGTAGATGACGCAGTTGCGGCACCGCTCGCGCTTAGCGCTATCGGGAAGCTTGCTGTTACGGGGAATCGCCGCACCAGACAGCAGGGCTTCCTTGGAAATCGGCTTGCCTTCCATCGCGACGCGGATGACGGCTTCTTCGCACATACAGCCCACAAGCTCCCGCCAGCAGGTTCGCTGAGCGTGGTAAATCGGGCACTTTTCGCGAACGAACTTTCGGCAATAGGGCAGTTGCCAGCACTTGCCCATGAAGACGTTTTTACGGTCGCTTTCCTCAGTGACGCCTTTGCCGTAGCGCAAGCTGTCCTTTTTCGCGCCCTGAATCGCCCTCTGACGGATTCGCAGGCTAAGGTCGATGATAAGGACCAAGACTGCAAGAGCAAGATAGAGCTGCCCGGCTACCCCCAGTGCGTCGTAACCCGCCTTGACGGCAGTATTGGAATCGGGACTCGTCGAAATGACGTTTGGCAACAGCCAGCCAGATGCGAACAGCAGCGCTGCCCCCATCAGATTGAGGGCGACCATGATCTCTTCCTCCCAGAAGAGCCATGCCGATCCCGCCACCGTGCAAATCACGGCGACCAGCATCTCCTTCTGCAGGAAGTCCATGGTGCCAGTGATCGCCTTGACCCGAGCAGGCTCGGCGGCAGCCGTCATTAGGTACACCGCAGCCGCGATGCCCAAAACCAGAGCGATGACGCCGCCCCAAAAAGAGTACCGAGCGATTGCATACGGGATTTCACCGAGGAAATCCGGTTGAAACTCGGTCGGGTCCTTTTTGGGTCCTGGCTTCATGGTGTTTCTACTTCTTTACGCGCTCAAGATACTTGCCTTCGCGAGTGTCAATCTTTAAGACGTCTCCGATGTTGATATGGAACGGTACTTGTACAGTGGCACCCGATTCGAGTTTAGCGGGCTTTGTTGCGCCACCACTCACCGTATTACCCCGTTCCCCTGGATCAGTTTCAACGACTTCAAGCTCGACAAAGTTCGGCAATTCATAGCCCAAAACTTCTTCCCGCACCTGGAGAGAGATGATTTCCATGTCTTCCTTCAGGTATTCAGCCTGGTCGCCAAGGGTCGCCATTTCGACGGGAATCTGCTCGTATGAGTCCAAATCCATCAAAATCGCTTCTGATCCTTGTTTGTATAAGAATTGCATTTTAACCTTCTCAAGAAATACTGGGTCTATTTTTTCGCCCGATCGGAAGGTTTTTTCCAAAACTTGCCCGGATTTTACTTTTCGGAGCCTCGTTCTTACGAATGCGCCACCCTTGCCGGGTTTTACGTGCTGGAATTCCAGGAGCGTCCAAATATCGCCGTCCATTTGAAACGCCATTCCAGTCTTAAAATCGCTCGTATCTGCCAATCTCTTTCTCCAATAGGTACACCTTTTACACGAAAAGGGTTCAATCAATTTTGGCAGAAAAGGCGTATTGCGTGTATGAAGTCGGCGTGAATCTGCTAATTACGCCGTAGACGACCGATCTCAAGCAGGATTTCCGTATCCCTATCGGGGATAGTTCCGTCGTACTTCGGTCCGATTCCCAACAGAAAGTTTCCGCCCCGACGATTGGCCGTTTCGATCTCCTCGACCACCTGAGCCGCCGATTTGAGTGGCTGGTTTTCGACGTACTTCCAATCCGGGCCGAGAGGCAGACACGCTTCCCACACATCCGGCAGTTGGTCGTCGGGGATTTCCCGTTCGGGAGTGACAAAGTCTTCGAATTCGTCCCCGACGGCTCGATTGGCGACGATCAGCCCAGGCTGAAGCTCGCGGGCCATCGCGACCATTTCCGCCATTCGGATGTCCTCTTTGCCCCGAACCCATCCGGCGTCGAGCCAGAGAATATCGACCTTGCCGTAGTTGGTCATCAACTCGCGAATTTGCCGATGGGTGTACTGGACAAACTTCTCCCACGTTTCTGGATCGTCGACCGTGTTGGCGGTCTGCGACATCGGACGAGGTTCTGGCGACCAGTAATAAGGGCAATGCCAATCCGCTTTGCTGAAGTAGACGGAAACGGCCAACCCCGCCCGACGACAGCTTTCGAACAGCGCTTTTGTTACGTCGGCATTGGAGTTCGTGTGAAACGGGCACTCCTCGCCGGTGATTTTGTAGTCGGTGGTCTCGGTGTCCCACATGCAAAAGCCGTCGTGATGCTTAGTGGTGAAGCACACGTACTTGGCTCCCGCCTCAACAAACAGATTCGCCCATTGGTCGGGATCGAAGCCGGTGGGGTTGAACTGCTTATGCAGGTTTCGGTAGTCCCGCTGAAACCAATCGATGTCTTTATTTCGCTCGGTCCAACACCGAATCTCGTCGCGCCGCGACCAGTCGCAATCTGGCACCAACGGCCAGCTTTCGCAGCAGTCCCAAAACGAATAGACGCCCCAATGCAGGATGATTCCAAACTTCAGGCTTTGGAACCATTTCAGCCGCTCACGAAGCCATTCTGGCTTGTCGCCGGTGCCGGTCGAGTGGGCGAAAACGTCTTCCCGCATCAGTCGTTTTTGGCTTCGAGGCCGAAGATCTCGCTTGTGCTGAGGGCTGCCTGGTGCTGGTAGCCGATGAGCTTTTCGCGAGTGTCCTGAATATCGAGATTTCGCATCGAGAGCTGGCCGATTCGGTCCTCGGGTGAGAACTCGGATTCGCCGCTTTCCATGCTGAGGCGTTCAGGGTGGTAAGCGAGGTTTTCGCCCTGGGTATCGAGAATCGTGTAGTCATCGCCTCGGCGAAGTTCGAGCGCGACCAAGCCGCTGACCATGCTAGCGATCCACCGCTGAGTGCTGTCGCGAAGCATCAGCGACTGCGGATCGAACCATCGTCCTTCGTACAGCAGACGACCGAGGCGGCGACCATTGATGCGGTAGTTTTCGATGGTGCCTTCGTTGTGGATCGCGTTGACTAGCCGCTCGTAGGCGATGTGCAAGAGGCACATGCCCGGCGCTTCGTAGATGCCGCGGCTCTTCGCCTCGATGATCCGGTTTTCGATCTGGTCGCTGAAGCCGAGCCCGTGTCGCCCACCGATGTCATTCGCCAGCCGGAACAGTTCGGTTTTGGTCTCAAACCGCTTGCCGTTGATGGCCACCGGCCATCCGTTCTCAAACTCGATGGTGACTTCTTCGGTGTCGATATCGACCGACGGATCCCAGTGCTTAACCGCCATGATCGGCTCTACGATGCGCAGACCCTTGTTCAGAAACTCGAGGTCCTTGGCTTCGTGGGTCGCGCCGAGGATATTCGCGTCGGTAGAGTATGCCTTCTCTTTTTTGTCGCGGTACGGCAGTTTATGGGTCTCCAACCACTCCGACATCTCCTTTCGACCGCCTAGTTCATTGACGAAGGCGGTATCCAACCACGGCTTGTAGATGCGTAGATCGGGATTGGCAAGCAAGCCGTAGCGGTAGAAGCGCTCGATGTCGTTGCCTTTATAGGTGCTTCCGTCGCCCCAGATCGAGACGCCGTCCTCGGCCATCGCCCGCACCAGTTTGGTACCGGTCACGGCCCGACCGATCGGAGTAGTGTTGAAGTAGGTTTTGCCACCGCTGGTGATGTGGAAGGCTCCGCATTGGATGGCGACGATACCCTCGATGACCATGTCCTCGACGCAATCCACCAGCCGAGCTTTCTCTGCGCCGTACTGAAGCGCCCGGTCGGGCACGCCCGTGACGTCGGGCTCATCGTACTGCCCGAGATCGCCGGTATAGCAGTAGGGAATGGCGCCCTTCGTGTGCATCCAGTGGACGGCGACGCTGGTATCCAGGCCGCCCGAGAAGGCGATGCCGACTTTTTCGCCGACGGGAAGGTTCGAGAGAATTCGTGACATAGATGGAAAAGAGCGGCCGCAGTCGCCCCTGACGTCGGGCCACTTAGAATTGTACTCGGGCGGCCCCTCGGAACGAGGGGCCGCCTCACCGGTTTACAGGCAGGGCCCGCCGTGACAATCGTCGCAGTACGTCTTGACCAGAGCCATGTCCACGCTTCCGATCACGGTTCCGCTGTCCGGTTCGAACTTGCTGAGGCAGCAGGCGGTCACGCCGCAGGCCAGATAGCAGCAGTCAGCCGGGCACATATCCTGAGTGCCCGCCTCGGTTGTTTGGACGTTGGCATCGTCGAGGGCAAACGTGATTTTGCTCACGTCGAGCGGAGTTTTGTCTCCGTTGGAATCAACAGTCCAGAAGGTTCGGTCGATAAGGCACCCTTGCGTTGAACTACCGTACAACATCCACTGAGCGTAGCCCGGCTGCGAGACAACCCCGTTGAGGTACTGAAGGGCAAAGTTGTGGTCGCGTCCCAGTTGGAGATGAACGTACAGCTGCATCTCCTTGGTCAGGAAAAAGAACTCAATTCCTCCATATTGTCCCGGCTGGGTCGAGAGCGCTTGCTCGAACCAGTCCCAAAATCCCTGCGGCTTCTCAAGTTCGACCAAGCCACCTGCCTGCGGCTTCGAAGTGGCTTGTTCGAGGCCAGCCACCAGCACCAAGGGCGTGCCGCACACACCGACCACTTGGTATGCGTAGCCGGTCGGTCCTTGAGGCATCGACTTCAGGATCAAACCGCTGTCGGGCCGAGGACAGTTCGATAGCGGATTGATTGTCTCGTCGTACCATTGCTCGAGGTTTCCGTTGATCAGCGGCTGAATGTCATCCGTGTCGTAGACCCACAGCGTGTCGTCAGAAGTAAGGGGAATGAATCGGGGGTTTTCCATGCTATTAGTCCAAATGAGGATTACCCCACCAAACCCCATTCGCGAGATCGATCTAACACAATCCTTGCTTTCTTAGTCAGATCGTCTCTAATATGCCGCGCACGGCTCCGTCTTTGCGGCTAGGTCCGCCGACCCATCCGTTTCGTTCTCGAACAACCTGGTGGGGTTAGCCGGGGGTCTTGAGGTCAAAACCCGGTACGGAAGTCACTAGGAGTCAATCTGGATAAAACTGTATAATCGCCCAATAGAAAATTCTTGGCCGAACCATAAGGAATCGAAACGACGGATCGAACGAGCCCTGACGAAATTCGGTACTACCGGCGAAGAAATGCAGGAGTCCTATTCCGTCCTGTATGATGACGGTCGCCGGGTTCTTCAGAAGTTTCTCCTTTCGCGCGGCGTCTCCGAAGACGAAAGCGATGAAATCGTCCAAAATCTGTTTGTCGGAATCCTCAACCACTGGTCCCGACTCCAGTTCAATTCCGCCTCCGCTTGGTACGGATACCTATACGAATCGTGTCGCAACGGCATCCGCCACGCAGCCAAGAACCCTAACCCGAGCAGCCCCCTGCGCGAAACCGAAGACCATCGAATCGATGTTCATGGGATCATCGCGAAGGTCTTGGACCGAGAAAGGCTTTACAGTGTCGCTGACGAAGTCTGGCTGGGAGTCGAGCCCGAAGACGGCCATAAGCGTTGCCTGGCCGCCCAACTCCATTTCATCGACGGACTTTCGCCGGAAGAAGCGCTCAAGGTTGTCGCGGCCGGACAACCACCACCCATCCAACCAGATGACTTTTTGGAATGGATTTCTTCGCCCTGGGTACTAAGAAAGGTCGCTTTCAACGAGCTCTATATTTCCAGCGATAGGCTTTGCGCAGAGATCCTTGGCCTGGAATCTTGGAGCAACGACGAGTTCGACCGAATCTGGCTTCACGCCAAGCGCAACGATCCCGAATTAGTGGCCATCGGCGACTGGACATGTATAGAAGTCGATTTTATTTTGATGCGTTACCGAGCCGGAATTCCGTTCTCGCTTGCACTAGCAAAAACTGCAAAACCGCTATCCCGGGAAAGAGGCTTGGAAATTCATGATAGATGTCGTTCGCGATATCCCTTTGTTAAAAAGATGATAAACCTTTGGGGCCGGACGGAAGGAATTCCGTTTCGAGATCAGGCGTTAGGGGCAAACTCCCTCTGGAAACGACTCGTTTTCCAGTATTACGTCCTGCACGAACTACCCCAGGACGACATTTTGGAGCGGATCTCGCCCGCCGCCGACGTGGCCGGCTATCGAATCCGCAACATCAACACTTGGATAGCCAACCGACTGCTGGACGACATCTTGTCTTGGAGGGCAAAAAACGATGGATGATTTGATTTACTTTTTGGCGGCGCTCGACGCTGAGCACCGCATTACCGTACCGCCAGTGCTGTTGAGGGACCTCGTCCTTTACGCTTCTGGCAAGGGCGACGCCCCCTTGATCGACTTCGTCGAACGCCAGTCGATCGAGCGATCTGAGGTTCGTGCGCGGCTTGTCAAAACCGGTCGGGCCATCGACTCCCTTCGCAAGGGCAGTCAGCCCCAACCCTTTACCAACCCATTCCTGGAAGCCGTCTACACGCTCTGGGCCGAGGCGTTGGGCGAAGGGACCGTAGTTGAATCGGAGCCTGACTGCGTCGTAATCGGGCGGGATCGAGAAATCGGCGAGATCGAGAACAAAGTCTTGAATGGCGAAAGCCGCCTCCTCGCCATCACCGGCATCGGCGGCATCGGGAAGACGGTTCTGCTCGGTGCATTGGCCAAGAAGCTGAGAAGTAACCGAAGGGTGGCCTACCTCTCCTGCACGACCGTCATCAGCAAGGCCGACTTCACCGACAAACTGAAGAATGCGCTCCAAATTGAGACCGATTCCGATGTCGAAAGCGCGGTTCGACGTACTCTGCACGAAGTTCCAACTGTTCTAATCCTCGACCGGATCGACGGCCTTGATTTTATCGAACAAGAACTCAAGAGTCTGATTGCCAGCGGCGAAAATCTTTCGATCGTTACATCATGTCGCGCCCTTTCGGAGAACAGCGCCATTGAGAACTTCGAGCTCAAGCCGTTCGATCTGTCCGATGAGTCACCTAACTCGCCGGCCATTTCGCTCTTCACGCGATTGGCCAAGCCGTGGTTAGAGAAGATCGAAGACCATCGAGCCGCAATCATCCAGTTGTGCCGACTGACTCAGGGCGTTCCCCTCGCCATCGCCATCTCGGCCGGGTGCCTTCGGACCCAGGAAATCGGCAACCTTTCCCACCAACTCGCCGAAGCGACGACGCGACAGGCGTACTCCGGTGGCGTTGTCCACTCGTCGGTCGATGGCTGCTTCCGCATGCTGGCGGACCAGGACCAATCAGCCCTTCGAGCGCTCTCGAACTTCTCCGGTCCATTCCTTTACGACGACGGTCGAATCGTTTCCGACCTCAACGACGAAGACTTTTCGTCCTCTCTCATTCGGCTTCACCAATGCGCACTCATCGCGTCGGTTTCGCATGAGGGTCGCCAAGGGTATCAAGTCGCAGATTCAGTCATCGAATACTTGGGCGAACCAAAGCTGGGCGAACCTACCACCGACCGCTTTGTTTCTCTCTTTGCGCACCGAGCGGCATCGATCGGACAGGCGATGGCGGCAGACCGCTGGGTGGCGGGAACGACGGAATTGCTGAGCAACCAGGCTCAGCTTCGCAAGGCCAGCCGCCTTGCCATCGAGTCCGGCGACGGAAACGAAATTCAGACCTTCGCCGATGGGCTCTGCCGCACCTACTTTGAATCGGGTCGCTTGGCCGACTTTGAGGCGCTGTGCGACGCGGCAATCGGGCTCCGCCGCGAAGAGCTTTCCATCCGAATGCTCGGCCTGCGTGGCGCCCTCGCCTCGATCAAGCAAGACAATCGGACCTGCCGCGATCTTTGGGGTCAACGGCTCGCCATTGCCAACAAGATCGGCGACTTCGAAGCCGGCGCAGACACCCTGACCGACCTTGCTTGGCAAGCGTTCGAGGAAGGCAACCATGAAGAGGCGTACGACTATCTGGAGCAGTCCGAGGCGTTGTGCCGAGAGCACGGCTTGATCGAGCTTGAAGCCACCGCCCAGATCATCCGAGCGCAGATGCACCTGGAAGCGGGTGACCAAGCGGAAGCTCGAGCCTGGATCGACAAGACCAATGTTAGTCTGGAGTCCTGCCGAGACCTCAAAATGCTGCCTTTCGTATACCAAGGTTTGGCACGAAGCTACGACAAGCTCGGCGAAACCGAGTTGGCAATCTCAACGCTTCGAACCCAGCTCAAATTGGTCTCCGAAGGGCATCGGGTCATCCACTCTGCGCGAACCCTCGCCAGCTTGGCAAGCCTTTATGAACGCAAAGGCGAAGTCTCGCTGGCTCTGGAGTGCTTGGTTTCCGCCATCGACGCGCTCAACGAGTACCAAACCAGGGACCTCGGCAGGTGCCGAACGCGACTCGCCGAACTCTGCGAGGCCAACCAAATTGCTGAGACCGATCCGCGGCTGCAGGCCACGCCGGGTGGCTGGATGCAGCTTGCGAAGCGGCTCTCCAGTTAAGGTTCAGAAATTTCTCGAAATATTTGATGCCGGGTGATAGATTCGCATGCGATCAATCGTTTGATATTGCGATCTGGGTTCTCATCGCCCGGCTGCCGAGGGCTCTTCGCGCCATTATTCGGGCGGGTTCGCTCGCCCGATCTCGGCTTAAAGCCAGCTTTGAGAAAGTCGAAACGTGCAACGTATGGGGTTTTCGCGTTCGCTCTCGGATTGCATGTGGGGAAAAAAGCTTCCTTGACGGGCTACATTTGATCGAGGAGCTTTTTTTATTGACTTAAAGTCAATAATTTGACCAAAAAGTTATACTTTTTGGTCATCTTTTTTACCGTTCGTGATAGATTGGGCGGCGGCGTATTATTTGGTCTTTCAAGCTGTCATGCGCGAACAGAATCGACCTTATTGCCTTCTCCCGCCTTACATCCTCGAACATATGGCAAATTCGGCCGATCCGGCAATTCGAGTTTGCGCACAGCGAACCGCGGGACTAACCGCCGCCCTGCGCTCTCTCCCGTCAATCGAGCCTGAACCAACTACTTTCGAAGCAGATTCTGGTCTCTGCCGCCAAATTTTCTGCATCTGCGGCGATGGTGGCGAACTGCCTGGCGACTTGAGACGGTCCGAAGGCGATCCGCCGACCGGTGATCCCCTCATCGACGAAGCCTACGGCGGAGTCGGCGCGACCTATCGATTCTTCAAGGAAAAGTTTGACCGCGACTCGATCGACAACAAGGGAATGCCAATCGCGGTGACTATTTGCGAGGGTCCCGGGTTCTCCAACAGCCTATGGAACGGCAACCAACTGATCTGTGGCGACGGAGACGGCAAAGCGTTTCACCACTTCACGTC
Organism: Armatimonadota bacterium; assembly: GCA_016125185.1. Taxonomy (NCBI): domain Bacteria; kingdom Bacillati; phylum Armatimonadota; species Armatimonadota bacterium. The sequence goes on along the minus strand of WGMG01000001.1, from coordinate 343,084 downwards.
GGGTGTCGACGTCATTGCCTTGGGTCTGGCTCACCGCATCGTCAGCATCGACTGCGAACTGGAGCCCTCGGGGCAATCTGGCGCCCTCCACGAGCATTTTGCCGACGTCCTTGGCAGCATGGCTCGGCAATATGCGCGCAAGCAGCGCTTTAGCCAAGCCGACTGGCTGATCGGTCGGGATATCGTGACCCGGGCCGAGACTCGTCTCGCCATCCGAAGTCTGATGGCTCCTGGCACAGCGTTCATCAACGACCCTTTTCTCGGGACTGATCCCCAAAGGTGCCGCATGCAGGACCTCTACTCCGGTCCAAACGAGGTCCACGTTAACTCCGGCATTCCCAACCACGCTTTCTACTTGGCGGCAAAAGAGATCGGCGGGTACTCGTGGGACACCATCGGCAATGTCTGGTACCAGGCGATGCAACGACTTGATCGCACCGCCCAGTTTTCCGATCTTGCCGGACTCACGCGCGACATCGCCCGAGTGGGCTACTCAGCCAAGGTGTATCAGTCGATCGACCTTGGCTGGAAGCGCGTCGATCTTTAGGCGTTGTACTCCGCCCACAGTCGCTCGAACTCGACCAAGAACTGATCCATAGCCGCGAATCCGCCGCGCCAGAAGGCTTCGGATTTGAGGTCGACGTTGACCATTGCCATCAGTTCGGTCGGCGACTTCGAGCCACCAAGGCGCAAAACCTCGATGTAGTCGTCGGCAAACGAAGGACCTTGCTTCTTGGCCATTTCGTACAAGCTGAGAACCAGGAGTTCGCCGAACGAGTAGGCGTACACGTAGAACGGCACCGCCATGAAATGGCTGACGTACATCCACCAGCATCGGTGCTGATCGCCCAACTTCACCGAGTCGCCGAACATCGCCTGGAGTTCTTCCTGCCAAATTTCACCATATTCGTCGGAGGTTAGCTCGCCCTCGGTGCGTCGCGCCTCGTGGATGCGCATCTCGAATTGGTACATCGCCGCTTGACGGAAGACCGTCGCAAAAATGCCCTCGATCTTTTCGGCGTACAAGGCCAACTTGTCCTTGGTCGATGCTCCCGACACGAGCTTTTCGAACACCAGCATCTCACCAAAGGTGCTGGCGAGTTCGGCCAGCGGCAGAGTGCCATGGTAGTTGAAGTACGTCTGCGCGCGGCTAAGGGATGCGTGGACGCCGTGCCCCAACTCGTGAGCAAGCGTCATCACGTCGTCCATCTTGTTCAGGAACGACTGGAGGATAACCGGGTGCGTGTCCGGCGTGTTGTAGCTACAAAATGCGCCACCGGTCTTGCCCTTTCGCGGCTCGGCATCGATCCAATTCTTATCGAAGAATTCGGCGGCTCGACTGCGGATCTCGCCCGAGAACTCGCCGAAGGCGTCGAGGACGATGCCTTGCGCCCGCTCCCAACTGACCTTTTCTTCAGCCGCGAAAAGCGGTGCGTATCGGTCGATGTGAGTGAGCTCGGGAAGGTCGAGAATCTGTCGCTTGACGGCGTAGTAACGCGCGACCATCGGATAGTATTCGCGGCATAGCCGGACGACGAGATCGACCGTCTCCCGGTCGAGTTCGTTGGCCATGTGGCGCGACTGCTGGGCGAACTCAAAGCCCCGAACGCGGTCTTCGATCGACTTATCCTGGAGCATCGTGTTGAAGATGAAAGTGAGCACCCGCTCCTGGTCCTTGAGGCCAGCCGTCAGAGCGTCGGCTCCTGCCTGTCGGGTCGCTCGGTCTTCGTGGCGAAGCAGGGCCAGCACTTCCTGCTGGCTCATTTCCTCGGTTTCGCCGTCTTTGTCCACCTTGAAGACGTAGTTCGAGGTCACCTCGTCGAACAGCCGATTCCATGCCCGCGAGCCGGTATTGGCCATCTCTTCCATCAGCACCTCTTCCTTCTCGCTGAGGCGGTACGGGCTGTAGGTTCGCGCAACCGTGACGTGGTGTACGTAGTTGCTGAGCTTGGGATCGGCGAGCAGTCGGTCGATCACCTCGCCCGAAGCGGCCTGCAGTTCAAGCTCGAAGAACATCAGCTTGACCTGAAGCTCGGTAGCCTTCTCCATCTGCGCCTGCATAAACGCACCGATGGTCGGATTGCTGGCATCGCCGGCAAAGAGAAGGTTGGCGAAAGAAAGCGGCTTGGCAACGTCGGTCGTCAGCTCTTCCAGCGAAGTGAGGGCGCTGGCGAGCGTATCCGCCGTGAGGGCCGGATCGTCGATTTTGCCTCGGTACTGAGTGGCGAAAGCGTCGGCGCGAGCGTTGGCCTCTTTCCAAGTGGCTTCGATCTTCGGATCATCGATCGAGGCGAAGAGTGCGCTGAGGTCCCAGCGTACCGGCGGTGGCAAAACTTCGGTGGACATAGTTTAGATTATGAGGCGGGGCCGCCCCAATTAACCATCTCTACGCCCACACCGGGTCTCGCGGTTTCCCAGCTTTCATAATAGATGCATGACTTCCAACGCCGAGCTCGTCTCGAACGTGATTCCCGACATCAGCGGACTGCAGGGCACCGACCTGGTGGTGACCTCGCCGATCGACGGTTCCATCCTCGCTCGCTTGAGGGTGGATACGCCAGCTTCCGTCAATGCCAAAATCGCCAAATCGGTCGAGGCATTCAAGCAATGGCGAGAAGTCCCAGCCCCCAAAAGAGGCGAGCTGGTGCGCGTCCTAGGCAACAAGCTCCGGGAACGCAAAGAGGACCTCGCCAAGCTGGTGACCCTTGAATGCGGAAAGATTCTGGAAGAAGGTCGCGGCGAGGTACAGGAGATGATCGACATCTGCGACTTCGCGGTCGGACTCTCCCGCCAGCTTTATGGCCTGACCATCGCCAGCGAGCGCAAGAACCACGTGATGCAGGAAAACTGGTTGCCGCTCGGGCCGGTCGGCATCATTTCGGCGTTCAATTTCCCCGTCGCCGTCTGGTCGTGGAATGCGGCCCTGGCCCTCGTGTGCGGCGATAGTTGTCTTTGGAAGCCCAGCGAGAAGACTCCGCTGACGGCCTTGGCCTGCCAAGCCATCTTTGATGAGGCCGCGCAGGAAGTCGGCGGCATTCCGGCCGGCCTAAGCCAAGTGATCATCGGCGATGCATCGGTCGGCTCGCGGCTGGTCGATGACATTCGCGTCCCCCTGATCTCGGCCACCGGATCGACGCGCATGGGTGCGGCCGTTGGTCAGCGCGTAGCAGGGCGCTTCGGGCGAGCCCTGCTCGAGCTCGGGGGCAACAACGCCATCATCGTCACCGAGTCCGCCGACCTCGATGTCGCCATCCCGTCGATCCTGTTCGGAAGCGTCGGCACCGCCGGACAGCGATGCACCACCACTCGCCGCGTTATCGTCCACCGATCCTTGGTCGATCGCGTCTTCGATATCCTCAAAAAGGCGTACGGCACCATCGGCAACTCCAAAGTCGGCAACCCACTAGAAGCCGGAACTCTGGTTGGGCCTCTCATCGACGAAGCCTCCTTCAATGGCATGCAGGGTGCCCTTGATCGCATTCGCACCGAAGCCACCGAAGTCGTGGGCGGCGAGCGAGCATTGGCCGACCAGTATCCCGGCGGATACTACGTACGCCCGGCCTTGGTCAAGCTGTCCGGCCAGAGCGAGACGATCTTCACCGAGACCTTCGCGCCGATCACCTACGTCATCCCATTCGATTCGCTCGACGAAGCGCTGGAGATTCACAACGCCGTTCCGCAGGGCCTCAGTTCGGCGATCATGACGACCGACGTCCGCGACGCCGAATACTTTAAGCAGCACAGCGACTGCGGGATCGCCAACGTCAACATTGGCACCTCGGGAGCCGAAATCGGCGGCGCGTTTGGTGGCGAAAAGGAGACCGGTGGCGGACGCGAATCCGGCTCTGACGCCTGGAAGGCCTACATGCGACGACAGACGAGCACGACCTTCTTCGGTCGCGAAAAGCCCGCCCTCGCCCAAGGCATCAAGTTCGACCTCGACTAGCCCGCTACCACTTCTTGGCTTGGCCCGTCAGCTCGAAGCTGAGGTTCAGCGGCGCGCTAAGCCCAGGCGTGCCCGGCTGGCATCCGCCGATCGTCGCCGTCAGCTTCTCGGGAATGAGCACATGCTTGCCGTTGTCGTCATGCTCGGCCAGGTCCTTGGCCGAGAGGCGCACGTCAACCCAAACGCTCTTCTTGGCGGGCACACTCACCCGCTTGAACCAGCGCAGTTCGCGAATCGCCGCATCCTTGTCGTGCCGCGAGAGGTAGAACTGCACCACCTCGTCACCGTCTCGATTAGACATATTGGTGACCTTCACCCGACCCACAAAGTCCTTGCCGATAGCCAGCTTCTTCGGCCCCTTCCATCCGCTGTACACGAACTTGCTGTAGCTGAGGCCGAACCCGAACGGGTACAGCGGCTTGCGGGCATCGTAGCGGTAGGTCCGGTTGGTCATGTGGTAGTCCGAGAAATCGGGCAGTTCGCTGGTGGAGTGGTACACCGTCACCGGCAGGCGTCCAGCCGGGTTGTTGAGTCCAAACAGGGATTCCGCAATGGCGGTACCCGCCTCTTGCCCGCCGTACCAGGACTCCATGATGGCCGAGAGGTTACCGTCGGCCCACGTCGATGAAACTGGTCCGCCGTTGACAAGGACCAACACCACCGGCTTGCCCGTCGCCTTCAGCGCCTTCAAGAGCTCGGTTTGGACCGCCGGAAGCTCGATGGAGGTTCGGTCGCCTTCCTCGTCCTCTTGGGCGGGCGAGAGACCCATGCACGCGACTACCACGTCCGAAGATTTAGCCGCCTCGACCGCGTCGGCGAACTTGGATTGCCCGGGAGTGGTCCACATCAGTTGGCAAGAGGCATACTGTTCGGATTCGAAGTACTCGGCCTTGATATCGACCACTTGGCCCGCTTGGAGCGTCACCTGGCCCGACTTCAGACGCGCCGCTCCGTTTGTCCAATCTTCCTCAAGCAATTTGCCGTCGATCCACAGCCGCGCACCGTCGTCGGCCTTAAGGCCGATGTTGTAAACGCCGGTCGTGGGGGCCTTCAGCTTGCCCGTCCATCGGATCGAAAAGTTGTCTTTCAGGTCCTTTGCCGGGCCATCTTCGCCCCAATTCTCGTCGATGTTCTTCGCCTCGCCGAGTTCGGGCGTTCCTTCCAGCGTTTTGTTGCGGAACAGTTCCCGCTTCAGCGGTCCGGCAAAGGCCGAAGCAGGCACAACCTCGACATTATCGACACCGGTGATCGTACACCCGCGAGCGTAGTTGATCTTGATCTTTCGCGCTTCGGCCAGCTTTCGGATGCCCGCCAGTGGCGTCACCGTGTAGGTCGGGATGCCGTTGTAGTTGCCCCACAGCGTCTCTTTGACATCCGCATTCGGACCGATCACCGCGATCGATTTGACACTGGATTTGAGGGGCAGAGTGCCGCTATTCTTGAGCAGAACGATCGACTTCTCGGCCAGGTTTCGCGCCAGTTTCTGATGGGCTGGGCTCTCGACCACCGACATCGGAATTTGGGCGTATTTGACCATCGACGGTGGGTCGAAGAGGCCGAGTTTGATCCTTGCTTCCATCAATCGCGTCAGCGATTTGTCGATCTCGGCTTCCTTGATCAGCCCTTCGTCCACGGCTTGAACCAGAGCGTGGTACGCGCCGCCGCATTCTAGATCACACCCGGCATTGACCGCATCGGCGGAAGCCTCGGCGTATGTCTTGGCGTAATGGTGGCCATTCACGATGTCGTTGATCGCCCCGCAATCCGACACGACGTACCCCTGGAAGCCCCATTTCTTGCGAAGAATGTCCTCCAGTAGGACCGTGTTCGCCGACGAGGGTGCGCCGTCCACGCGATTGTACGACGACATGATCGACCATGCTTTGCCCTCGGTGATGCACGCCTCGAAGGCGGGCAGATAGGTGTTCCAAAGGTCGCGTTTAGTCGGAGTGGCGTTGAATTGGTGGCGCAAGGGGTCGGGGCCGCTGTGCACGGCGTAGTGCTTCGGCGTCGCGACCGTCTTCAGGTATTTCGGATCGTCGCCCTGCATGCCGGTGATGTATGCCACGCCCATTCGCGAAGTCAGGAAGGGGTCTTCGCCGTAGGTTTCGTGGCCGCGGCCCCAGCGCGGGTCGCGAAAAATGTTGATATTGGGAGCCCACATGGTGAGGCCTTGGTAGTTTCCGGACGAGCCGGTTTTGCGGAATTGGTCGTGAAACTTGGCGCGCGCTTCGTCCGATGTGGCGACGCCCATCTGATGGATGAGGTCGGGCTGGAAGGTGGCGGCGAGGCCGATCGGCTGGGGAAACACGGTGGCGGTTCCGTTGCGAGCCACACCGTGCAATGCCTCGTTCCACCAGTTATAGGCTGGGACACCAAGGCGGGGAATTGCCTTCGCTCCGTGTACCATTTGGGAGACTTTCTCGGCGAGAGTCATCCGCCCGACCAGGTCCTTTGCCCGCACCTCGACCGAGAGGCTGGGGTTGAGGTAAGGCATCTTGGATTGGGAGGCGGCAACGGCGACGGTCCAGGCGAGAAGCATGATTGTCAGTTTAGCCCCACTTCTTTGGGAGTGCTAACGCCTGCGTTAGCTTTCGTACTGCGAAGCCTGCTTCGCTGAAAGTTAGAAATCGTCGTCGATATCGAGTTGATCGTACTTAAACGACTTGACCGTTTCGATGAACGAGCGATCACCGTGGGTTTCAAACCAATGGGCACTGCAGAATGGGTAGCTCAGCGCGGGTCCGAACCCATGCTTCGTAGGGTTGTTATGCACATAGTTCAGGCGGGCCAAATAGGACTTTTCGAAAGAAAGCCGTGTATCTCGCATGTTGTACCAAACCCTTCGCCCGACGGCGTTGTCAAGACGATTCAATTCGCGCGCTGAGACTCCGTGGATCTTCTCAGTGAGCTTCTTGACTCCCATGTCTGCCGGGTTGAAACCAATCAGATGATAGTGATTGGCAAATATTGCCCACGCTTGCAACTCGAAGTCGAACTCTAGACAGGTTTCAAAAATGATGCTCTGAAGCAATTCCAACTTCTCGTCGCTACGAAACCAGTGTTCCTTTTGGTAGGTCGCCGCCGTCACAAAGTACGTTCCTGGCTCCGTAACGGACTTGCTCGGCGCATGTGGCCACGAATGCATGACGTCTTCATTCTAACCACTGCTCGAATTCAGCGAAGCAAGCTTCGCAGTCTCAAAGCGCGAACAGGTTCGCGCACTCCCAAAGAGTCCACCCTCCTTTGAAAGACCGCTCGCCTACAACTGAGCCTTCAGCAGACCTTCCGCCGCCGCGAGGGCTCCTTCGACTTTCCCGGGATCCTTTCCGCCCGCCGTCGCGAAGTCTGGTCGGCCACCACCGCCACCACCTGCAATCTTGGCGATCTCGCGCACCAAGTTCCCCGCGTGGGCACCCTTGGCCACCGCATCGGGTCCGACCTTGCAAATAAACGTCACCTTGTCGCCAACCACCGCCGCCAGAGTGACCTGGTTCGGCTTGCCGTTCGCTTCGTTATCCACCGCCTGGCTGGCGATCTTCGAGTCGGCGTCGCCAAAGTTCTTCACCCACAGCGTCACGCCGCCAACATCCACGGTGTCGCTCGCAGTCGAACCGCCCGACATCGCGGCCATCTCGGCCTTTTCGCGCCGCTTTCGCTCGTCCTTCAGTTGCTCCAGGGCTCGCTCGACGGCCTGCACCAAGTCCCGCGGCGACGATTTCAACAGGTTCGCCGCCTCCTTCACCGCTTCGGTTTCCTCGCGGACAAACTCGTACGCGCCTTCACCGGTGATCGCCTCGATGCGCCGCACCCCGCTTGCCGCCGAGCTTTCGCTTACGATTTTGAACAGCCCGATCTCGCCCGTCGTTCGAACGTGGATGCCGCCGCACAGCTCGCGGCTGAAATCTCCCACTTCGACCATGCGAACCTTATCGCCATACTTCTCACCGAAGAGCGCCATCGCGCCCCGCGCTCGAGCCTCGTCGATGGGCAGATCCACGTACGTCGTCACGTCGATGTTCTTCAGGATTTCGTCATTGACAATCTGCTCGACCTCGGCGATCTCCTCGGCCGTCATCCCTTTGCCGTGCGTGAAGTCGAAGCGCAGATTGTCGGGACCGACGTACGAGCCGGCCTGGGTCACGCTCGTACCCAGCACCTGCCGCAAGGCGGCCTGAAGCAGGTGAGTGGCCGTGTGGTTGCGCTTGATTCGCGCGCGCCGCTTTGCATCGACGATCGCCTCGACCGGCTTGCCCAGCAGGCTCTCCACACCTTGACCGATGACATCGTGCCACCACGTGCCCGCGCTCTTCGTCGTGTTCTCCACGATCAGGCTGGTGCCGTTGACTCGAATCTCGCCGGTGTCGCCAATCTGTCCACCCGATTCGCCGTAAAACGGCGTTCGATCGAGCGCGACTTTGTACTTTCCGGCCGCAACGGGTCGAATGCGGACGAGCGTTGCAGATTCTTGTACGTCATGGTAACCGGTAAACGTTGTCTCGGATGGAGCGTCGTCAGTCGCTTGTTCATTTTCCGCCGACATACCAGAGTAGGCCGATTTTTCGCCTTGGGCGCCGCGCGAGCGCTCCTGCGCTTCCTTCATTGCGGCTTCGTAGCCGTCGATGTCGACGGGGATGCCGGACTCTGCGCAGAGTTCTTGAGTTATTTCCAATGGGAAGCCAAGCGAGTCATATAAGAAGAATGCGCGCTTTCCGCTTAATACGTACGTCTTTGACGCGTAATGTTTGAGTTCATCTGGCAAGACCTGAGCTCTCAATTCAGAGGCGATCGAAGATAGAACACGACCTAACTCGCCTGAAGTAATGACTCGCTCCATTTGTTGCATACCAGTGCGGAAATTTGACTCCGAACTTGAAAACGTGTTCGATGGGAACTTGTTAACTAGATCAATTAGGTATTGATCAATAGGCTTGCGGATAAGCGCCCGTTCGACGGCATCAACATATGTTGGATAGAGATCCATCGCCCACTTGATGAATCCCTCATACAGGGCGTCAACCCCATTCTGGAGTGTCTTCCTAAACAACGCCTCCTCGCTCTTCAGCGTCTCTTCGATGACCTCACGTCGTGTGATCAACTCCGTGTAATGATCGCCAAACGTGTCGAACACCGCCTCGGCCACCTCGTGCATGAAGAGGTCATTGAAGCCAAGGACGCGCTGACCCTTCAGCACGGCGCGACGAATGAGGCGTCGCAATACGTAACCGCGACCGTTGTTAGCGGGAAGCACGCCGTCCGCAATGCAGAAGCAAGAAGTCCGAATATGGTCGGCGATGATGCGTTTAGCATTCTTGATGGCCCCTTCCTCCTCGGGGAGCAAAGGGGTTGGGGATGGAGGGGTAGAAGAGCCGGATGCCTCTCGATGAGAAGAGTTCCCCTCACCCGGTTCGTTCGTACCTCTCTCACCGACCTCTCCATCCGGAGAGGTATCTCCAGTCGTGACTCTTCCTTGGGAGAGGCCGGTGAGGGACGAATCGGGTGAGGGCTGAAAGCTTCGAAGCGCGTCAATCTTGCCCAAAATCGGCAGGAAAGCATCGGTCTCGTACACCGTCGTCTTGCCCGACAGCACCGCCACCGTGCGCTCCATACCCATACCCGTGTCGATCGACTGGAACGGAAGATCGGGCATGCCCGTCTTTTCGTAGCCATCCGACGGCCGGTCGGGGTTGCGGTGCACGCCTTGCCACTCGAACTGAATGAACACGTCGTTCCAAATCTCCAGCCAGTTCTTCGCCTCGTCGTCGGCGATCCACTGCTCACGCGAGTAGTCACCCGCCTGCGTTCCGGGCACGGTCGAAGGGTTCGTCCAATAGAACATCTCCGAGTTCGGCCCGCACGGCCCCGGGGGACCTTTGGTGAACGATCCCGCCGGCCAGTAGTTCGTCTCTTCGTCCAGCTTGAAGATTCGCGTCGACGGGTCAATGCCCGCTTGTTTCAAATGGGAGGACCAGCACTCGAAAGCCACGTCATCCTCCTCAAAAACGGTAAAGGAGAGCCGCTTCGGGTCGAGCCCCAACCACTCCTTGCTCGTGAGGAATTCCCATGAGTACGCAATCGCATCCTTCTTGAAATAATCGCCAAACGAGAAGTTGCCCAGCATCTCGAAAAAGGTCAGGTGGCTGTCGTCGCCGACCTCGTCGATATCGCCCGTTCGCACGCACTTCTGGGCGGTGACCAGCCGCTTGTTGGGCGGCGTTGCGATGCCGCGGAAATAAGGCTTGAACTGCACCATTCCGGCGCCGTTGAAGAGCAGGGTTTCGTCCAGGCGTCCGGTGACGTCGACGGGGATCAGCGACCCAGAATCGTGGATCGTGTGCCCCTTGCTCTCGAAGAAGCGCAAATATTTCTCGCGTAGTTCGCGAACGGTCATTGGATCATTTTGACAGATCAGCCAAGAGTCAGCAGTTGGCAGTCGGCAGTTGGCAGAAGAATGCCCTGATCTAGTTCACGATGATGAACGGGCAAGCCACCGGAAAGACGATTCATTTTATGGGAAGACATACTCCTACCATAATCAAACAGGGCCATTGAAGGCGATTAGGACTCTTTCTCCAATTTCTCGCAAAGCGAAAATTGGGGAGAGTACGGCCGCTAGGCCGGGAGAGGGGAAAGTCAGCCGCTAAACTTCCGCTTCCAATCGTCCAACAGTTTCAGCGCCTCAAGCGGCGTGAGGGCGTTGACGTTCACCTTCTCTAGTTCATCCAGCACCGGCGGACGCTCGGCTTCAAACAGCGTCATCTGCAATCTCTGCGTCGTCACGGGCACCGCCTGAGGCGGTTTGGTCTCTTCCAACTCGCCCAAAATCTCCTGCGCCCGAATCAACACGGGTGAAGGAACCCCGGCCATGCGTGCCACGTGGATGCCATACGAGCGATCCGCCCCGCCGGGCAGGACCCGGTGCGTCCACACAATCTCATCGCCAAACTCTTCCACCGCCACGCGAAAATTTCGCACCGTCGGCATATCCTTCTCCAACTCGTTGAGCTGGTGGTAGTGGGTGGCAAAAAGCGTTTTGGCCTGAACGCCGACCAAATGCTCGATCATCGCCCACGCGATAGCCAAACCATCATAAGTCGAGGTTCCTCGTCCGACTTCATCCAAAATCACAAGGCTCCTCTCAGTCGCGTGGTTCAAGATGTTCGCCGACTCGACCATTTCCACCATGAACGTGCTTTGGCCGTGGGCCAGTTCATCCTTCGCGCCAATGCGCGCGAAGATGCGGTCGCAGATTCCGACCCGCGCATCCTTCGCCGGAACGTATGCCCCAATCTGCGCCATCAGGGTCACCAGCGCCGTCTGGCGCAGGAAGGTCGATTTGCCCGCCATGTTCGGCCCCGTGATGATGAGGCACCGAGGCGACTCCTCGCCGAGATCGAGGTCGTTCGGCACGAAATTCGACGTGTTCGCCTCGACCACCGCGTGTCGCCCCGAATGGTAGCCAAGCACATCGTCCTCGACGACCTCGGGTCGCACGTACTGCCGCTGAACCGCCACGTCGGCAAAGTTCGACAGCACGTCGATCTCCGCCACCGCGCGGGCCGTCTGCAAAAGTGAACCGGCATGTTCGGCCACCCGCAGGCGCACCCGGTGGAACAGGTCGGACTCCAGCGCCGTCGCCTTCTCCTCCGCCCCCAGCACCTGGGCCTCCTGGTCCTTTAGCTCGGCAGTGATGTACCGTTCGGCATTCGCAGTCGTTTGCTTGCGGATGTAATGCTCTGGCACCTTGTCCAAATTAGTCTTGGTCACCTCGATGAAGTAGCCAAAGACCGAATTGAAGCCAATCTTGAGGTTGCCGATGCCAGTCGTCTCGCGCTCCTTGGCCTCTAGGGCGGCGATGAAGCCCTTCCCGTTTCGAGATAGCTCGCGCAGTTTGTCGAGTTCGTGGTCGTGACCCTCACGGATGACGCCGCCGTCGCGCACCGTGTGCGGCGGCTCAGGCACGATCGACTGGGTCAACAGCTTCGATAGGTCGCCGTGCGATTGCACCTGCTCGATCAGCTCTTGAATCCGGCCGAAGCCCAGCTTCTCGGCTGGTTGGAGCACTTTCGGCAGGTTGATCAGCGTCTGCCGCAACGCCGCCAAGTCCCGCGGCCCCGCCAAATTGGCCGAGCATCGCGACACCAACCGCTCGATATCCGACAATCCGGCTAGCGCATCCCGAAGATCGCCGCGATGGATCGACGAGCCCATGAACCGCGCCACCGCGTCGTGCCGCCGCTTGATCTCGTCCCGATCCAGAAGCGGTTGCTCGACCCATCGCCGCAATAGCCGTGCACCCATCGGGGTGCGCGTGGTGTCCAGCACGCCCAACAGCGTGTACTTGCGCGAACCGTCGGCGAGGTTCTGCGTCAGCTCCAGCGACCGCCGCGTGGCTGGGTCCAGCCGCATGAAGCCGTCGACCGAGTACGTCGCCAACCCTTGAAGGTGATCTAATGAAACGTGGTTTCGCTCCGCATACGCCACGATCATCGACGCCGCCGTGATCGCCGCTGGCTTATCCGCACAGCCAAACCCGCTCAGCGACGACACATGCAGGACCTCGGAAAGCTTGCGCGTCGCCTGATCCAGCCTCGGCTGGTTGAAATCGGTGGTCATCGTTCCCAGGGCCGACCGTGCGACCTCGCCGTACGCCTCTAAGTCCTTCCCGAGCAGAAGTTCGGTAGGCCGAAGCCGGGCTAGTTCCTGCAACAAACGCTCCTGCGACTCCGAACCCGTGATCTCGGTCACCTGAAATTCGCCGGTCGAGGGGTCCAAAATCGCCAGGCCCAGATTCCCATCGCTGACGCAGAGCGCGGCCAAAAAGTTGTTCCGGCCCGACTCCAATAGGGAGTCTTCAAGCACCGTGCCGGGAGTCATGACGCGGGTGATGCCGCGCTTCACCAGCCCCTTGGCGGTTTTGGGATCCTCAAGCTGATCGCAAATGGCGACCTTGTATCCCTTTTGGAGCAAGCGGGCCAGATAGCGCTCCACAGAGTGGAACGGCACCCCCGCCATAGGGATTTTGTCCCCACCGTCTGCCTTGGCCGTGAGGGTTATTTCGAGGGCCGATGCAGCGGTTTCTGCATCTTCGCCGTAAAATTCATAGAAGTCGCCGACCCTCATGGCCAAGAGAACCCCGGGGTGTTCGGCTTTGGCGGTGAAGTATTGCTGCAGCATCGGCGTTTTTGCGGTCATGCCCTTCAAAAGTATGACTCGCGTCATAATGAATCTGAGCAAAGATGAAACGGTTAGGACTCCGGTGGGTTTTATTGGCAGTTTCGGTCTTCGCCACGTCGATTCTGTGCCAGGCGTTGGGGCTGGGCTTTCAGGTCTTCGCGAAGGACGTCGGACAATGGATCGTGCTCATGATCGGAGTCGCTCTGCTAGCCTTTCTCAACGCGACGCTCGGAAAATTCCTGAAATTCATTACGCTTCCGCTGAGCTGCCTGACGCTGGGACTGTTCTCGCTCGTCGTGAACGCCGCCGTTCTCTACTTTGCCGCGAGCTTCAATTTAGGCTTTTCGATTAAGAATTCCGGAACGCAGGGTTTCCTTGCCGCATTCGTCGCGTCCTTGCTCATATCCTTGATTAACGGAGTATTGGGTGTCTTTTTGCCCGATGACAAAGAGTGACCCGGCGACACCGACTGCGTAACGCAATTGCCCCAACCAGAGGACTCGTCAAGGGAGTTCTCCTCAGCCTACTCGGCATCGTGTCGGTCGTCATCGGCGCGCTGATGGCGTTCAACACGCAGATTCAGGGGTCGATCCGGGTGCTCAACGACATGATGTCGTCGATCATCGAGGCAACTCTGGGACCGGACGCCACCGACGCGGTTATCCACTGGACCGGCGCAACCCTCTTCCTGCTCGGCATCGCCCTCATCGTGTTCGCCATCCGAGGCGTCTTCATCCACGTCGTTGAAACCCTCGACCCCGACCTCAAGGCGGGCCGCGTCGACCTTTTCCTCCAACGTCAACAACTGGCCCAAGGTCCGCGCATCGTCACCCTCGGCGGCGGCACCGGTCTTTCCACGCTCCTGCGCGGATGGAAGAAGCATTCATCGAACATCACCGCGATCGTGACGGTTACCGACGACGGCGGGTCGTCGGGACGCCTCATCCAGGAAAAAGGGATGATCCCGCCCGGCGACATTCGAAACTGCCTGGTCGCGCTGGCCGACGCCGAAAAGGCGATGACTGACCTTTTCCAACACCGCTTTATGGATAGCGGCGCACTCAGCGGGCACTCGCTTGGCAACCTGCTCATCGCCGCCCTCGTCGACCTCGCCCATGGCGACTTCGAGAAAGCCATTAACTACGCGTCCAAGGTTCTCGCTATCCGCGGGCAGGTGATGCCGTCCACGCTCGACCACGTCGGCTTGCGGGCCCTTCTCGACGACGGTGTCGAAATCTCCGGCGAAACCGCCATCGTCGAAGCCGGTCGCAAGATTCGCGAACTGAAGCTCGCGCCAGAAAACGTACACCCCTACCAACCGGCGCTCGACGCCATCGCCGACGCCGACCTCATCTGTATCGGCCCCGGGAGCGTCTACACGTCGGTGATCCCCAATCTACTGATCCCCGGCGTGGCCGAAGCGCTCAAGAGCAGCAAGGCCATCAAGGTCTATATCTGTAACGTGATGACCCAAAAGGGCGAAAGCGACACCTTCAGCGCCAGTGAGCACGTCGGCGCCATCATGCAGCAGGTGCGCGAGCGAGTATTCGACTACGTCCTCGTCAATACCGGCGTCCCGTCGGATGCCTCGTTGGAAAAGTACCGCGCGTTCGGCCAAATCTTCGTCGATCCCGACATCGACCGTATCAAAGCGATGGGCCTCCGAGTCATTCCCGGCAACTTCATGTCGGACACCGATTACGTCCGACATGATCCTGTCAAGGTCGTCAGCAAACTCATGACGATTCTCGGGCTCTAATCGAGCAAGACTTAAGTACCTAAATTTGGAAGAGTAATGAGTTAGCGTTAAGCTCCAAGCGAGTTCAAGATGCTATTTACGAGAACGTTCTCACCCTCAATCCTGGTCTCAGACATGTACAATTTGGTGGGCAGATTAGACAATCTGACGCAGTTTTCCGTTACAAATCCTGCGCCTAGCCAATTTCTCTAATTGGATTCGTAAAGAGTGGTTTTCGAGGTGCCGAGAATCAACCTGCCAGGCAAATATTTTGCCGGATGAGGGTATATGGCTTTTTTCGACAATCTGAAGCTTTCTAGAAAGTTTGGGCTCAGCTTCGGAATTCTTATCGTATTGATGGGCAATCTTGCTTCGGCGGGCTTTGCCGGTCTTTCCAACCTTTCGCATGACATCGACCGCATAAAGTTAGGCACGATCCCCGGCCTCACCGGGGCCGCCGGACTTCGTTCTTCGATTAAGGACGTCAACAATGCACTGGCGTTAACCGCTGCCACGTTCGACCGTGACAATATCTCTAAGAAGGTTGAAGCCTTTGATAATCTCGTTGCTCAGGAAGACAGCTTCATCGCAAAGTATGCCGAAAAGGTGAAGGAGCCGGAAGATCAAAAGAATTTCCAGGCGTTCAAAGAGGCATGGGCTAACTACGCACAAGCAGCGAAGGGTTTTGTGTCCAAAGTTGAAAGTGGCGTCGGCAACGATCAGCTTATGGCCTCCTATGTCAACGTCGATAAGGCCTTTCAGGCTCTGAAGGAATCATCCAACACCATCGTTGACTGGAACAAGAAGTATGGCAACGACGTAATGGATTCCTCGGCCAAGCAGGTGGCCAGTTCGCGCAAGTCCATGTGGATCGCTACCTTGTTCGCCATCGTGATCGGAATCGTCTGCTCTTGGAAGCTGACAAAGGCGATTACTGGTCCCGTCGCCGCGGTTGGCTCGCGGCTCGACTCTCTCGCCACACAATGCGTTCCCTGGCTTCGACAAGGCCTTGGCGCGCTCGCAGATGGCGACCTCACCCACCGAATTACGCCGGTCACTTCCCCGGTCGCCAACCCTTCGAAGGATGAAATCGGTCTGATGGCCCGGACATTCAATTCGATGCTGGAAGAGGTCAAGGCCGCCATTGCGGGATACAACCAAGCGACAGATAATCTTTGCCTTCTCGTCAGTCAGGTCGGAGCCAGCAGCCAGAATGTTGCCGACAACGCCAACAATGTCGCTTCTTCGGCAGAGCAGATCAGCGCCGGAGCCAATCAAATATCGGCCGGAAGCACTTCGCTCGCCACCAGCGCTACCGAAGCCGCCGCCATCGTCGAAGAGATGCAGGCTCAGGCCAACGAAGTTGGAGCCGGCAGCGAAAAGCAGGCTGCTGCGATTGAGCAGGCATCCGCCGCGCTCGCCGAAGCCGCCATCGGCATTCAAAAAGTTGACGAAGCCGCGAAAGGGATGACAACGTCGGCCCAAAAGGGCAATGAGTCGGTTAGCCAGACCGTCGAGGCCATGCAAGAACTCAAGGTTCAAATCGAAAAGGCTTCGAGTAAGGTCATGGAACTCGATGCGGCTGGAGAAAAGATTGGCGCCATTGTCGGAACGATCGACAGCATCGCCGCTCAGACCAATCTGCTAGCCCTCAACGCCGCCATCGAGGCTGCACGGGCTGGAGAACACGGCCGAGGCTTTGCCGTCGTCGCCGACGAAGTCCGCAAACTTGCCGAGCAGTCGAGCCTGGCGACCAAGGAGATCAGTCTTCTCATCCAAAATGTTCGCGAGAACGTCTTAGAGACCGTCGAGTCGATCACGACGACGGCAAGCAAGGCCGAAGACGGCGTCGAAAAGAGCTCGATCGCAGGTCAGGCTCTCGACGAGATTCTCGAAGCCGTAGAGCGAGTGGCCAGCTACGCCCAAGAGGTCGACGGGGTCACCAGCGAAGTCACGGTCGCCATGCAGAATGTAGCCGAATCCGCGCAGTACAACCTCACGTCGTCCAAAGAGATGCAGGTCGGCACAAACAAGGTATCCAAGGCGATCACCGAAGTGGCCTCTATTAGTGAAGAATCCGCGGCATGCGCCGAAGAGCTGAGCAGTGGCGTCCACGCCGTGACTGGCTCCGTCGGTGACCTCAGTCGGCTAGCAGACGACCTGCAGCGTCAAATCCGGAAATTCAAACTTAACAAGTCCTCCGAAGACAACGCCGTTGATTTGCCAATGGCAGCCTAACGGGAAACAAGAAAAAGCGATGGGGCCATTCGAAAGAGTGGCCCATTTTTTGCTAAGGCTCTGCAATTCGCGAAATCTGCAACAAAGACATCGAAAATCGGTGGGCAACTTGCCGATATAAGTACGGTGGAAAAAGATTTCCACGGGGTTTGGGGCCGAGTGAAGCGAAGTCACAGTCGGTCGATGGGACAAACGACGCATGAAAAAATTTGACAATTTGAAGCTCTCTCATAAATTTGCTGTTTCGTTCGGCATCATTCTTTGCTTGCTTTGCTTTCTTGGTTGGTCGGGTTACGCCGGTAACCGAAGGCTCGGAAAGCACATTCACACGATCAAGACTGACATCCTTCCTGGGCAAACCGCCGGTGTCGAACTCACCGCGTCTCCCAAGGACGACTTCATTGCCCTGACTCTCGCTACCATCTCCTATAACAAGGCGAATGCCAAAGCAGGATCGGATCAGTTCGAAGACGAGATGAAAGCCAAGCAAGAGGATATCGATGCCTTTGAGAAGACGGTCACCACTCAGGAGGCTCGCGATCTTTTCGAAGCGTACAAAAAGGATTGGGACAACTATGTTGTCGCGTGTAAGAAGTACTTGGCGGACCACAGCGCAGGTGCCTCAGAGGATCAGCTAACCAAAGACTTTCAGGCCGTTGTAACCGGCTATAACACCACGAACGAGCAGGCCGACAAAATCGTTGAGTACACGGCCACTCATGGCGATAAAGTCGTAGCCGAGTCCGAGGCGGACACAAACAGGACCGAAGCGAAAATGCTCTGGGCCTCCATTGTCGCCGTTGCCATCGGGCTTCTCTTCGCAATCAAACTCACGAAATCGATCACGGGACCGGTTGCGCAGGTCGCCGAAGGTCTTCGTTCGCTGGCCACCAAGTGTGTCCCCTGGTTGAACGATGGACTTTCCGCCTTGGCTCAAGGCGATCTCACTCGTCGCATCGTGCCGGTCAGCCAGGCCGTCCAGAATCCAACCAAGGACGAGATCGGCCAAATGGCGACGACGTTCAACGAAATGCTCGGACAGATCCAGGGCGCTATCGCCGGCTACAACCAAGCAACGGACGGCCTTTGCAACCTTGTCCGCGAAGTCGGAGCCAGCAGCTATAACGTGGCCGACAACGCCAATAACGTCGCGTCCTCGGCGGAGCAGATCAGCGCGGGCGCTAGCCAAATCTCGTCGGGAAGTACTTCGCTCGCCACCAGCGCGACCGAAGCCGCCGCCATCGTCGAAGAAATGCAGGCCCAAGCCAATGAAGTTGGCGCAGGAAGCGAAAAGCAAGCCGCCGCCATCGATCAGGCTTCTGCCGCTTTGGCTCAGGCCGCCGCTGGAATCCAGAAGGTCGACGAAGCCGCGAAAGAAATGACCAAGTCCGCCCAAAAGGGCAACGAGTCGGTCAGCCAGACCGTCGAAGCCATGCAGGAACTGAAGGTTCAAATCGAAAAGGCTTCGACCAAGGTCCAGGAGCTCGACGCCGCCGGAGAAAAGATCGGCGCCATCGTCGGAACCATCGATAGCATTGCCGCGCAGACCAATTTGTTGGCCCTCAACGCAGCGATCGAAGCCGCCCGAGCTGGCGAGCATGGACGAGGCTTTGCCGTCGTTGCGGATGAAGTCCGCAAACTCGCCGAGCAGTCGAGCCACGCAACCCAAGAAATCCGCCACCTCATCGAAAGCGTTCGTGAGAACGTAGTAGAGACCGTCGATTCGATCACGACGACCGCAAGTAAAGCCGAAGATGGGGTCGAGAAGAGCTCGGCCGCTGGTCAAGCCCTAGACGAAATTCTGGAAGCTGTCGTCCTTGTCGCCAACTATGCCCAAGAGGTCGAAGGAGTCACTGGCGAGGTCAAGCTGGCCATGAAGAACGTGGCCGAATCGGCGCAATACAACCTGACCTCATCTCGCGAGATGCAGGTCGGATCGCAAAAGGTTTCGCGTGCGATCACCGATGTCGCCTCGATCAGCGAGGAGTCTGCGGCCTGCGCCGAGGAACTGAGCAGTGGCGTCCATACAGTCACGGGATCGGTTGGCGATCTCAGCCGCTTGGCCGACGATTTGCAGCAGCAGATTCGCAAATTCAAGCTCCTTGAATCGACGAAAGAACACGCACAAGATTTGCCAAAGGCAGCCTAACGGGAAACAAAAGAAGAAGCGATAGGGCCACTCTCATGAGTGGCCCATTTTTTGTGTCCGGCCCCCGGGATCCTGCACCAATCGTACCAAAGTGAGGAATGTCATCGTTTATGTGGACTAAGCGTGAATTCCCAGCAACTTATCGAAATAGCGTGGAAGGAATCATCTCAGAGGCGGGACCTCATCTCACACCCGCCCAGCAAAGGAAGGAAAACAAAGATGAAGACTTTCGACAATCTCAAACTCTCTAAGAAGTTCGGGGTTTCTTTTGGGGCGATGTTGGGCCTGATGGGCATTCTAGGCGGAACGGCGTTCTATGGGTTCTCCCGACTAGCAGCCAATACTAACGTATTCAAAGTCGATATCGTGCCTGGTCAGGCCGCAGCCGCAGGTCTCGACAACTCAGTGATGGATATCTACGTGGCGCTCAACGTCGCAACAACAAACTACAATAGCGTCCATAAAGAGGAAGCGATCAGAAAATTCCGCGAGGCGATTGGGCGCGAAGACAAGATTCTCAAGGATTACGACGTCACAATTACGCTCCCTGACGATCGAAAGAATTTCGATGAATTCAAACAAAGGTACGACGTATTTTCCAAGGCAGCGACGAAATTTGTCGACCACGTGGAGGCTGGCACCCCGGAGGCTCAACTCAAGGATGAATACGCGACTCTCGAAGCCTCCTACCAAGATATCGACGCAATTTCATCCCAAATCGTGGACTGGAACCGTGATCACGGCTTTAGCCAAATCGCGCATGCCGAACATCGGTCCGATATCACGCTGAAGCAGATGGCCGGTGTGCTTCTATTTGCGATTGCAGTTGGTCTCTTCTTTGCCATCAAGATGACAAGGTTGATTACCGGATCGATCGCTCAAGTGGCCGAAGGGCTTCGTTCGCTGGCCACCAAATGCGTACCGTGGTTAAACGAAGGGCTTTCCTCGCTGGCCCAGGGAGACCTCACCAAGCGCATCACTCCCGTCAGCAAAGCCGTGGAGAACCCTTCGAAGGACGAAATCGGTCAGATGGCAACCGTGTTTAACGAAATGCTTGAGCAAGTGAAGGGGGCAATCTCCGGCTTCAACCAAGCCAACGACAATCTGAGCGATCTCATTTCCCAAGTCGACTCCAGCGTGCAAACCGTCTCCGGTAACAGCGACCACGTCGCCTCCTCTGCAACCGAGGTGAGCGCTGGCGCAACCCAAATTACGGCTGGAAGCGAATCGCTGGCTGTCAGCGCCACCGAAGCTGCCGCCATCGTTGAAGAGCTTCAGGCTCAGGTGAACGAAGTAAGCCAGAGTAGCGAGCAGCAGGCCGCCGCCGTGACCCAAGCATCCGGCGCTCTTGACGAAGCGGCTTTGGGAATCCAGAAGGTCGACGAGGCCGCAAAGGAAATGTCGCAATTTGCCTCGCAAGGCAATAGCGCCGTCGTGGACAGCGTTCAGGCGATGGAAAGCCTGAAGGAGCTGATCGAAGTTTCCTCATCCAAGGTTCTCGAACTCAATCAGGCGAGCGAAGAAATCGGCAACATCGTCAGCACGATCGAGAGCATTGCCGACCAGACCAATCTTCTGGCCCTTAACGCGGCTATTGAAGCCGCCCGAGCCGGGGAGCACGGACGCGGATTTGCCGTCGTCGCCGACGAAGTTCGAAAGCTGGCGGAGCAGTCGGGCCATGCCACGAAAGAAATCGCGACGATCATCCAGTCGGTGCGGCACATCGTTCAGGAAGCCGTCGAATCGATGTCGACGACCGCCGTCAACGCCAGCGATGGAGTTCGAAAGAGTGAAGCCGCCGGCCAAGCCCTCGCCAATATCCTTGAAGCTGTCGATCGTGTGGTCAGCTATGCCAAGGAGGTCGACTCTGTCACCAGTGAAGCCACGAAGGCCATGGCTAATGTCGCCCAATCGGCTCAATACAATCTCAGTTCCGCTAAAGAAATGGAAGTCGGCACCCATAAGGTCTCTCGCGCCATCGGCGAGGTCGCCTCGGTCAGCGAAGAGTCCGCTGCTTGTGCCGAAGAGCTGAGCCAAGGTATCGCGTCAGTGAGTCAGTCGGCTGGAGAACTCAACCTGATGGCTGCCGATCTCCGCGAACGCATCGGAAAATTCAAGGTCGTCTCCAACGATCGACCAAACCTCAAAGTCGCCTAAACAATTACCACACCAGAAGCCGGGCCAATAAAACGTTGGCCCGGTTTTTTTATAAGTTTCGTGAGACCGTTTACCGATCATCCTTACAGGGCATCCGCGATGCCCTTATTTTTTAGGCAACAAAATGAGATTGTGGAACAATTTGCGATTGTCCAAGAAGTTCGGACTTTCGTTTGGCATTACGCTTCTGCTCACCATCACGCTAGGATTTGCGGCACTTGACTCAATTCACCTGCTTGCGACGAAATTTCGGATATTTAAGATCGATGTCGTGCCCGGCCTCACCAAATCTGGCGAGATCGACGATGCGATGATGAAGTCCTATATCTACTTCAATCAAGCGATCGGGAAAGGAAGTACCGCCACCGCTTCCGCCAAGATCAAGGGATTCGAAGAAGCTCTCCGAGAGACGCAGGACTATGCCAAGGAATATGAAAGCACAATCACGACGAGGGAAGATCAAGACAAATACAACCACTTCCAAGAAGTGCATAAAGTCTTGGTCGTCGACGCCAACGCGTGCTTGGACAAGTTCAAGGCCGGAGCCAAAATGGCCGACCTCGAAGACGACCTTGCCAAGATTGATGCCGACTTTGCGAAGTGTGACGACGCGGCGGACAGTCTCTTCCATTACAACGCCGATCATGGCCATCAGATGGTGGCAATCTCCGAACGCATGTTTGGTCAAGTTGGCCAAATCGTTGGGATCGTTGTTTTCATCGCACTCTGCGTCTCCTGCTTGCTTGCCATTTTCCTGACCCGTGCCGTCACAAAGCCGATTGCCGAAGTCTCGAATAGGTTGGAGTCCGTTGCCGATAAGTGCGCTACATGGCTTGGCGAGGGCGCGCAAGCCCTTGCAAGAGGCGACCTGACCTATCGAGTGACACCAGTAACCACGCCCGTTAACTATTCGGCAAACGACGAACTCGGCGACATGGGCCGCAGTTTCAACAAGATGCTCTTGGGCATTCAGTCCGCCATCGGCTCGTTTAATCAAGCCAACGACAATCTCACTGGACTCATCGGCCAAGTCGGCGTGGGCAGCCAGACTGTTTCCGAAAATAGCGAGCATTTCGCCGCGACTGCCGAGCAAATCAGTGCGAGCGCGAGCCAAATCGCCGCTGGCAGTCAGTCCCTGGCAACCAGCGCAACCGAGGCCGCCGCAATCGTCGAGGAGCTCGAAGCCCAAGTCAACGAAGTCGGTCAAAGCAGCGAACAGCAGGCTGCCGCCGTCACCCTGGCATCCGGTGCGCTCGATGAAGCCGTGCTTGGCATTCAGAAGGTCGACGAAGCCGCGAAAGACATGGCGTCTTCAGCCAATAACGGCGGCAAAGCCGTCGGTCAGACCGTCGAGGCTATGGATAAACTCAAGGCTCAGATCGAACTCTCCGCTAGTAAAGTGATGGAGCTCAACTCGGCTGGCGAAAAAATAGGCGACATCGTCAATACGATTGATAGCATTGCCGCCCAGACAAATCTTCTTGCTCTCAATGCTGCCATCGAGGCGGCCCGAGCAGGTGAGCACGGACGCGGATTTGCCGTCGTCGCCGACGAGGTGCGGAAGCTGGCGGAACAGTCTGGCAGCGCGACGAAGGAGATCACGGCCATCATCGAAAGTGTCCGTGAGATCGTCAAGGAAACCGTCGATTCCATCACATCCACCGCCGCAAACGCCGAAGATGGCGTAGAGAAGACGGCGATTGCTGGTCAAGCGCTCGAAGACATCCTAGAGGCCGTCGAGCGAGTGGTCAACTACTCGCGAGAGGTCGAGCAAGTAACGGGCGAAGCAACCAGGGCGATGAAGAATGTCGCCGAGTCCGCCGCTTATAATTTGACGTCGTCCAACGAGATGCAGATAGGAACCCAAAAGGTGTCGAAAGCTATCACCGAAGTCGCTTCGATCAGCGAGGAGTCGGCCGCCTGTGCCGAAGAACTGAGCAGCGGAGTTCGCAACGTCAGCGCCTCGGCGGGCGAATTGAGCAACCTGGCGATCAGCCTGAAGCATCATGTCGATCAGTTCAAGGTGACGGTCGACGACGCTTCGACACAGGCTACATACCAAATGGCCGCCTAACGTGGCCCGCTGTCCGATAGGGCGCTCGTTCCTGAAGCCCTATCGGTACAGTACAATTTCTTTTGAATGAGTGGGAAGCTCGTGATTCTGAGTGGCCCAAGCGGGGTCGGGAAAGACACCGTCATCGACGCATGGCGGGCCGTCAATCCCCGCGTCCAGCGGGTCGTCGCCTACACCACTCGTGCCCCGAGGACCGGTGAAGTCGATGGCATCGACTACCACTTCGTCTCCATCGAAGACTTCCAAGAAATGGCCTCGCGCGGCGACTTCCTCGAATTCAAAGAGGTCCATGGCAACTGGTACGCCACGCCCCTCACTGACCTCGAAACGATGCTGGAGCTTGGCCGTATCGCCATCCTCAAAATCGACGTCCAAGGGGCACTCCACGCCATGACGCTACGCAAGGATGCCATCACCGTCTTCATCTTGCCGCCATCCATGGTCGAGCTAGAGGCACGCATTCGCGGACGAGGCACCGACGACGAAGCCGTGATCGAGAAGCGCCTGCAGAACGCCGCCGACGAACTCGCCGTCGCCCCCAAGTATCAGCATCGACTGGTCAACATGGACGTAGGAATGACGGTGGCCATGCTGGAGAGGATCGTAGAGTGAACGTTCTGCTGGGAGTAAGCGGCTCAATCGCCGCCTACCGCGCCGCCGATCTGGCGCGTGAGTTGATGCGGAGCGGGCACAGTGTGCGCGTTTGCCTCACCGACGCCGCCCAAAACTTCGTCAGCGCCGTCCTATTCGAGACTCTCACTGGTAACCCCTGCCTAACCGACGCTTTCCAAGAGCCGATTCCCGGTCGCATGGCCCACATCGACTGGGCCCGCCAAGCCGACATCGTCGTCATCGCCCCCGCCACAGCTAACACCATTAACAAGATCGCCCAGGGCATCGGCGACGACATGCTCACCACCCTCGCCCTCGTCTCGACCCGACCGATGGTCGTTGCCCCGGCGATGAACCCTCAGATGTACCTGAACGACACGGTACAGGCATCGTTGCAAACCTTACACGACCGAGGCATCCGCATTGTCGAACCCGCCGAGGGCGATGTCGCCTGCGGTGAACATGGCCAGGGCAAACTCGCCTCGATTGCCGGAATTGTTCAGGCTGTCCAGGAAACCTTAGCGACTTCCCAACTGCTCGCCGGGAAGCGGGTCCTGATCACCTCGGGCCCGACGCAGGAGCCCATCGATTCGGTGCGTTACCTTTCTAACCGATCGAGCGGCAAAATGGGGTCGGCGCTCGCCCGGGCCGCCCTCCAGATGGGAGCGACTGTCACTGTCGTCGCCGGACCACAGACCGAACCTCTCCCCCTTGGTGCCGATGTGCACCGAGTCACGACCGCCCTCGAAATGCACGCGCGAAGCCTCGACTTCGCCGCCGAAAGCGATTTCATCATCGGCGTGGCCGCAGTCGCCGACTATCGCGTCGCAGAACCGGTCGTCGGCAAGATCCGACGCGAATCTAGCGAGCTTCACCTCGAACTCGTTGCCAATCCCGACATCATCGCCGACCTAGCCAAAGCCGCGCCCAAAGCAGTTGTCGTCGGCTTTGCCGCCGAGCCGACCTCGGACGTTTCCGTCGCCCAAGCCAAGATCATGCGCAAGGGTTTGGCCGCCATCGCCGCCAACGATGTTTCCGATCCGGCCATCGGGTTCGGATCGGACCGCAATCGTCTTCAGTTGGTTTTTGCCGATGGTCAAGTGCTGGACAGTGGTCAACGGTCGAAATTCTCCTGTGCTTGGTGGCTTCTCGAAGCAATCGCGGCCCTTTCCGTGAACCAAACATAACCAAAAAAGCGTCTACATAGCATAGTGCAGACAGACGCACCGCCCATTTCGGAGCCGAAGCGTCGGCTTTCGCCGATGGCGATCATCATGATTGCCATCTTTGCGGTATGCGCCCTTTTTCTCCTTTTCCCGTCATCCAAGTCCGTTCGCGAGCGCAAAGCCCTCGAAGAGTTCCGGGCCGACTATAGCCCACTCTCGTCAGAACAACTCCAGATGTTGCGCCAAACAGATTTTTGCGTGAACGGCCGAGTATCCAAGATCGACCAAAACCGACAGTATTTTGTGCGGATTTTTGCCCCGAACCCCGCCGACGCCAGTTCGACCACCATCGTCAACGATCTGATGAGCCTCACCGGATTTGAGCCGGAGATGAATCCAACCCTTGCGCTCGCCTTCGCCCCGGCTAAGACATCGGCGGGATGGACTCTCTGGTCCGAAGTTTGGATTGCCACTTGCTTGCAAGGTAAGGCAACGGCGATGCTCCCCCAGTATGGCCAAAGACTGCTTTCGTCGGGTACCGCTGGCATAGCGTCAAAGGAACTGAAGAAAATGTGGGATGCAGTGCCGCCCAGTATTCAGATTCAAGCCGATGAGATTCTCGAAAGAAACCGCAAGTTGGCCGCTTCGATCGGCGTCCACAAATGCGCCTTCGTTGACGGGAACTTCGCCGCGTACAAACTCGACGACAGCACCTACTACTGGCAGTTTAGCAACGAATACACCAGCGCGTTTCCTAACCGCCGAGTTGCTGAATAAGCGACAGCGACGGGTTACCGCTGTTCATCAGGAACCACTGAATCTCGCCTGTCACGCGTTCCGGTTGTTCTTCCGGCACAAACTTCCCGGACTCGGCAAACTCAACCGTCGAAGCGTTGGGAAAGATTTCGAGCATTCGCTTGTAGTCTTCCTCGCCTAGCATTGGGTCCTTATGGCCCCACATCAGCAGAACCTTTTTCGCCTTCAAACTCGCCACCTTGGCACCCACCGAGTCGAACCAGGGGCCGCTCCGCTTCCAGCATTCGATCATCGTATACACGCCGATCCGATCGTCGTGATAGCCAAACGGCTTCAGATATTGCCGCTCGATGCTCCGAGGCATGCGGTGTCGGTCGGCAAACGCGGCCGGAAGCACAAACCCTGGCGCAGACTGGATCATGCGGTAGTAAAGCCGGTTGATCGGGTTCATCATCATCATGGCCAGCTTCATCGCGTAGAGATTCTTATCCAGATTCCACAGGTTCGAATTGAAAATGACAATATCGCGAACCACATCGGGATGGTCGGCCACCCAGTCCAGCGCGATCGGAACGCCAACGTCGTGTACCACGAGCGTGACATCGCGCAGAGCCATGTGCTCCATGAATTTGCCAAACCGCCGCGAGTGCCCCTCCGGTCGGTAGTCGGCGTCGCCCGGCTTTTCGCTGAGGCCGAATCCCAAATGGTCCAGGGCGACGCAACGGTAGCGGTCGCTCAACCCCTCAATCATCCGCCGAAAGAGGAACGACCACGTCATGTTGCCATGGACAAACAAAACGGTGCGCCCCTGGCCCTCGTCCACGTAGTTCATCCAACCTTCTCCAGAGTCGAATTCGCGAAGAGCGAACGGATACTCGGCTCGGTTTAGCCAGTAGCGGGGATCGTCCACTGTAACTCTATTCTACGAGAATTAATCGGCGAAATCGAACCAACCAGGGACTTTCAGAATACGTTCTGTCAGACCCCGAGGCAGAACAACGTCCTCCGAGAAAGATTCGCGTACTAAAGTTTTACTAATGGGTTTTTCCGCGGCGTAATGGGCAACCCAATCGGGGTCATAGATCGCACCTCGGGCGATCGCCAGAGCGTCGCACCCCAAATCGACCGCTTTCGCCACATCCTCTGCCGATTTGACCGATCCGACTCCCACCAGAGGCAAGCGCCCGGCGATCCGATCACTCAACTGTCGCAGGATTGGCTGGTCGCCGTGCCCATGCAGGCTCAGTTGGTCGTAGCTGCGGAGCGAAAGGTGCAGGAAGCTGAGTGGGAACCCGCATAAGCGGTCCACCAACTCAAATGTCCGCTCCAATCGGATACCCGGCGTCTCCGGCTCTTCGGGACTAAACCGATACCCAACTGGAAAATCGCCCACCGCGTCCAGAACCTGCCGCACAAGTTCGGTCGGGAAAAGGAAATCGTCTGCCCGCCATCTGTCGGTGCGCCGATTGCTGTGCGGACTCACGAACTGTTGGATCAGGTACGTGTTCGCACCGTGAATCTCGACCGCATCGTAGCCCGTCTCCTTGGCTCGAACCGCCGCCCGAGCGTAGTCGCCGAGTGTTCGCACGATTTCGGCATCCGTCATCTCTCGTGGGGTTGGCGCACCTTCCCGCTCGCTGGCGACCGCACTCGCCGAAAGGCATTCGCCACCCCCGAGTTCGGGCGGACACTGACGGCCACCGTGGTGAATCTGTAGAATTGCCTTCGAACCCTTCTCGTGAATCGCGTCCGCCACTCGTCGGAGCGAATCCAGCTTGTCGTCCGCGTCGCATCCCCACTGACCCGAGAACGCCTTGCCCGAGGGGTGCGCGTAGCAGGCCGCGGTCATCACGGCCGCAAATCCACCCTCGGCCCGCCGCGCCAGATACGGGATTTCGTCGTCGGCGATAATGCCGTCATCGCGGCTGGAATAGGTGGTCATCGGCGCAACGATGAACCCATTTTTAAGTTCAAGACTGCCTAGCCGAACCGGCGCAAGGAGGGGCTTCACGGCCTCAAGTTTACTTGAGGGTCAGCGCCTGAACGTTATCCTTCGGCGCGGTCCAGAACTCGGTACGATAATGCTTAATTTTGCGGATCAGCTCCGCTTCGGAGTCATGGAACGGGTCGGCCGCGTCGATAGCGCCCGCCGGACGATAGAGCCCCCAGTTGCCCACCGGACCGTCCGCACTGCACGCCTTCCATGTCCACATCGCCCACGACCATCCATGCTTGGTCAGGTCGCTCGTGAACTGCTTCAGACCGGTCGCACTGAACTGTGGTTCAAGCTGAAACTCGCCAATGTAGATCGGCGCATTGCGGTAGCCCTGAAGCTCCTTGATTTTCGGGATGTTCTTCTCGAGTTGGGCCACGTGGTCCTCAGGCTTCTTGGCGTCGAAATTGTAAAAGTGAAGCGAAAACGCGACGTTGGTCCACCCTGCTACGTTCGGATGCGGCGTCGTGTCGAAGCCTTTGTAGCCGTCGTCGACGAGCACGACCTTCTTGGGATCCACTTTTCGAATCGCGCGGATCACGCGGTCGTAGACGAGATGGAGCATTGCCGGGTTTGGCGCACCCATCGGCTCGTTCATGATGTCGTACACCGCCACGGTTGGATCGTCGCGAAAGGCCGTCGCCAGCCTCGTCCACTTTTGCTCCATCTCCGCGATGTTCTCCACGTCGAACCAGAGGCGGTTGCGGTTCTCCTTGCCTGTGTGATGCTCGTCGCTCTGCCCGCCCGGCGCGCCGTGCATGTCCAGCACCACATACAGCCCCGCCTTCTTCGCCATCGCAATTGCGCCCTTCAGCCGCTCCATCCCTCCCGGCTCGTCGATCAAGTCATGGAGAATCGGCAAACGAACGTGGTTGAGGCCCATCGCTTTCACGCGGTTAAAATCCTCTTGCGTGATCCAATTATCTCGCCACGCGTCGCGAATGTGGATCATCGCTTCATGCCCCAACCGCTTCTCGATAGTGGACCACAGCGAATCATGGTCGCGCACCGTTTCCGGCGCACTGGCACTTGCCTTGTTCTTCCAGGGCGTCATCCAAATTTCCTCGACAAACCAACTGCCGAAGTTCACGCCACGCAGAAGCACCTTCTTCCCGCTTGGATCGACGAGGCTCTCGCCGTCGGTGTGCAAAGGCACGAGGGATTGGAAAGCGAGGGCGGCGGCAGCGGTCAAAATCATCATCGAGGGACCTCGATTTCAGCTTATCACGGGGCCATTTGAATCGGAAAGATGATAACAGATGAAATCAAAACAAGGGCGTCGACTGCGTCGAAGGGCGACGCTGCGCGAGGGCACACACTCCGTGCTAGAGAAAGGGCATTGATTCCGCGTGCTAAGCTACGAACCCTCGGGAGGGGTGTCTTTGCGAAGCGACTTTGACAGTCCACGTATGATGCGAGCCAACTCCTCAAGTTCGTCTTGGAGTGCCTTGGTTTCCCCAAATTTAAGCCTGCGCGCCACTTCTAGTTGCGTTTGGAGTTCGCGGAGGGAGCCCATCGAAATATCAAGAAAGCGAGCGTAATCCTGTTTGGTTCCCCTTCCATAGCCTTCCGCGATATTTGAGGGAATCGAAAGGGCAGCTCGCCGCATCTGCGCACTCAAAACAAACTTCTCATCCGCTGGCAGAGTGGCGCAGAAATCATACACTTTGACAACCATCAACATCGACTTGTCCCAAGCCGTCAGATTGCGATAACTCATCCGGTTGAGTTTAACCAAATAAGTGAATAGATGCCCTTAGCCCTTCGACGAAGTCGACGCCCTAAGCGTAGCGTTGCCCTTGCACGCAGTGCATGCCCTAGCGAAGCGAGCCCTATGCCCTAACGTAGTGAGCCCTTGCACGAAGTGCACGCCCTCTGCCCAGAAAGCCTTACTTGCTCGACTTACCGGTGTCAAGGTTGACGAAGGTGCCCATGAGGGTCTTCTCCGCCGCGCCCTTATCGCCAGTCTGCAACGCACGCAGAGCCATCGTGACTTCTTGCGCTTCCGCCGTTCGGCCTTCGTTGACCAACAGCATTTGCGTCTTCTGAAGCTCTTGGATCGCGCCCATCTGGGTGATCGCGCCCGTCTTGAGGCCCATAACCGTCTTCTCGATCGCCTTGCTGGAAGCCACAATCGTCGCGGCTTGACCCACACGTGGGTTCACCGGTGCCGAGTAGCGGGCCGAATCGGACGAGAACTCCATCTCGAAGTCGAGGTCGAGCACCTTGTGCTCGCCGGTCAGCAGGTCCTCATACGAGAGCTTGCCGCCTAGGACTCGGTAGTGGCCGAGCGGGTGGTTGGGGAACTCCAGGTCGATGACCTGCTGAATGACGCTTCCGCGCTCCATGTCCGCCAACGGAATCGTGACTGAGCCGCCATCCGTCGCCTGTTGAGGCGCGCGCATCGAAACCCATCGAGCCAACTTCAGCTCAAGCGACATGTTTCGCGTGACGGTCGTCATGAGCTTTTCAAGCTCGGATCGGAAAATTTCTGGGATGAGCTGAGGCTGGGGAATGAAGTAGTAGTTACCGCCCGCCTTCTTGGCCATGCCCGCCAACAGCTCTTCGTTGTAGTCGGGACCGAAGCCCAAGAACGTGACCGAGATTCCTCGGCTGCGCAATTCGCCCGCGTGGTTCACCAGCGCGGTGTAGTCCTTGATGCCCGCCGTCGGGTCGCCGTCGGTCAAAACGATCATTCGCGTGGCGCGGTTCGACTCGATGAACTGCATAATCTGCTGCATGGCCAGCGAGATGCCATCGTACAAATTGGTGGTGTTTCCGGCTTGGAGTCGGCTGATTCCCGCCTTGACCATGTCCTTATTGGTCACCTGCTGGGGCGGCATCAGAACCTCGACCATCTCTTCGAAGGTGACAATGCTCAGAACGTCGGTCGGCGACAGAAGATCGACTACGTGCGAACACGCCTGTTTCACAAACTCAAGCGGCTGGCCCTCCATTGAACCGGATCGGTCGATGACAAGGCAGAGGTTCATCGGCGTGCGGCTTCCGCTCACGATTCCGCCGAACGTCTCCGATCCGCCACCGGCGCGAAGCTCCAGCAGAAATTGCTCACGAGCTGGACCGTTGGCCATCGTGACGGTTCGACCGGGCACGATTTCGACTTCCAAGGCGGTCATCGGCGCCATGACCGAGGTGCGACCCATGTCGGTCGGGGACATGGCCATGGTTGGCTGACCGCCACCTGCGACGGGTGCGCTGGTCATTACTGTTCGGTTGATGTCTACTCTTTGTGTCAGGTCCATGGTTCTGCCTTTAGGATTCTATGCGAAAACTTGTTGCGCCTACTTTTACAATATCGCCATTTTTTGCGGTTGCTGTAGCCACTCGTTGTCCATTAACGAAAGTTCCGTTCGTACTGCCGAGGTCGGTGACGTTCACTCCAGCGCCCGCAGGTTCAATTCGCGCATGCTTTCGGCTCGCGCTTGTGTCGAATCCCATCGGTACCATTTGTGACTCCCTCCCTAGTTCTAACGGCCCGCCGAGGGGGAAACGTTGCCCCATCAACGGCCCATCCATCGCAACCAGTGCGAATCCGCTTGTTTGGACTGCCATAGTCGGCTGAAAGTTCGGCTGAGATGCAACTGCGACCGTCGGATCGAAATTTTGTTGGGGTACCGCCATCGTTGGCTGCATCGGCGCTTGATTCATCATCGTCGGTTGCATAGCCG
The DNA here is from genome assembly GCA_016125185.1 of Armatimonadota bacterium. Classification (NCBI taxonomy): domain Bacteria; kingdom Bacillati; phylum Armatimonadota; species Armatimonadota bacterium. Next base: position 311,389 of record WGMG01000001.1, on the reverse strand, counting down.
GATTCATCATAGTCGGCTGCATGGCGGGGTTCATCATCGTTGGCTGCATTGGCTGAACAGGTTGAACCGGACCGCCTGGTCCCATCATGGTTGGCTGCATGCCCGGCATGGGTTGCATAGCGGGTTGGCCTGGACCGCTGATTGGGAACGCCATGCCTCGATTTGGCTCCGGTCCCCGGTTGGGAACCTTCGCATTCTTCATCAAAAACCGTAGGTTGAAGCCGCCGATCTGGATCGCGTCGCCGGGGTTCAGCATCACTTGCTGGACTCGTTGGCCGTTAACGCCGGTTCCCATCTGCGACCCCTGGTCGATCAGAACATACGAGCCGCCCTGCTTTTGGATGACGGCGTGCTGAGGGGCAACGCTTTGGTCGCCGAAAAGCGGAATATCGGCCCGCTCGAATCGGCCGATGGTCATCACCGGCTTATCCAGCGCCCATTCCTTGCCCTCGTTGCGTCCAAGCTCTAGGCGAAGCCACGCCGAGCGGCTGAGCGCTTCGATGATGCCGATCATAAGGGCGATCGCGCCGCACATGATGATCGAGGTTAGAGCTCGGGGAATCGCGCCGACTTCGCCGACGCTACCCTGCTTCACGTGGTGAAGCGTCAGGTCGAGGCCGCTAGCAAACGCGCCAACGATATCGAACAGGCCACCCGCCACCGCGCCACCGATCAAGCCGCCGACCAGACCTTGGATACCGCGTCGAGGGACGAATGTTGCGATGCCGATACCACCGCCCAGACCAGCGCCGATGATGCCGATTGCGCCGATACGGCCAATGATCGTCAGCGGTCCCGCCCCGATGAGGGCGGTAAAGGGAGCCGCCAGGCTCCTGAAAATGATGATGCCCACCAGAGCAAAGAGGGCGCTCAGGCCGCATTCCTTTAAGGCGTGGGTTCGACTACCGCGCTGGTAGCCGCTCATGAAGCCGACGGTCGCGCCGAGGAAAATCGCCCAGAAGAACATGAGGGCGCTTTCGAAGTTGCCCCACGCTTCCGAGTACAGCGCTGGTTTGAACGGCTCGACGATCGCCCAAGCCGCGAGCCCGGCGATCATTCCCGCTATTGCCTTAAATAGAATGCTTCCCATTAGCCTTCAAATCGGTATTCGATTTTTCCAAATCGGACCGAGTCTCCTGGTCGAAGTGTTTGCGACCCGGAAACTTTGACGCCATTAACCCACGTTCCGTTCGTGCTTCCGTGATCATGCAGTTCGACACTTGTTCCCATTTTCAGCAGAGTTGCGTGTTTTCTAGAGACCGTATCGTCCGGGACGACCAAACCGTTGCCAAATTCTCGACCCACCACCGTCTCGCCTTCGGGCAGTTGGAACGCGCTTCCATCTCCTGCGATGAGCTTGGGAATACCCGTCACCGTCGGTGCGGCGGCCGGAGTCGCGCTCATCGGCACCGGCGCTACGGCCGGAGCCGACGACTGATCGAGAATGATCTGCTGAAGTGGTTGAGGCTTGATCGGAGCGACCGGGTTTGGATCGTTGGCCGGGTCTGTCGCCGGGTCGTACGGCTTCGGCACATCGGCCCCCAGCTTCGTCATTGTGTCCTTCACGCGATCCGGATTCTTCTTCATGAAGAGGACGATCCAATAGCCAACGCCCGCGACGACGGCAAACCCGATAAGGGTCATGAAGAGATTGCCGAGCATTCCGTTGCCGGTGTCGACCTTCTCGTCGCCTTTCTTATCGCCTGAATCTTTGCCTTTTTCCTTCGACGAGCCCGTATCTGACGCAGGCGTATTACCCGCCGGAGCGGTGCCAGCCGCGACCGCGTCCCCGTCGGGAACCGCGACTTTTAGCGTCGCGTCCTTATCGCCGCCGACAGTGAACGACTGCTTGACCGGGTCCTTTGCTTGGCCGTTCGCCTTGTACGTCACGGCGACCTTCACCTCGCCAGCCTTCACAAACATGAACGAGGCGGTGCCGTTGGTGGATGGGTCGACCAGGTCGGTTCGCTCATCCGCCGCGTCAGCCAACATGACGGACGCCGCTGCGATTGGCCCCTTCGGCGTGGAGACCTCGACCTTCACCTTATAGAGGTCCTTGAAGTCGTCCTTGGTCATCGTCCAGTTGTTATCCTTGATCTCGGCAAGGGTCTTGGACGCGAGCTTGTTGGCGGCGGTATCGACGACGAAAATGCGATCAGTCTTATTCGTTGTATCGAGTGCGAAATTGATCTTTGCCACCTTGAAGGTGATCGACTTGGGCGGGTCGGAGGTGGGCCAATTCGCGGATTCGAACACGATATGTTCGGAGCTATCTGGAAAAGTGATGGTCACTTCTTGGGCCGCAAAAGCGCTCGCGGATAAAACTAGGAGCAGAAGGGCTGGTAATTTTCGTAGCACTCTGAGGACATTCTAGCCTGAATTGCCGAAATTCGGTGGGATTCTTTAACGTTCCATACAAGCGGAGACGATTCTGGACCGGGCGAATGGCAGGGCCTTGGCAACGTCCGATGCTCGATAGCCAACCTGCCCAATCTCCTCGGCGCAGATGTCCGCCGCCGCTCCATGCCAGAACATGCCGCACCCCGCCGCGTAGTAGCCGGGCAAATCCTGCGCCATCAGGGTTCCGATGATGCCACTCAAAACGTCACCCATTCCCGCGCTCGCCAGCCCCGGATTGCCGGTGCAATTAACCAGCAATGGCTGGTTTGGCTCACCGACGATGCTATACGGACCCTTCAGGAGTACGCACTGCTTCATGTCCTCAACCGCTGTGCGAACCGTTCGGAATCGGTCGCATTGAATCTCAGCCACGCTGGAGTGGAGGAGTCGGCTCATTTCGCCGGGGTGCGGCGTGAGCACGCAGTCCGTCATCGGGAGTTGAACTCCGGCCGCCACGCAGTTAAGGGCGTCGGCATCGACCACGCAGGGAATCGCCCATTGGCAGAACAACTCCTGCAAAAATTCCATCACCGGCTCCTCGGTGCTCAGACCGGGGCCAACAACGGTCGAAACAAACTTATGCTCAAGCTCGATGAGGGTGCGGATCGCGGTCGGGCTGATCACGCCGTCGATCTCGGGCAGAGGCAGGAGCAATGCTTCGGGGACATGAGCGGCGACCGCGTCGCAAACGCTTGGCACCGAGGCAACGGTCACCAATCCGGCTCCGGCGGACAACGCCGACATCGCCGCCAGCGACGCCGCGCCACGCATCCATTTGCTTCCCGCAATGATGAGCACGTGACCGTTGTCGCCCTTGTGGCTGGACTTCAGTCTCTCAGGCAGAAGGCTCGCAACCCATTCGCCGTCGAGGACGCGCGCCTCGGACGGTTCGGTCAGCAAGACCTGCGGAAATCCGATCTCAGAAACCGACCAGAACCCCGCGTGCTCCAGGCCGATTCCTTGGAAAAGATACGGCTTGGCCATGCCAAAGGTGATCGTCCTCAGCGCCCATACGCTCTCACCCAGTTCCTCGCCAGTGTCGCAACAGATGCCGCTGGGAACGTCGACGGAGATGACGGGTACGCCGCTTCGATTGATCGCCTGGATGCACTCGCGCACCGAGCCGTGAACCTCTTTCTTCGCGCCGATGCCGAGAATAGCGTCGATGATCACGTCCTTCGCCCCGATTTGGTCGAGCTTCTTGCTCCAACAGTGGCTACTCGGGAAAATGGGTTCGATTCCGGCGTTGACTGCGGCGTCGAGTTGATGGCGGCAAAGCGGAGCGAGGCACTCTTCCATCCCGGTCATCATCACGTCGACTCGGTAGCCGTGCTGGTGGGCGATCCTCGCCACGACGAGCCCATCGCCGCCGTTATGCCCCTTTCCGGCGAAAACCATCACACGGCCGCCAGGGGGAACGAGTTCGCGAAGAGCGTCAAAGACGGCAAGCCCGGCACGCTCCATCAGGACGGAGGCGCAGATTCCGAACTCACACTCCGTTTTCTGCTCAAGAATCCGGGTCTTATCGACGTTTGCAATCCACATCCGGGGTATTTGACTCTACGCTGATTCTTTTTGTCTTGTCGCTCTTTGTACTTCAACAAACGCGATTTGTCCACCGCAATCACGATGAAAATAGCGTTTTCGCTGGGGAAGTCGCCTTTTTCGGTCGAAGGTGTAGCCGCAACGCTTACAACGATACACCACCTTCTGATGCGATTGGTTCCGCACCACCTCGTAATGATGATGAACCTTGGGTTCTAAACCCAAATCGACCATGGCTTGACGCCAGTGTTTGCCATGCCCGGCCCCACGTCGGCCATGACGTGCGAAGGCCAGCAGGTGCGCGTACTCGTGCAGAAGCGTCTCGCGCACATGATCTGGATCCTTCAGCACGATGCTGGAAAGACTGATAAGCCCTTGCTGATAGTGCGCCATACCCGCCGTGACGCTGTACCGACGCCATTCCAGCATCGGCGTATAGGGAAGAGGAAATTTTGACTGCGCCTCGTCCAAGGCTTGGTCGGCGGCGGTTTGAATTGTCTCATCGACCTTCGGTCGAGTGCGCCTTACGGGCTTGCTCGGCCGAAGCTTCGAAAAGAGCGTCATGCTGTCTAGTGAAGACCGCCGAGAGATTGGAAGATATTCGAGTTGCCGAAGTCGGAACTGATGCTAAACCACTTGCGCTTGTTGTACTTTTCGCAAATAGCCTTCACCTTGTCGTCCGTTTCCGAGCCGAACTTGTCGATGTCGCCCGAGGTGTGCTGCATACCGTACAGCTTTTTCAGCGCGGCGTTGACGTCGTCCTTCGATTGAGCGATGGCGTCGTTGATGTCGGTGATCATCGCCCCGGTCTCGTCGAGCGCGTGGCCGTACGAGTTGGCGATAGTCTGGCACTCGGCTGGAGGCGGGTAGCTATCGAAATCGACGCGCAGATCGGACCAGGCCTTCTTGGTTCCGACGTTCGACTCGGCGATCTTGTCCGCCGCCGGAGTCGGATCCGGTGCGTCCGGGTCTCCAGTCGCAAGCGACTTCAAGCTGTCGAGGTCGGTGCCGAACTGAGCCGACTGAGCCATGACCATCAAATCAGAAAGGCCCTGGCGGGCTAGTTTGCCGCGTTGTTTTTCGATGCGCTCCAGGTGCTGAAGCCATCGCAAAACGTCGTCCGGCATTTCGGTCGGAACTTTGGCGGTCTGACCGAGGACTGGCGCTTCCTTGCCCGTTACCTGCAGCATCGGGCCCGAGGTTGCGCCTTGCTTGGCAAGAACCTTCGACGGGTCATTGGTTGCGCTCTTGGCGAGAAGTTTGGTTGCGACGAATCCGAAGGCAATGAGCATCAGGGCCGCAACACCCGCAATGATCCAACCAACTTTAAGCTTCTTTTTGGCCGGAGCAGGCATGACCGCACTGGCTGCGGATTGGGCCTGGAAATAACCGGCGGGGGCAGCAGCCATGGATGCCTTGCGCATCTGCTCCCTCACAGGAACTTGTTGCTTTTGGGCGGGAGACTGCTGGAACAAGCGCAGGTCATTGCCGCAATTCGGGCAAAACTGGGCCCCATCGGGAGCCATTCCGCGACAGCGTGGGCACTTCATCTTGTCTCCTAGTACATATTACGCGAATTCGCCTCTGACGAATCCCGCACACTGTTATTTCTATCGGCATAATCTGGTGCGGTGCTTCTAATTTTCGATCTGGATGGAACTGTAATTGATTCGCGCTCCTGTATTGTCAAGGCGACTCAGGCGGCATTTCGGTTCCATGAACTTGAAGAACCCGAAGAAAATGAGGTTGCAGGGGCGATGGGGATTCCGCTCGAAGTCTCTTTTCCTCGCTGGTCCGGCCAGAAAGATGCCGCCGATTTGATCGCAACTTACCGCCGCCTTTATGCCGAAATGGCGGGTTCAGAGCTGACGGTCTTCGGTGGTATGCGAGAGGCATTGTCTGTTTTGGGAACGCGGCACACCCTGACCATCGCCACCAGCAAAAAGCGCTCCGTCGCCGACCACAACCTCGAATTGATGAACTTGCGGGACCTGTTTGCCATGGTCCTTGGCTCCGACGATGTGTCCAACTACAAACCGCACCCCGAGTCGATCCATCGTGTACGAGAAGCCTTCCCATTCGGTCCATCCGAGTCGGTGATGATCGGCGATGCCAGAGCCGACATCGACATGGGGCATGCCGCCGGAGTCCAGACGTGCGCGGCCATCTGGGGCGCCCACGATGCGGATGAGTTGGTCGCAACGCGGCCAACGATGACGGCCAATCATCCGAGCGATTTAGTTGGTCTGTTCGCTATGGGATGATCTCTTCGTCCAACTCGAAGTTGCAGATGCTTCCGACCGATTCCCACGGCCCACGCACGCTTCCCCATCCGAATCGGGGAATGTGGTCGTCGGGACCCACCGGATTCTCGTCCATCTGAGAGTTCATGACCGCGATGCGGCTTCCCCATTCGATCTTGGCGGCAAAGGCAGAGCGGAACTCGGGGTCATTCGGCAAGCCGACCTCGTCGGCGCTATCGAACAGGAGCTCCACCCAGCGACGGCGCTGTTGTTCGGTCAGGTGGCGGCCCAAGTGCTTGCCCACCATTTCGCGCAAAGCCTCGTTTTCCGACCGGTCGCCCGAGTACGGCGTCCCGCCCCCGAAGCACTGAGCCATGAACGCGGCGACATGTTTGGGATGCTCGTGGTCCATTTCTTCAAAGATTGGGGCCAAGATCGCATCCTTTCCCACCTTTTCGTAAAAGGCGGTCGTCAGCTTTTCGAAAGATTCAAGCCCACCAGCGTAATCGGCAGGGCTCGGAATAGTGGACTCGCTCATATGGACGATTCTACGCGGGCATCTTGGCTGCTATCGCGATCGGTGCCCAATCTTTACATGCGGCCGCTTCGCCGCAGGTAGGACTGCACATTCCGAACGCACTCTTCGACGGAGTGTCGTTCGGTATCCACGACCAGTTCCGGCGTTTCGGGGGCTTCGTAGGGGTCGCTGATGCCGGTGAAACGGGGGATCGCACCGGAGATCGCGCGGGCGTACAAACCTTTGGGATCGCGGCGGATGCACTCGTCCAACCCACAACGGACGTAGGTTTCGACGAAACAGTCACCCAGGATTTCGCGGGCGAGGTCGCGCTGGGCTTTTGAAGGCGAAATGAGCGAACAGATGGTCAGCGTTCCCCGCTGTGCGAAGAGTTTGGCGACCTCGGCCGTGCGACGCACGTTCTCTCGGCGATCCTCGTCAGTAAAGCCGAGATCTGAGCACAAGCCGGAGCGCAGGAGATCGCCGTCCAGATGCATCACGGCAACGCCTTGGGCTAGAAGCGCATCGGTAATGGCGGTGGCGAGAGTCGATTTTCCGGCTCCGCTGAGGCCGGTCAACCACAGAACAGTGTTTAGCTTCGCGTTGGAAGCGACTTCGGCATCGAGGATCGCTTCGATACATCCAGCGGCGACGGTTTGGTGGCGAGGATCGACAAGGACGAACCCGCCAAGGTCACGGCTGTCGGCGAAGAGTTCCAACGGCGCGGACTGAGCCAGCTCGATTTCGACTCGGCAGACGTCGTTGACGGCGATAGACCCAGTGGGCGAGAATGCGCCGGTTTCGAAGTTAAGCTGTCCGAGAATAGATGTGACTTTGGCGGACAGCGTGCGAGGACCTTGGCGCAGTTGGTAAGTCATGCCGAGGCGTAACGCCTCCGGCTGGAGCCAGAAGAGCGTGGCGTGAAAAGTCCTTGCTTCGGTTGGCGGCGAGGCGATGGCGGACAGCCAGTCGCCACGGCTGATATCGAGTTCGTCGGCTAAGCGCACCGCGCAGGCGGAGCCGGACGGCGCAAGGTCAGCCTGATCGCCCGCAACCAGAATCTCTTCGACCACAGACTTATTGCCCGAAGACACTCGCAAGGTGTCGCCGATGCCCACCGATCCGCCAACCAACGACCCTGCGTAGTAGCGTCGATTTTCGCCAGCGCGGAGCACACTTTGGACGGCTAACCTCGCCATACCGATCTGCGACTCGGGTTCGAACTGGTCGATGAGATCGAGCAGGCAGTCACCCGTGTACCAGGGCATCGCCTCCGATTTCGAGCAGACGTTGTCACCGATCAAGGCGGAAATGGGGACCGCCTCGACGCGATTCGCCCCGAGACTGGTTGCAAAGCCGACCAGCGAGTCGCGAAGCTGGTCGAAGACTTGTTGGTCGTAGCCGACCAGGTCCATCTTATTAATCGCGAGGACGATCAGCGGGGTGCGGAGGAGGGAGGCGATGGCCAGGTGGCGGCGGCTCTGAACCGTCTCGCCCCGAAAGGCATCGGCAAGGACGATGACAACATCGGCGGTCGATGCGCCAGTGACCATATTGCGCGTGTATTCGACGTGACCGGGCGAATCGGCGAGGATGATGCGGCGGTCGCGGCTGTAAAACGTACGGAATGCGACGTCGATCGTGATGTTCTGCTCGCGCTCGGCGCGGAGACCGTCGGTAACGAGCGCGAGTTGGAGTTCTTCGGAGCCACGTCGGCGGCTGGAGTCTTCCAGGGCTTGAAGCTGATCGTCGAGGAGGGAATCGGTTTCGAGCAGGAGCCGACCGATGAGGGTGCTTTTGCCATCATCGACGCTTCCGGCGGTGGCGACGCGGAGGAGGCTCTTCATTTAGAAGTACCCCTGCTTTTTGCGATCTTCCATGGCAGTATCGGATCGCTTGTCATCTCCGCGACCGGAGCGCTCGGTGGTGCGTAGCGTGGAAATTTCGTCGAGGATGTCGGCGAGGTTCGAGGCGGTCGAAAGGATTGCGCCGGTGCAAGTGGCATCGCCAACGGTGCGAAAGCGGACGACTCGCTCAGTGGCGAGTTCATCGCCGTCAGGCTGCAAGAAGTCGGTGACAGCGTAGAGCACTCCCTCGCGCTCGAACACCAGGCGGGTATGGCTGAAATAAAGGTCGGGGACGGGGAGGTTGCGACGGACGATGTACAACCAAACATCGCGTTCGGTCCAGTTGCTGAGGGGGAAGGCGCGGAAGTGTTCGCCGGCGGAGTGGGCGCAGTTGAGGTGGCGACCGAACTCGGGTCGTTGGGCTTTGGGATCCCATTGTCCAGCCGAGTTTCGGCACGAAATGGCACGCTCTTTGGCTCTGGATTTCTCTTCGTCGCGGCGAGCGCCGCCGATGGCGCAGTCGATTTTGAGATCCCGGATGGCGTCCATGAGGGTGACGGATTGGATCGCGTTTCGGCTGGCGCGGGGACCGGTTTCTTCGACGGCGCGACCTTGATCGATGGTGTCTTGGACGAGGCGGACGATCAAGCGGGCATTATTCTTTTGTACAAAATGGTCACGAAACGCGATTGTTTCCGGGAAATTGTGTCCCGTATCCACATGGAGCAGAGGGAAGGGGAGGGGCATCGGCGCAAAAGCGCGGATCGCGAGGTGGGTGACGACGATGGAGTCTTTGCCACCAGAGAAGAGGATGACGGGGTTGGCGAATTGGCCGTAGACCTCGCGCAGGATGTAGATCGCCTCCTCTTCTAAATGGTCCAAATCGTCGAACATTTGCCTCCACCATTATCGCGGATTCCCTCGAAACCACTGAAAACGACAGTCATTTTAGACAATATTAGAGTCAAGTGAACAATTTACGAAAAAATGTATGAAAATTGTTTGAACAATTTTGGATTTCTTTGTATAATGTCCAGCAATTCGTCCAAGGAGTCGTTAAATGTTGGTTAGAATCGAAGCGAACAGAGAGAGGGGAGAGCGATAATCTGCTATGGCAAAGTCTTTGTCCCCTACCGTCGCGGCTACCGTTAACGCCATTCGCCAAGGCATTCAGAGCGGTACATACGCGTACGGCTCCTTCCTTCCCGCAGAACAGGAGATGGCGAATCAGATCGGCGTGAGCCGCGGAACGGTTCGACTTGCGATTCAAGTGCTGGCCGATGCGGGCGACATCACCCGTGTTCAGCACTCACGGCCGGTTGTCGGCATCCATCGCGACATCGCTCCGGTGACGAAGGGGACCGAGGTCCACGTGTGGGTGAGCCACCCAATCGCCGACGAGGCGACCCTGCGGTTCATGAAGGGGATTTCGGCGGGCCTGTTGGGGACAGGGTTTCGCATGATCGTCCGCGAGCCAACCCGATTCTTTGGCAACCACGTCAAGTCGGATGAAAGACAATTTTTGAGCGAAATTTTGGACAATCAGAATGTAGTTGGCGCGATTGTCCAAAGAGACCCTTACGCGGACAATTCGGACATCATTCGTGAGATCGTGCGGCGCGGGAAGCCGCTGGTCTTTGCCGACTGTCCGGCACCGGACGGAATTCTGGCCGACCACGTGGGTACAGCGAACCTCTCGGCCGCTCGCCAGTGCGTGCAGTACCTGATGAAGCTAGGGCACCGCGACATCGTTTGCGCGGCGGACAATGAGACTCCCCGACCGGCGCTCGACCGAATACAGGGTTATAAGCGGGCCATGCAGCAAGCGGGCCTTGGCGACCATACCGTTTGCCTAGTGGCGGACAACATGCCAAACCCCGAGGGCGAACCTTGGCAGTTGGCGGGCCGATATGTGGGTCGGCTTTCGAAAAACAGTCTTTACTCGGCGTGGGCGCATCGCCTCGCGTCGAAAATCCTCTCGCTCACTCCCCGCCCGACCGCAGTTTTCGTCACGTGTGACGTGCTTGCGTTCTGGCTGATCTCGTTCCTCGAAGGTGCAGGCGTCTCGGTCCCGAATGACATGTCGGTGATCGGATTCGACGGCCTTTCCCGGTGGGACAATCCCGAAAACGACACCCTCACAACGGCGTGCCAGGACTTTCTCGGCTTCGGAAAGTATGCAAGCGATCTTTTGCTGGATCGCATCACCGGCATTGCTGACTCGGCTCCCCGACACATCTTGTTAGAAGCACCACTCGTCATTCGGTCCTCGACCAAACCCGAACTGTCGGTCACTCCCAACGGTAAGCCCGCCGACCCCGGTTCCCCGCCCTAAATTCAATTGAAATACTTATGAGATCACGTAACAAAGCCTTTACCTTGATCGAACTGCTCGTCGTCATCGCGATCATTGCGATCCTCGCCGCTATCCTCTTCCCCGTCTTTGCCCAGGCAAAGGCTGCCGCGAAGAAGACTTCTTGTCTGAGCAACCAGAAACAGCTCGCGCTCGGCGCTACCATGTACGCCACCGACGTCGACGACATCTTTCCGTACGACAATGGCGGCGACCCCGGCAACACCTACTACGGCCAGCCGTACGTCAACGGCGCTATGGACCCGACGGCTCCCACCAACTGGGTGCGATCGGTCTATCCGTACATCAAGAACATGCAGATCTATTCTGACTCCGTCGCGATCGACCAAGACGGACACAACGGATGGGGATGCTTTGACAATAACGGCGCAGTTACCGCATTCTGCGGCAGCGCGGCGTTCAACGCCATTGCCGAAGGTAAGACCGTGACGGCTATGCCGGAACCGGCTTCGACCGTCATCATCAGCGAGAAATCGCAGAAGCAGAAAGTCTCCCAGTCGGCTCCTTCTTGGAACGGCATGAGCGACAGCAACTGTCCGAACGTCATCGGCAAGCCGACGACGAACCGATGCCCAACCGGCACTGACGGCCCAACGACGCACGTGAACCACGAGGGTGGCAACTTCGGCTTTGCCGACGGCCACGCCAAGTACTCGAAGAAGTCGCAGATGAAGTACAGCAACTTCGGTTGGACTGGCATCTGTCGATTCTACGGAAGTGGCACGACGCCTCCGAACGTGACGAACGTCGATGCGACCCTGACTCCGCTCTTGGATAAGAATCCTTGGACGGGTACCGGGTGGACGTACCGCAACTGGGACGTCACCTGTAACGGATCGGCTTTCTAGTCCTCCGACCGTTCGAACACCACGGCAGTGACTTCGCCCCCCGAGGTCACTGCCTTCGACCTTTGCTTATGGAAATCAATGGAATGAAAATGAAAGCCCTATTCTTGTCGCTCGGAATTCTCGCGTGCGGTCTCTTGGTCGCGGGTTGCGGCGAATCCGTGCCGGTGAATCCTAAGCCGGCCGATGGCACGAACCCTTACGTTCAGGGTACACCGGAGGAGAGAATCAAGAATATCCAGGCGGACACAAGCCTTTCTCCCGAGGAGCGCGAACGGCGCATTCAAGTGGTGAAAGAGCGAAACCACCTGAAGTAGCGACCCTTGGCCAAGAAACCGAATCTATCTGTCGACCAGTTGGTTCGGCAGGCATATGAACACTACCAAAAGGGGGAGTTCGGCAAGGCGCTTCGGCACCTTGAGAAGGTCCCCCTTTCTCTTCGATCCCACCTCGATTTTCTCCTTCTATCGGGCGCTTGCTTGGCAAAACTGAAGCGCGCGGACGAGGCCATTCCCGTGTATGAGCGGGTTTTGGAATTGGAACCCAATAACCACGATGCCCTGACCTGGCTCGCTTTACTGAGCGAACCGAGCGTGGCGATTGAGTATGCCAAACGGGCGGTTGCGGCTCATCCATCGGATGCGGAGAGCTACGGCGTTTTGGGGGTTGCACTGCTGGCGGCCAAACTGCCCTTTGAGTCCATCGACGCCTTGACGCAGGCGGCTCGGATCGCACCGAAGGTGCCGGAACATCGACATAACTTGGGTTTGGCCTTTGCGGCGGCGCATCGTAACGACGAGGCGATCGCGGCCTTTCGGGAAGCGATTCGGCTGGCCCCGGGCGCACCTCAGAACTACTTGGCGCAAGCTTCGGTTCACTCACAGTTCGGCTTGTACGGCGCCGCGATCGAGTGCTTGTCGGAAGGACTGGCAAAATGTCCGCGGCACGCGCCGCTGGAAACCGCGGTAGCGGGGGCGTACGCCATGGTCGGAAACGACGAAGAGGCCGAGCGACACCACCATTTGGCGATGCAGATTTCGCCGTCGGCGCGAAGTGGATACGGGACGTGGCTGATCAACCAGGGTCGGTTTGAGGAGTCGGCGGAGATTTTCGAGCGGATGCTCCGTGAGGGGAAGGACCGAGCGTACGCGTACTACAGCCTGATGCTGGGCAAGAAGCTGACAGGCTCCGACGGGTTCTTGTCGGAAATGGAAGGATTCTTGGCTTCCGGCGAATTGCGGGGCCGGGATGAAATGTACCTTCGGTACGCGCTGGGTCGAGCCTGTGAGCAGACGAAACGGTACGAGGAGGCGATGGGACACTTCGACCGGGCCAACGCCTTGGCATTGGAAGTAAATCGGACGGGGGCTTACGTCGATCCCGCGCGGTTTGCCGAAGAGCATCGGCAGATTCGAGAGCTCTATTCGAGCTTGCCAGAGGGGCGTTCTTCCAGCGACGCGCCAATCTTCATCATCGGAATGATTCGGTCGGGGACGACGCTTCTGGACCAGATTCTTTCGAGCCACCCGATGGTGACGTCGGGGGGCGAGCTTCGGTTTTGGATCGAGGAAACGCGGCGTTTGGTCCTGGGTGGCAAGCCGGACATGGAGGCATTGGCCAAAGAGTACGTCGAGTACGCGCGGTTGCTGGCGGGGGGAGGCGAGCGAGTGACGGATAAGATGCCGCTGAACTTTGCTTCGGCGGGGGTGATTCATCGGGCGTTGCCGAACGCCCGTTTTGTCCATATTCGGCGGAATCCGATCGATACGTGCCTTTCGATTTGGACCACGTATTTTGGTCCGGGGCCGGTGTTTGCCTACGACAAGCGGAACGTGGTGGAGTACTACCGCGAGTACCTGCGGACGATGGAGTTTTGGCGGGGCGAGCTGCCGGCGGATCGGCTGTTCGAGGTCGATTACGAGGACTTGACGGATCGACCAGCGGAGGTGATTCCTTCGATTATTTCGTTCCTTGGTTTGCCGTGGGACGACGCGTGTCTGCATCATGATGCGAACACGAGCGCGATCAATACGCCGAGTCGATGGCAGGCGCGTCAGCCGATTTATCGATCGTCGGTTGAGCGATGGCGGCGGTATGAGCCGTGGCTAGGTGAGTTTGGGGAGTTGGTGTAAGGGGTCGTCTTGGCTTGTGTTTGCGCCACCCCTCCAAGCTTGATGGGTTGGTGTTTTTGTTTTGAGCGCTGGTAGGTTACAGCTTCGCAGATGCTTTTACCGGTGCCACGGCTCATCTAAGTGGTGGGCTGGAAGCCCACCCTCCCAGGGGTCAGACGTCGCTATTAGGCTTGTTCGAAGGGATTTTGTACATCGTCAATTTAAACCCATCCACCCCATCGCTTCGCGCCACCCCTCCAAGCTTTGGAGGGGAAATGGGTTGGTCGGCACGCTGGATTTTGCACGGGTAAGTCACAGCTTCGCAAAGGTCATTACCCATGCTACGATTGGTCCGCGGGTTGGACTTTAAGCCCATCATCCAGACTCAGCGAAGCAGGCTTCGCCGACCAAAGCGATTGCAGGCAATCGCACTCCAAAAGAGGCTTTCATCACTCGTCGGTGAGAGGTCCTAACCAGTGGTCGTGACCTGTTCACGAGGTGGGCTGGAAGCCCACCCTCCCAGAGTTAGTCTTGATCGCCTCGGTCGGGGATGTGGGTGTGAATGGCGGCGGTTTCCATCGGCATTTCGTGTCTCACAGCTTGTCCATCGTGGGAGGCGTAGGGTTTGACCCAGCCTTCTCGGACCATGGCGTCCAGGCATTCGGTGAGGCGAGCGTGAGCTTGTTCGTCGAAGCGGGCACCGTGTTTGGCCATGAGGTCGGCGATGAAGGGCATCGCCTCATCCAGCTTTGGCGAATGGAAAAGGCCTTCGGTGAGGAATCCGAAAAAGCCGTAAACGGGGAGGACTTTGCCGTCGCGGCGGATGGCGTAGACGGGCTTGACCCCGCCCTTATCGAAGCGAGCGATTTTGACCTTCTCGGCTCCGGTTACGTCGATGACGAAGTGGGTGTAGCCGTCGAGAGCGCTGGTGGCGGGGGTCTCGGAGAGGCGGCCGGTGATCGAGTGGATTTGGTCGAGGCGGAGGAGCGCGAGTCCGGCGACCTCCATGTCTTCCTCGATGAAGCCACCGGTGCCGAGCCATTGGAACGCCTGGTCGCCATTGAGTTCAAGACCGGCGTCGCGGGCGATCTCGCTGGTGTAGTCCTTGAGCTGGGTGAAGTTAGCGTTGGCCCCGTACCAGTAGTCGGCAAAGCGGATGTGCTGGCGGACTCGACGATCGTTTCGGCGAGTGTAATTTTCGGCCATCCAGTCGACATCGCCTCCGTTCATCGCTTCCAGAATCATGAAAGCGGCTTCGCGGGCGCTGGCGTGAGCGAGGGTCATACCAGCGGAGAGAATGGGGTCGGCAAAACCAGCAGCTTCGCCGGTGAGAAGCCAGTTGGGGCCCGCCATTCGCTCGGCGACGAACGACCAATCCTTGGTCGTGGCAAAGCGGTCTTCGCGCTCGGCATTTTTGATGAGGCGTTGGAGGCGCGGTTCCTCGGCGAGAGCCTGTTCGTAGAGTTCCTCCATGGTTTTGCCGGACTTTTTGTAGTAGTCCGCGGGGCAGACGAAGCCGATGGAGGTTCGGTCGGGGCTGATGGGAATGAACCAGAGCCAGCCGTAACCGAGGGAGAGAATCTGGATGCGGGTGCCACCGATTCCGAGGGAGACGGCCCATTCGGCGTTGCGCCAGTAGTCCCAACAGGCGATATTTTTGAGAGTGGACGGCTCCTCGATGGCAACGTCCATCGCGCGGCGAAGGAAGCCGATGTGACCGGTTGCGTCAACGAACCACTTGGCCTCGACGCGGGTGCCGTCATCGAGGATGAGGGCGGTGACTTTGTCGCCGTCTTTTTCCACCTTGCGAACGGCGGTTTGGTAGCGGACCTCAGTTCCAAGTTCTTCGGCGTAGTCGAGGAGGATCTTGTCGTAGAGGGCGCGGTCGACCTGGAAAGCAGTGTAGCGGCGTTGGCCCTCGAACTTGCCGGGGCGAGGGGCGTCATCGAACTTTCCGTAAGGGAGAAAGTCGAAGTCCCAAAGATTGTCGGTGGTGCCCCAGCGATAAGTGCCGCCGATTTTGATGGGAAAGTTGGCGGCTTCGATGCGGTCCCAAACGCCGAGTTCGTCGAGAATACGGCTGATCAGCGGGAGTTGGCTTTCGCCGATGTGGTCGCGTGGGAATTGATCTCGTTCGAGGACGAGGACGCGAGTGTTTGGTCCGTATTTTTTGAGGAATCCGGAGCAAGTGGAACCAGAGGGACCACCGCCAATAATCGCCACATCGGTCGTGAGGGTTTGCATTGCAGAAAGCGGCGGTTATTTCCGCCGTTTATATTTTACGAGATTTGTGGTTTTTGCAGGTTGTTTTGCGACGTTTTCGCGTTGAATCGCCGAGGTTTTTCGGTTTGAGTAAAGTTGGTTTTCGCGTGGGCCTGAAACCAACGCTCCCAGAATCAGCGAAGCAGGCTTCGCAGGTCTAAAGCGATTGCGGGCAATCGCACTCCCAAATGGGTCGACGCCGGCCACAAATTTGCCTTCATGGCAAGATTCATTGCAGTACTTTGTCCTCCGTGGCATGGCATGGCTAGTGGCGAAACTAGGCAAAATAGCCTTCACTTAAAAATTACTGATTCAATATAATTCATCTCACCTTAAGAGATACATCCACGACAAATAACAGGAGAAATATGCATCTTTATTCGCTAACGAATGTCGCCAATTGTGAAGAAAAAGGTTGCGCCGTTTCCTGGTTCGGATTCACTCCAAATTTGGCCTCCGTGGCGGCGGATGATGCGTTGAACGGTACTCAATCCGATGCCGGAGCCCGCGAATTCTTTGTCGGAATGGAGGCGTTTGAAAGGGGTAAAGAGCTTGTCGGCGTGGATTTGGTCGAAGCCGGCACCGTTGTCTCGGACGAAATACGGCTGGCGGTCGTCCGAGGGCTCGCGCCCAAAGCTGATCACGGCCGGATCGGTCTTAGCAGTGAATTTGACGGCATTGCCGATCAGGTTGGTGAGGACGATCGACATGAGACGGTCATCGGCGATCACGTAGAGGCCGGGCTCAACATCGAACGACACACGGCGACCGGTGGTCGCACCTAGTGCGGCCTTGCCCACCAAATGCGCCATGGTGCTCAAGTCGACTTCTTCGGCTTGGAGTTCGGTCTCTCGAACCATCGTGAGGTCGAGAAGTCCAGAGATGAGGCGGCGCATGTCTTCAACCGACGACTGGATGAACTTCAGCGACTCCATGCTATCGGCATCCATGAGGTGCCCGCAGGTTTCTTGTAGGATGTAGGCAAAGCCCCCGATTCGATTGAGGGGGGCACGCAGATCGTGGGATGCGGCGGCACTGAAAAGCTTCAATTCCTCATTCCGGGCTTCCAACTCGACGAAGTTCTGCTGCAACTGAGCTTGGAGCATTTGCTTATCGATTCGAAGCTGACGGATTTCGAGCGCCCGCGAAATGACGGGGAGGGCGTCGTTGACCTTGAACGGCTTGAGGATGTAATCGACCGCTCCAGACTTCATAGCGTCGACGGCGGTCGCCACGGTGCCCTGGCCGGTCATGATGACGCAGACGAGATTCTGGTCGAGTTCGAGGGCGCGCTGGATGAAGGCAATGCCATCAATCTCTGGCATCATGAGGTCCGACAAGACGAGGTCGAACTCCTCGGTCCGTACCGCCTCCAGGGCTTCGAGCGGCGAGTTGTAGCCGACGCAGCGGTAGCCGAAATCCTGCAGGGTGTTGCAAAGGGCCTTCATGAGGGCGACTTCATCGTCGACGACGAGGATAGAAGCGGTGGGAGCGATCTCCCTTCCACTTTCGAGTTGGCTTGCGATGGTGAGGTTATTCCCGTCCATGTCGTTGACTCCTGGTCAAAGCGTCTTGTATTTCGAGGATCTTCGGTGGCTTGTTGAGCACGAAGTCCACGTGGGGAGGGACCTCGCCGTCATCAACCAGGCGTTGTCCCCAACCGGTCAGAAGGATCACAAAAGTATCCGGATGTGCCTCCTTGATGGCAGAAGAGACTTGGCGGCCATCGACGTACGGCATACCGAGGTCGGTGATGACGACCGGGTAGGGCTCATTACGATTGAGGGCGGCGGCGAATTCGTCGATGCCTGCCTGACCTCCGTTGGCAGCCGTTACCATGTGGCCCCGACCCTCGAGCGTGTCGCGAAGCGACTTGAGGATGAGGGGGTCATCGTCGACGATCAGGATGCGCATGTTGGCAATCCTTGTTGGATTCCAGACCGTAGTGCCGGTATCGCCGTTGTCCTTGCGGGCGGCGTCGAAGGTCAGACCGATCGTGGTTCCTTGTCCGACCTGGCTTTCGATGTAGAGGTTGGCTCCGTGGCGCTGCATGGTGCCGTAGACCATGGCCATACCGAGGCCGGTACCGCGCTCACCCTTGGTCGTGAAAAAGGGTTCGAGGCAGCGTCGCTGAGTCTCTTCGTCCATGCCCACGCCGGTATCGGCGACTTCGAGCCGAACCTGTTGCGAGTCGCTATCGCCTTCGGTGTAGCTGGTGCGGATGGTGAGGGTCCCGCCATTGGGCATGGCATCGACGGCGTTGAAGACGAGGTTGGTGAGCATCTCTCGAATTTCGCTTTCGATACCCATGATCTGCGGTAGGTCGGGATCGAGCTGGATTTCGGTTTCGATGCGGATGCCGCGCTGGAGCGGCATGTCGTTCCACCGTGCACGGGTGAGGTCGATGACCTCCCTCACGAGGCGATTGAGGGGCACGGGTGCGAACGTGAGTTGGGGCTCACGCTGGCGATAGAACTCGCGCATGCGAGCCACGGTGGCGGCGACGTCGTCGATGGAGCGGGCGATGGTCTCGAGGTAATCGCGGGCCTTCGGGCTAAGGCTAGGCTCGTTGGCGAGCAGGGACTCAGTGTAGAGGGCGACAGGCGAGATGGCGTTATTGATGTCGTGGGCGATGCCGCTGGCCATCTGGCCAAGAGCTTTCAGACGCTCCTGCTGCATGACCGCTTGTTGGGTTTGGCGGAGGTCGTCGTAGGCGGTCTGGAGGGCATCATGAAGACGGGCCTGATGGGCGGAGAGGGCGACGTGTTCGCTGAGTTGGCGAAGGAATTCGCATTCGCCGCTGCTGAAGCTGTTAGCCTCTCGGCGGGCGGTGACGAGGACGCCGAAGACCTCGCTTTCGACGAGTAGGGGCGAGAGGACGACGGAACGGAGACCACCCTTGGCAAGGCGGCGTGGGAAGGGGAAGTCCACCTGCGAGATATCGGGCTCGTAGACAAGGTTGCCGCGCACACATCGCGAAAGTCCGTTCTCGTCGATGGCGATCTTTGAGTTTTCGACCAAGGCGAGATCGGCGGAGATGCTCTCGCTGAGGATTCCGACACTGGAAACGGTGAGGAGGCTGTCAAGGGGGTCGTAAAGGCAGACGCAGCCGAAATCGACCGGGAGCTGGTCTTCGAGACTTCGGACCACGACCTGGAAAATGCTTTTGATGTCTTGGCGCTCGCCGGTGGCGCGGGTGATGTGGTGGAGCAGATTCAGGCGTTCGAGCTGCGCTCGGAGCTTTTCTTCGGCCAGCTTTTGATCGGTGATATCGCGAATGAAAGCGCTGTATTCGATGCGGTCACCGGTGGGGATCGGCGTGATTGAGAGTTCGATGGGGAACTCGCGGCCGCCTTTGTGGATGGCAGCGAGTTCCAGGCGCTGATTGAGAACGCGAGCCTCGCCCGTTTCGGCGTAGCGAACAATTCCGTCGCGATGGGCTTGGCGGAAGGCAAGGGGAATGATGGTGTCGGCCAATTCCCGACCGATGACCTCGTCGCGAGAGTAGCCGAAGGTGGAGACAGCCTGGGGACTCCAACCGGTGATCCGGCCCAGTTGGTCGATTGTGACGACGGCATCGAGAGCGGTTTCGACAATGAGGCGTGTCCTTTCTTCACTGGTACGTAGGAAGTCTTCGGAGCGCTTGCGATCGGTGATGTCTGTGGAGATTCCGAAAGTGGCAAAGCAAACGCCCTGCTCGTCGCGGAGGGGCGATTTGATAGAGTAATAGTAGTGCCGTCCGTCTTCGAGATCGCCGTAGTCCTCTTCGATGAGAGCGACATCCGACTCTGCGATTTTGCGGTCGGATTCCCGAAACTTTTCGACGGTTTCGGACGAGAGGAAGTCGTGGTCGTAGCTTCCGATGAGCTTCTCTTTGGTGGTGAGGAAGAGTTCGCAGAAGAGCGAGTTGGCGTAGAGATACTTGCCATCGAGGTCCTTGACGTAGATGACCGCGGATGAGTTCTCCATGATGCCTTCGATGAGGCTCTGGGTGCGCTTACGCTCTTGGATTTCAGCTTCGAGGTCCGCCGTGCGCTCTCGCACACGTGCGTCGAGTTCGTCTCGCTCTTGCTGGAGCGTTTTTGCCTGGGTCTCGATACGGTCGGCCATCGTGTTAAAGCTTTGGCCGAGTTGGCCGATCTCGTCTTCGCTTTTGTTTGCGACGCGGGCGGAGAGGTCTCCATCGGCGAGCGCGCCGGTGACATCGGTGAGGGCTCGAACTGGGCTGAGGATGGGCCGGGCAAAGACGCCGCCAAGGGCGACGGCGACGAGGGCTATCGCAAGGCCAAAGAGCAGCCTTTCGCGGGCGATGGTCCCGAGTTTGGCGTCAATTGAGGCCTCGGGAATAGCGGAAAAAACGGTCCAAGAAGTGGTCTGGAGCCGACGGGCAACACCATACTTAGCGACACCGCTGACCGAAACGCCCCGGAACATGCGGGTGGTTACGCTGGCCGCCGTGGCTTTGTCGTACCACTCGGGAGCGGAGGAGACGTCGTCCATTTGCGAGGCAGTGTTGGGACCGAACCGCTGATCGGCAGTTAGGGTTTCCAAATCGTCGGGGCTTAATTTGCCTGATGGGCGAAGAGCGCCGCCCTCGAAGGAGGAATCGACGATTCGGATTCCGTACCGATCAAAGACCGAGGCATTGCTGCCGGCTCCCACAAGTTCGTTGGTTTTGGCGACAATATCGTGCAGAGCGGAAGCTTTGACTAAAACGACGACGACCCCTGTCACCACCCGATTTGAGTTGAGGATAGGCGTAGAAAAAGCAATTCTCGGCTCGTCCTGCGTCCCTGGGTCATAGGTGTAGACATCGGAGATAGTTGGTTTGCCGGCCAGCGCTTCCTTGACATACGTATGAAAGGAAAGGTCCTTGTCCGCCAGGCGATCGTCGGTCGCAACAACCACCCTTCCGGTAAGGCCCAAAACACTAATCGCGATGATACGCTTGTCGCTGGTAGGCCAAACCTTGAGAATCTCCTTGGTGCGGGCAACAACCTGCGCCGAGGCGGGTGACGAAGGCACCGATTCGATTTCGGGGAGGCGCGAAATACGATCTCCGGTTCTCAGCCATGCTCGATTAAATTCGTCTAGGCGCTCTTGGAGTTGTTCACAACGAGCAGTGAGCAGGGCGGCCGTGTTTTCCTTCAATCGGCTCTGGCTTTCGTAGAGGTCGACGAACGACGCGAGGATGAGAGGCACGATGGAGGCCGCAATCAGAAGCGCCGCAATTTTGTACCGAAGTCGCCAAGCCGAGAAGAAGAAAACCTTCCGCATACACCCTTCAAAAGTTCACGACTTCATCGATCGCGATCTTAACTTCCGCACCGGCCCCCCCCCACGGCTACCAGCTCACTTAGCCTGGTTTCCGACAACAGCGAATTATATACGTATCTAAATGATAAAAACATGTCTCGACCCTTTCGAATACGATTTTTTCGCTCGGTTGTCGTTAGAAAGGCGCACTTACCAAGTGCAACCCCTTTGTTCAGACTTGCCTTTTATCAAATCAGTCGTATGGCGCAAACGAATTGGGACCAAGTACCCCCTCACCAGTCTGCGCGTTGACCTTGTCCTTTTATGGACGGGCCAGAGGTGTGGGTTGGAGCAGGGATTTAGCCGGGAATGCCTTGGGTGAGGCGAAGACGATCTCGGTCGGCGATGGGGGACGTTCCGAACATGCGGGAGTATTCGCGGCTAAACTGCGACGGGCTTTCGTAGCCGACGCGGTACGACGTGCTGGCGGCGTCGGCATCCTCGGCGAGCATGATGGCGCGGGCCGCAAGCAGGCGAATGCGCTTTTGATACTGGAGCGGGCTCATCGTGGTGACGTGCTTGAAGTGCTGGTGGAACGACGACGGGCTCATACCCACGAGGGCGGCCATTTCTTCGACACGGATCGTGCGGGCGTAATCGCGACGGAGGAGGCTGATGGCCTCGGCCACGCGTTCCATGATGCCGCCGCGGACAGCGATTTGGGCGAGTCGGACTCCGTACTCAGTATGAAGTAAGCGGTAGAACAACTCACGCGTTGCCATGGGGGCGAGAATGGGGATATCGTTTGGCGAATCGAGCAGGCGGGCGAGGCGCACGACGCATTCCAGCATCTCCTCTGACGTTTGTCCGACCATGACGCTAGCGGCTGAATGGCGACTCGATTCGAAATTAATTCCGGACTGGACGATCAACTCGCTGATGAGTTGACGATCTATTTCGATGGCCAAACAGAGGTATGGCACTTCTTTCGAGGCGATAACGACTTGCCCCACGACGGGCAGATCCACAGGCACGACCAGACACTGGCCGGGCCCATAGGTGTAGGTTTGATTTTCGAGCGCGATCTCCTTTGCCCCCTGGGCGAGGATGCAAAAGGAGGGTCGATAGACGGTTGGCGTTTTGATGAACGGGACGGTGTAATAGAGGCTGATTAGGCCCGGTACGGCGGTCTCGGTTGGACCTTCTTGGCCGGAGTTTCGGCTAATAATGGTTGCCAACTCCGCCGTCAATTTGCTTGCTCGGTCTGTCACTTCAGTTTGAATTATCGTAGCACCTTGCCTATTCCTCTAAGAAGTCTTATTTTACACATTAGAGGATTAGGCAAGGAACGCGGAGATCTTGGTAGTCATCTTTGGAGCTACCTGGGGAAAGCTATGGTCATGGCAACGAACAAGATTTCTCTCATCACCGGCGGAAGCCGCGGCCTTGGCAAGAGCATGGCGCTCCATCTGGCGCAGAAGGGCGGCGACGTGATTCTCACCTACCGATCTAAAAAGGAGGAGGCCGACGCGGTCGTGGCAGAGATCGCCGCGATGGGCCGCAAAGCGGTGGCTCTTCAACTCGATGTATCGGACAGCGGGTCGTTCGCTGGGTTCGTGGAGCAGGTTCGGTCGGTTCTTGATTCGACTTGGGGACGGACGACATTCGACCATCTGGTGAACAACGCCGGGACCGGCTACCATGCGGCGTTCGCCGATACGGACGAAGGTCAGTTTGACGAGTTGGTGAAGATTCACCTGAAGGCTCCCTACTTCCTAAGTCAGCGCCTACTGCCTCTGATCGCGGATGGCGGCAAGATATTGAACGTGTCGTCGGGGCTGTCGCGGTTCTCATTCCCTGGGTACTCGGCGTATGCGTCGATGAAAGGCGGCGTAGAGGTGATGACGCGGTACATGGCGCGAGAGCTTGGGGCGCGGAAGATCACGGTCAATGTGCTCGCACCGGGCGCGATCGAGACAGACTTCGGCGGCGGACGAGTTCGCGACGACAAGGAGTTGAACCAGTTGGTGGCTTCAATGACTGCACTTGGGCGGACTGGCCAGCCAGAGGACATCGGTTCGATTACGGCGGCTCTGCTTTCGGAGGATTCGAACTGGGTGACGGGTCAGCGGATTGAAGCGTCGGGCGGAATGCTTCTCTAGGGCGTCAACACGAACGGACCAACTGCCGACGCTGAAGGTCGAGTGGAGTGGGGACGGCGAGCGAAAGCTCTCGTCCCTGCTTGGCGGCGACGGCCATTTGGAGGGCCCGTTCGGGTTCGCCGCTTTGCGAATAGAACTCGTCAAGCATGTCTGCCGCGCACACCCCGAACTGGGTGAAGCCGGTGGCAAGTGACTCGCCAACAATGGTCTGCAGTTTGCAAACAGCCGAACCCAAATCGCCGCTTCCAGCCCCGGCGATGGCGGTCGTCATATCGACAAGATGGAAGATTCGGCGATGGCCGAGTCCGCTCGTCACTCTCTGGGGCCAATCGAGGACGCTCACGGCTTCATCGAGGCGTCCGACCGAGGCGAGGAAAAAAGCCCGGCTACATCGCGCGTGGGCGAGGCTGAGCGTATCGTCGAAATATTCTTCGCCCTTTTCCAGGAGCCGAATTCCTTTTTCGGATTGACCGAAGTAGGTTAGCACGGTTCCCTTAAGGCGGAACTTGTGGGCAAGCATTTTGCGGTTTTCGGTGCCCTGGGCCACGGCGTCGGAGATGGCAGCCACGCACATCGCCTGGCGGGGTCGACCGAGCCGGGCATACACCTTGCCAAGTTCAAAAGTGACCTCCGAAGCTAGCTCTTGATCGGACCAACGCTGGGCTTCGTCGAGCGCACGGCGCAGGAGGCGAGCCGAAGTCATTAGGTTTTCTTCGGCCGTTCCCCGCCAGAAGAAGGACCACCCGTGTAGTTCCGGGCTGGTGCGAGCGGCGGTCTCGAAGAGGCGGCGCAGGACGGGAAACGAGATGGCGTGGACCAAGGCGGACGACGAGCGGAGCATGGCGTAGAAGCCGCGAACGTCGTTTTGGGCCAACCACATCAGAGAGTGGGAAAGGCTGTCGGTGGCCTCTTCGGCGGCCTCTCGGCCTTCGACTTCAATCTCCGTCCGCACGCGCTCGTACCATTCACCGGTGTGTCCAGGCATGAACGTTTCCGATGATCGGAGGGCTTTGTCGTGGTAGTCGGATCGGACGTTGAAGGCTTGGGCGAGGCGGCAATGGTCGGAAGTGGCTTCGATGGCTTTGTCGCCCAGAACCTGGCGGAGCGAATAAACGGCTTGCCGGAGGCTTTGCTTGGAATGGGTCTCGGGCCACACGATCTCGGTGATTTCGCCGCGAGAGAGTCCGTGGGGATGGGACACCAGGAGGACAGCAAGAAGGGACTCAAGCTTTTTGGAGCGCAGGTCGCGGAGCACCCCGTCGGCACCAACGAGTTGAAACTCTCCAAAGAGCTGAACCTGCCATTCGATGGTTGGTGTGATTGACGCTATTTGACGCCTCCTCGTTACCTTAATCATAGCCGAAGGTGGGCCAAATGAGTGCTTTTGTCCTGTTGACCGATGCTTGTGGGGTTATCGGCCCACCCGAGGCGGACCAACCAAACAGGATCGAACCATGGGAAAAACCGAAGAGTCTCGACAACAACTGCGCGATCTCTTGTCGCGACGCGATTTCATGTACGCCGCAGGAGGGGCGCTGGCCGCTATGAGCCTTTTTGGACTGATGGGGTGCGGGGGAGGAGGCACAGGTGGCATCGCCGACTCGCTGGTCTCTGTCTCCGGAGTCGTGACCTTGCCGAACGGCTCGTCGCTCGATCTTTCGACGATGACGGTCGATGTCATGGGGCTTTCCTCCTCGATTACGTCGCCGAACCAGTTTTCGGCCCAGATTCCGTCGAACTCTCCATCGCTCGCCCTGTTGGTGGATTCGGGAGGGGAGGGCGTTTTGATGGCGATGTTGGACCCAGCGGGGACCTCGCACGCCATTTCGGCGCACACGACGGCGGTCACCCTCTTGTACTACGCGACGAGCGCGTATTTATTCCCTGGCACAGCGATGGCCAAAATCCTTTCGCTGTTGGACGGCGACCCAGCAATTGCGGCGCTGGAGGCGGCGGTTGCTTCGGCAATTGTGAGCGATCCGCACGCCTTGGCGAACAATGCCAGCGGGCTGGGGCAAGCGATTACGGATGCGCTTACGACGATTTTGGGCGGGCCGAGCGGGAATGTTACCCACGGGCTGGCGGCAGTCGCCTCACCGGCGACTCCCAACGTACCCACGCTGATGTACGTCTCGCCGACGGACGAGCAGAATGGCGTGATGGTCAACCAGGACGCGACGACGACCTCGCTTCTCATCTCCAATTCGAAGCGGCGGCCTTGTAAGGTGTACGTTTACGAAACGACAACGCTGACGGTCAACCAAACCGCAGACATCAATCCGGCCAAGAAGGTGGCTGGGCCGTTCGATCTGGATTCAACCGAGAACCTGAGCCTGTTTACGTCGCTGAAGGACTTCACGACGTTCTTCCACGGCACATCGCCGTGGTCGCCAGTGAACCTACCGGCGATCCCGTTGGCATTGGAGACGGGGACGGACCGGACGACCTACCACGTAGTGGTGCTGGCGTCGTCGTTCAAGACGCTTGGCGGCGACGCGTTCGAGCCGGCGTTTTTCCATGACTCGCACTACGTGAATGAGCTGGCGAAGTGGCGGCAGGACAACGCTAACCTCTTTTACGTGTCGCTGTTCGGCGACATTCTGCTCCCGATCTTCTGCTTCTTCGGTGGATTTGGATGCATCGTGGCGGCGCGATCCGTCGTTGCGGCGGCAGTTCTGGCTCCGGCGGCAGTGGCCTCGGCTACCTTTGCCCGGGTCATCAGCCAGCTTGAGTATGGAAGCATTCCGGGCGTTTCGGCGGCGTTGGCGACGATCGTTCGCGATGCGATCTCCAGCGACACCTCGACGCAGTTTTGGAAGGAGGAGATTCGGCAGGTTATCGGCGCAGCGGAGGCAAAGGCGCTGGAATCGGCCTCGCTGGCGGCGACAGGAACGCGGCTTTCGAAAGCCAGCAAGATGTTTTTGAGCGTGTTCGAGCCGATTTTTGCGGCGGGTCTTTTGCTCGACGGATTCGACCTCGGCGCGGTGATTTTGGACGTATACAACTCCGACCTAGGCACGGCTTGGAACGCGCTATTGATTCGCCAATCACTGAACTTGCGCCCACAGAATCCGGTGATCCATGCGGGCGAAAGAGTGAGCTTTGCGATTACGGCTCCGGCCAACTCGAACGGAAACTTCGAATACGACTGGACGCAGACATCGGGGTTTGCGACTCTATCCGCAGTGGGTGAGGTGAATGTGGGGAACAAGATCACGACGAAGCAACTGACCGTCGATCTGATTACGACAGGGTCGGACACTCAGCCGATCGAAGTCTTGGTCATCGGCTACGACACGAGTTCGGGCCAGCGGGTGGAGGTCGGGCGCTCGGGCACGACGGTGAAGTTCCTGATTCCGGCGCAGATTCTGCCGACGAGCCCGTTGCTCCAGAAAGGCGAGCATCAGACCTTTACGGTAGAGGTGTCGGGCGGGGCTCCTAATGGGGTGAAATACCGATGGACGCTGACCGGGAATGCGGGCACGATCGGCAGTTCGCCGGTAACAACTTCGGCGCCAATGATCGCCTATACGGCGACGGCGGACGGAAGCGACATCCTGCACGTGGATGTGTTGGACTTGAACGGCAACGTGATCGCCAACGCGGACAATTCGATCACGGTTGGAGCGACGCCGAAGCTCGATCTGACGATCGCGGGAACCTGGGATCCCAACCAGACTCCGCCGAACGGCACGTACCATTTGTTAGGACCGGATCCGAATGGCGGCCGACAACCGGTCAATTCGACGACCGACGCGCTGTCCTTCGTTTACGGCGTGACTTCGACAGGCAACGATGCCGCGACGATGCTGATCGCCGTCGGCAAGGGTCAAACGCCGACGGTCAACCAGACGTTTACGCGGGTGCCGCCGGGGACACTTATGTCGGTTGGACAGTTCGTGATGTCGCTGGATACGAACCTCAATAATCCCGACGATCCCAATTCGTCTCTGTATCCGG
This sequence comes from Armatimonadota bacterium, assembly GCA_016125185.1. Lineage (NCBI taxonomy): Bacteria > Bacillati > Armatimonadota > Armatimonadota bacterium. The sequence continues at coordinate 283,867 of WGMG01000001.1, read as the reverse complement.
TTGGGACGGGGGGAACGCTGACGGTGCAGGGGGTCAGCGTTTTGAACAATGGAAACATGCTGATTCAGTATTCGACGACGGTAACGAACAGCTCGGGCGGGACGGTCGTTGCGACGGGGTTCTGTGTGTTGATCCCGTAGGGCCGGTTATCTGGCCCGTCTCCGATTCTCGGAGCCACCCCTCCTTCTGTGTTCGGGAGGGGAATTTGGTTGGTCGCTTTCTTCGGCGAGGTTCTTTATGCGCTTTAGCGATGGGCTGGCGTCCCTCTATCGAATCCTGCCCCCCTCCGGTTCGCTTCGCGTTGCTCGCTCACCGACCCCCCTTCAGTGGGGTAGCGTGGTTAATAGGCTCGCTCGAAGTTTTAGCGTCCGATCATCTCTTTGAGCGGGCGATTCCGGTTCGATCCGCCCACCTTCCCAGAGGGGCTGTCTCTCTTATGAAGCACCGAATTCGCGGAGGACGGCTTTGACGTCTTCGCGTTTACCGGCTTGGTTGAGCATCGAGACTCCGAATTTATTGGCGGGGGCGGTTGGGTCGGCGCCCTTTTCGAGGAGGAGCCTTGCGACCGCGACATAGTCGCCTTTGGGATTGCGGCACCATTGCGAGCCGTGGGCGGTCCAGCCGAGCGGTGGACTGCCATGGACGGCGTCGCAAAGATCGAGCGGGACACGATCGACAAGTAGGCGCACGACGTCGATGTATCCGAACCAGCAGGCGGTGTGGAGGGCGCTTCCCGAATCCATTCCGGGCGCGGTGGGGTCCACTCCCGCCTTCAGAAGCAGGCGAACGGCCTCAGCACGACCTTCTTGAGCCGCATCGGCGAGGGCTCGAGCGTCGGGTCCCATGTCTCTTCCGGCATCGGGATGGGCAGCGAGAATGGCGTCGACCTCCTTTGCGTCTTCGCGCAGGGCGGCGACGAGCAGGCGACGGGCGGGCGCGGCGTGTTCCAGCAGAACGGCTTCCACCTTTTGGTGGCCGAGCTTGGCGGCGAACTGATGGGGCGTCATGGTCGGCCCGGCCGTGTAGGCGTAGATGTGACCGCCGTTCGACTTCTTGGTGACGAACTCGCCCTGACCAACCCGAGCATCAATAGCCTTGGGATCGTCTTTGAGGATTTGACGGAGGAGGTCGGGGTCGTCGAGCGCGACGGCGGTGAAGACGTCGGGCTTGGCTCCATGGGCAAGCAGGACGCGAAGGACCTCGGGGCGTTGCACCTGATATTGGATCGGCGTTCCTTCGTGGTCCACGTCGCGCTGTTCGAGGTCCGCGCCGCGTTCGATCAGAAACTCGGCGATCTCGGCGTTGGCGGCGAAGTGAAGCGGGCGCATGCCATCGCCGCCGGGAGCGTTGACAAGGCTCGGATCCTGGTCGAGGAGCTGGCGCAAGACATCGAGGCGGCCGTGCGAGGCGGCGGACCAGACGTCGAACTTCGCACCGAGGTTCAGCAAGAGGTCGGTCACCTCGTCATCCGCGTGGTCGAGCGCGCCGAAGCCGCCCGCCCACCAGCCGGTGCGCTGGTTGGGGTCAGCGCCATACTTGACGAGGATCGGCACGATCTCCTTGGCCCTCGGGTTTCGGCTCGCGGGCACGATGGCGGGCGAATCGAACGAGAAGATGGGGTCGTTGATGTGTTTGCGCAGGTTCGGCTTGCTCTTGAGAAGGGTCTCGAGAGCAGCGGCATCGCCGCTGTGGACGGCGTTTTGGAATTGCTCAAGCAGGGCCGGAGTTTCGACCTGATCGACCAATTTGGGCCAACTGGAGAAGCCGTATTTGCGGGCGATGAGGCGTTGGGCGTCGGCGAGTTTGACCTTAGCGGGGTCTAGGCCGTCGGCGGATTGATCGCCCTTTTGGAGAGCGCGGAGGAGTTCCTTCGCTTGGATACGGAGCTGCCGGACGTCGGCTCGCTCGGGTAAGGGTTCAGACATATGTACCTTCGATGCACTTCGCCCGTGGTCCGCGAACAGGCAGCAACAAAGGTCTTCTGTTGACCAATTTCTCGATTTTGGATGGACTCAGTCCTTTCCGCGGACCCGGTGGCATTCCGAACGCCACCGATATGTTATCACAGTTTTTGGCGGGGATAGGATTTTGGTCGACGTTGAGATTTGATTGCGGATTTTCCCCTCCCGTCGTTCCTAGGAATCGGAACGACACCCTTCCACGCCAAAACTGCCTTTGTGGCAGTTCCAACTGTGGACCCTCCAGATTTCCTGCGGAGAATCTGGAGAGGGAACGGGCGCATTGCTATTCTTCCCAACGGTAGCGGAAGTCGCAGTGGGGTGCCCCCTGCATGATGGTTTGGGTTCGGGTGAGTTTGAGGCGGGGATCGTAGCCGTCGCAGAAGCTGGCGTCGCGATTGCAACTGAGCAGGTGGCCGATCTCTTGGAGGCCCATTTCGCGGTACATCTCGGCGTAGCGGCAGCGGGTGACGTTGAAGTCGAATTGGGTGTCGTTCTGGGTGAGGGTCTCGGTTTCGAGGGCGTCGTCCTGCTTCCAAAGCGGGAGTAGTTCGGCGAAATGACGCACGCTCGGGGTGCCGGATTCGGCAAGGGACTTTCCAAACTCGATCGCCTTAGCTTTGACAGCATCGGCGATGATTCGCTGAGCGGTTTCGACTCCGAACTCCGCTTTCAAAGCTTCGTAGATCGGCTTGACGATCTCGGCTTCGATGCGGCGGCGTTCGAGGATGGAGAGATTGGGTTCCACGGAATGTTCTACGGATTTTGGGCCTGGACTATTGGTGCGTGATTGAAATGTGGTCAAGCTCCGAGAAGTTTGCCTATTTCGGCTTGGTTTTTGAAAGACGCTCACTTCCCATGATTTCTTTGCAAGGGCGGGAGCTTCGAGACGCTCAACACCCCTAAACTACCGTTGTGAGCGAGACGCTCACAGCTCCCAGTGGGCCGACCTCCCTCATGAACTACTTCTTTCTGGTGGGCCTTTAGATTTCGACGTCGTCGCGGAGGGAGTAGGCACGGCCGTAGGCGTTGGGGTCGGCTCCGCCCGCCATCGACTTGGGGCCAGGGCGGAGAAGGCCCTGCATGACCATATCCCATGCGGCGTCCATGTACAGCCGGTGCAATTTGGGGATAGGGAGTGGGTCTTTTCCTTCCAACGGGGCGACGTACTCAATGATCTCCATGAGCCACGGCAGATAGAGATCGTAGCCTTTTGACCGCTCAGCGATGCTGTGCCGGGAGTGGGGGTCGAGGCCCTCTTTGATGAAAGCGATCATTGCTTTCTGCGCCTCTTGCGTGGTCGTTGCGCTTCGTGCTTCGCGCTCGTCGAAAACCGTTGCTATGCTTGCGTTCACACCCATTGTGATCATCTCGCCCTTAACCTTTACCACGTCGAAAAGGCGGCCTTGTTCACATTTTGCGCCTGATGGTCCCAGAGGGCAAGGACCTTTCCGATTTATCGGTGTATCGGGCTTTGAATAATCGTTGTAGAATGACCGCGTGCTTGTCTCGCTTGCGATGTTGCTGGCGGCCCAAGGGTCCGCGTTGCCAGCCTACGCCGTACCCCGTCTCGAAGGTGTGACGATTCCGGGTTTACCCGCGGTGACCGGGCATATCTGCGTCGATCAATTCGGCTACCTGCTGGATGGCGCGAAGGTGGCGGTGATCAGCGATCCGCAGAAGGGCTATAACGCGAGCGACCATTACACGCCGGGACACACTCTCCAGGTTCGGCGGCGGAGCGACGATAAGACCGTGTTTTCCGGCTCGGCGACGGTGTGGAAGGATGGCGCGACAGACGAATCGTCGGGGGACAAGGGGTGGTGGTTCGATTTTTCGTCGCTGAAGGAGCCGGGCGAGTACTACGTTTACGACGTTTCGAACCGAATGCGATCGCCGGTATTCAAGATCGGGGAGAAGGTGTTTGACCCGGTCCTAAAGGCGGCGTGCCGCATGTACTATTTCCAGCGGCTGGCGACGCCGATCGAGGCGAAGTACGCCGAGGGGCCGTGGGTGGACGGCGCGGCGTACCTGCAGGACAAGCAGACGCGGTCGGTGGAGGCGAAGGACGACCGGTCGAAGGATCGCGACCTCTCGGGCGGATGGATGGACGCGGGCGATACGGACAAGTATCCGCCGTTCAATGGCGACGTGATCCACCCGTTGCTGTACGCCTACACGGCGAACCCGAAGGCGTTCACCGACGACTTTAACATCCCGGAGTCGGGAAATGGCTTGCCGGACCTGTTGGATGAGGTGAAGTATCAGCTTGATTGGTTGCTGAAGATGCAGTTCCCGGACGGCTCGGTGCCGGTCAAGATGGGGCAGATCGACTACAACGGGAAGTGGCCCTTGAGTGAGGACACTCGTCCGCGGTATTACGGACCGAAGGACTCGGGCGCGACGATCTATACGTGCGCGATTTTCGCCCATGCGGCGCGGGTTTACGGCAAGTTCAAGCCATGGTCGGGCTACTCCGTGCTTTTGACGGATCGTGCCAAGAAAGCGTGGGATTGGTACAGGTCGAATCCCAGAACGTACAAGACCGATACCGGAGAGATCAAGAGTGGCATCGCCAACCGCTCAGCCGAGGAGCAGGACCGAATGGAGGCCTTTGCGGCGGTGCATTTGTTCGCGTTGACCGGCGATGAAACGTACAACAAGGCGGTGGTTGCAAAAGCGGGTGCGGCGCGCCAGCTCACCGAATATTTGTGGAGCCCGTACGAGTCGGGGGCGGCGGAGGCACTGGTGGACTACATGTCTCTGCCGGGAGCCGATGCGGGACTGGTGAAGAAAATCAAGGACGTTTTGGTGCGGTCGGCAGCCAGCGACCAATTCGCGCCGGACCCTTCGGCTGACCTGTATCGGGCGTGGATGTCCAAGGACAACTACCACTGGGGAAGCAACTTTGTTCGAGCGGCTTGGGGCGTGGTGGCGCTGCAGGCGGCGCATGTGGTGGACTCGGCTACAGCGGCCAAGCTTCGGGTTCGGGCCGCGGGAATGCTCCATTCGTTTCACGGCGTGAACCCGCTTTCGTGCGTGTATCTCTCGAACATGAAGAAGTACGGGGCCGAGCTTTCGATGATGCACATCTACCATGAACGGTACGGAGTGGGATCGAAATGGGACGGAAATCCGCCTCCTGGGTACGTGGTGGGAGGCCCGAACCAGTCGTTCGGCGGTAAAGCGGCGGACGGAAAGCCGTCGGTGGAGTGGGTGAAAGGGCAACCGCGCGGCAAGGCGTATATGGACACGGCTTTGGGCTGGCCGGAGAGTTCATGGGAGCTCAGCGAGCCGGCGATCTACTACCAGGCGATGTATGTGCGACTGTTGGCTGAGTTCGCGAAGTAGCTATTTACGTCGTCGCATCAGAGCCAGCGCGCCAATGGCGAGGACGGCGAAGCTCGCCGGCTCGGGGACGGGGCTGAAGTTCAGATCGTCGTAGACGAACGTGAAGACGCCCGAGGTCTCGGTCAGCGTGACTTTGGAGATGGAAGGAGCGGTGACGCTAAGCTGACCCCAGACGCCTCGCGCCAAGGTGAGCGTGTCGGAGTCGATCTGGTTTCCGTTGGCGTCGAAGGCGGCCATGACGAAAGTGCCGGCGTGGGTATCGACGCTGGCGGCGTAGATCGAGACCGCGTTCTGCGGGGTCGTGAAGGTTAGTTGTTCTGGGTTGAAGCTGGAGAGCATGGCCAGAAAGTTGTTTCCGCTGTGGGCCTTGACGGTGAACGTGCTGTCGTTGAGCATCATTCCACCAATTTCAGTCGATCCGCCCGGGCCGCGAAAGCGAACGCCCTGGGGCAGATATGTATCATTTACGGGGCTGGCATTATCGAAGAGTGCAGGCTGGGTCCCGAACTCGTCGAACGTGATCATCGTGGCGGACGCGAACACCGGAGCTATCCCCAGGAAAGCAATGGTAAAAAGTTTCATTGCGGGAAGTCTATAGTACTGTCGTTTAGATTTCAATGGACTTCTGTAATGCGATAGGTCCTCTGCCAACAATTCCGTTGCAATCCCGGCTGTTTGGACGAGCCTACAGCCCTTTGGCTCTCACATATCAGAACTTCTCGACTTGCTCCAAGCCACAAGTTGAGTCTATGTCAATTGAGAACGATACGGCATTCGATACGTCTAATCAAGGAGGGGCTTTATGATTGGGTTAGTTGTTTTCGCCCCGTTTCTCTGCCAGCAGGCATCAGCTAAACCGGCCACCGAGGTTCCGGCTACCGCCATATCAGTTTCTTTGTGGAGTAGCTACTACGAGATCACCAATGATGAGCAGCCGTTATTCAGGATCACCTTTAAGAACCAATGGTCCGACTACGTAAACTTGTACGACATTAACGCCTACTGGAAGTGGCATGTCGTGTTCCTCCGCTTGGACGCGACCAAGCAAAGCCCGGGACCGTGGAGCGTACGATTCGAGGTGTCAAACTCGGCCGCGCTGGACCACAAACAACTGAAGCCAGGCGAAAGTTTAGAGATTCCGGTGGACCTTAACGACCCGGCTTACACCTTCACCTATGAAAACTTGGGGCCTCGCGATGGCCTTAAGACCAAGCGACGGAAGTTACCGCCGGGATACTATCAGATTAGCGTGAACGTTCGACTGGATCCGCCATTTGGTCCGGGCAATCACGAATGGATCGGACCTGCCCTGACAATGCCAATCAACCTATCTGTGCGGGAGGCACCGACTGTGACCCCGAGTGCGGAAGACCTGAAGAAATGGGATGCGGCGATCGACTCGGTGAAGCCGATCTTCGAGTCGCAGGGTGGACTTTGGCGGAATGGGATCATGCCGAACCTTCCACTCGATAAGACGGCGACGACCGAAGACGTGGTAACGTCGGCGGTCAACTGGGTTCAGTTCGGTACTAAACGCACCAAAATTCTTCGGTCGCGCGACCTGGGAGTTCCCGACAAGCTGTCGGCGGCGTTGGTGATGGTTGGAAAACAACCGAAGGTCTTGGTCTACTTCTTTGACGCTGATATCGGGAAGTGGTGGACCCGGTTCTACGACGTAAAGCTGTAGCTCGGGGGCTATCGGGCGGTGGCGAGAAGGGCTTTCCTCTCGGCGGCATCGAGGGCGGTGGCGACGGTTTGCACGAGGAGGTCAGCAGGCAGGGAGCGAACGTTTCCGTCGTGGGCGACGAGGACCTGATTGCCGCCGTAGCCATTGCCCCAGGCCTTGTAGAAGGTCGGGCCGAAGACCTGAACCGTGGTCGCGCCGGTGGCAGCGGCCAGGTGCAGAACGCCGGTGTCGCCGCCGACCACCAGTTTGGACTGGGAGAGAACGGAGGCCAGGGTGGGGAAGTCGGTTTTGCCGACCAGATTCACCACCGGACACTTCAGCTCGGCGATCAGGCTCTCGGCGATCTCGGTTTCGGGAGGCCCCCCGATGAGGGCAACGCGAGCGCCCTGGTCGGCAAGGTACTGAATGATGGCCCCGAGTTGGTCGTTGGACATCATCTTTCGCTCCATCTTTGAACCCGGCTGGACCGCGACGGTTGCGCCGTCCAGCAACTGCTTTGCCTCTTCGATCTTAGTGAAGTTTCGGAAACTGGGAAACTTGAAGTTGATGGGCAGGCCGAACGGGCGGGCCAGGTCGAGCAAAGTGAACGCGAAGTAGGCGCCCGGCTCGTACTTCACCGGGTCGGTGAGCAGAAATCCTCGCCCTTCCATCGCATGGCCGATGCGGCGAGGAATTTTGGCCAGTCGCAGAATCCACGCGGTCCGAAAGCTCGTTTTGGCGGCGATGGCGGTGTCGAACTGCTCGGCCCGCAGGGACTTTGCATATTGAATGTCGCCCCAAAACGAGGACTTGGGCGGCGGGGTGACAAAATGGCGCTTTGGAGAGGCTAGCAACTGGGCGGCGTAGCCCGGCGCCATGTATCGGACGTCGTCGTAGTTCGCCTCCAGGAGGTCGATCAACGGAAGGGTCATGATGGTGTCCCCCAGGTACTCCGTTGTCGAAATTAAGATTCGTTGCCCCATTTTGCAAGCATCAGGCGTCGTGTCTTGACGGCGAGTGGTACGCCATTCTACCGAAGGATTTGGGGGGAAAGCAAATGGCCGTGGCCGGCCGTTATTGGCTGGCGGGAATGTGTAGGAATCGAACCCACCCAACGCCCGAGGACGCCACAACGGTTTTGAAGACCGCGCCTGCCACCAGACAGGAACCACTCCCATTGAATTCAATTGAACCTGATCTTCAAGGAAAAGATTCAAACCCAAAGTGCTGGTTTGTGTTGCAAAAGGGTGGGAAATTCCCAACCTTTTTCCCAACCATTCGCGCTCTTGAATCTCATTATCAGTCCCCTCTTTATAGACTCGATCATCAAACTCTACCCCGATTACGCAGAGTTCCGGCGCCGAATTCGTCTGGCTCAGCGCCCGGCATCGAACGATCCTACCAGTGTCAGGAATCTTATAAGATTCACAAATGACTGAAGACCAGGGGAACCTAAGATCATAGGATCAAGCACAGGAGAGCCTCCCACGGTTGTTTTCCGTAGCAGACGGGTACCAATCTGATGGCGGCGAAGGTCCGTCAAGGACGCGCCGCGCTCTGTACCATCCTTTACGGACCAAAGCGGCCAGCTAATAATTCTGGTGTTGCTACGGAAAGGTGACCGTACAAGCTTGTCATCACAAAGATGGCATTCTTTGAAATTTCAATCGCTTCTAAACCTAAGACGATAGGCGTGCTTGACAACATCACAGGGGCGTAGAGTAACTTATCAGTGTAGCAATTAATGACAAAGAGAATGCGTAAAGTCTCATTTTTTGGAAACCATTAAGCGTTACGGTACAATACGAATATTGACTTCTAATCCAAAGATGCAGAAGGAGAAGGGTCGGTTGGTGGAACAACCGACCCAAAAGGAATGAAAAACTAGAATGATTAAATTCAGCAAACCAGAGAGGTTCGCGCAGTTGCTAACGGCGGCGGCCATTCTGGTCCTCGCGATTGCGATTTGCATCGCAATCATCAAAGGATAGTTTCAGCTATCATTTGTCGTCCGAGTTCCGCTCTGAAAAGCGGAACTCCATGTCCTCTGCTTTTGATTTTTCAAACCTTCGTGTTTCCACAAAAGCTCTTATCAAAAGTGTTACCTAAAAGATAACACATTTTTGTTGACAAAATCGCGGTTTTTGAGTCCCATTGTTCAGCATGATGTGCGTTTCAATTTTCGCTGGATGAATCCCCCCCTCGCCTTAATCGTCCAACCTGAAATTTTAGGACACCGCATTTGACAAGACTTCGTTCTCTTGGTTCCTCGCTATTTAGTGTCGGTTAGGTGTATTTAGTTTTGCGCCTTTGGCTCTGAGAAGGTCCTCGAACTCTTTAAGCGCCTCATCGCCCTTCACGTTTTCAGATTTGGAAGGGAGCTCTCGTCAGAAACGCAGATTGCTCGAGGGCAATTCGATGGGCATCCATGTCCTCTACCGCGAAAAAGATCTCCTGATATGAATTGGATCGGCGTTCGATTCTCTCTCGCAGACTCTGTTCGTTGTCTTCTGAAAAGATTCCTTGCATATTTGGTGCGACATTACCTTGTAAATGCCCTGCGATACTGTCAATTTTACGCTGAACTTCGGCAATCAATAATCTCGTGTGCCAAGTGTTATCTGGCCCAATTTCTCTTATCAAATCGTTTAGGATTTGATTAGCAAGGACAATCCGATCAGATCTTGGTTCCGCGCTGGTGTGCTGGTGAACCGACAACACAGCTTGAAGTAGCGATCTTGTGGTCTCGGATCGCAATCGTCTTAGTTTTGAAGGCTCGCCAAATTTCAGCCGGTCTTCGGAATCCATCTCTCTTCTAGCAATGGATGCATACTTAAAGTACTTTTCTGCAAAGGCAATATCAGTTGGAGTTTCGCGAAGAATATGGACTCTCGCCCGTGTGTCGTTTAGGACGAAACTGTCTGGCGGCTCATATCCCTTTGCGAGGCACTCTTCGATCTGCTCAAGGGTCCCTGAAATCTCGCCATCAATTGGCTTGTCCTTTAGGGCTTCTGGTTCGAACAGGAGTTGACATCTTGATAACATCCTTAGGTACCGAACCTTTAGGTTGAACCAGTGCTTTATGTATGCCTGCTCATCAATCATTTCTCCTTCGCGGGCATTCTGCAACATTTGATCAGCTTCTGCAAAATAGGCGATTGAAGGATAAAATGGGTTATTGAATGAAAGATGTGAAACCGATGTTGCAACTATCTGCAGGCATTGCAAGAAGGCTTGATAATCTTCGGATGCGATTTCATATCCGCCATCTGCCCCAAAGCGCCCAGTTTTAAACTTTATGTGTTCTCGGAATGCAGTGCCAAATCTATGAACAACGAGGAAGGCAAAAATGTAGTCACCATGCAGAATAGCGGCCCTGGCAAGGTCGACAGACATTCTTCTCCTTATTGGAGCATGTACAACGCTATTGCTTTGTTCTCGGTAAAAGGCCATAGACCTCCGATATAGGTCGTGGTCCCCATTGAAACATTTGAATTTCCAAAGGTCATAGTGACGCTGAACAACTGCTTCGTGAACAGGAGGGCGATATAGCCAAAGGAGATCTTCTTCCAGCCTTGGTGAGTCACTGAATGGAGGATGGACCAGCCCTTGATCCTCAGACTGTACCAGAAAGATATATTTGAGACGATCGGCTACTTTTTCCAAGTCGTGAGCTTCGAAGAATGCAATTATGGAGCCGTAAAGTGGATATTGCGTGACTGGCACAGACTTATCCCTAAGGGTTCGAAGATGCTCCTTCACTCCAAATTTTGTGCTGTAACTGCGCTGAGTGCTGGATTTTGCGATCCAATCACATAGGTACTCCATTGGGAAGCGATTTTGTTTAAGTACCGTGATCAGGTAATGACCAAATGTGTGCGATTTAGGGTTATGTGGCTTTTGTCTCATTTCTGCTGAAACTCAATTTTGACCGAAAAATCTGGCAGAAGTGCCGAACATGTCTGTCAACTTTGCATAAAGTCTCCTATAATGATTTCGAGATGAAACAAGCGATTGTTGTACACGGCTCGGGATTTAACGTTATGTGCGACATGAGTATTGAGGTCTTCATTGACTTCATGAAAGATGACGCTCACATAGGATTTGCTCCTTCTTCGCTTCGTCAACCAGCCTCGCCGACGCATGAAACGAACATACTTTTCGCGCTTGACGTGAGAGGGAAGCTTTGCGATGCCTCGACAAAAGTTCTAAATGCATGGATTGCCATCATTAACCAGACGAAAATTTCTGACGGACAATCCGCAGATCGAAAAGAAGTTCTAGCTTACGCCAAGACATTGGAGCTTAAAGGCTACGAGGTAAGTTTTTTTCCAAAGGATGAAGAACTCTCCAGCATACTTGCCATCATGTCGTTCCCATTCAAGGATGGTCAAGATTGCTCGAATTAGCTCCTGCGGCAAGCCTCTCTGCGAGATCTTCTGCGTCTTTCCTTTGAGTCTCAGTCATGACCGACATCAGCAATCGTCGGGATGAATCTGCAGAGTTGACCCGTATCGGCTGGCCCCTTTGCCCTTCCTTTGATGCTGAGGACATATGGTCGACCAATTCATCTGCCAGGTTAAGTTGGTCGTCGGTCATGACTGACAAAAGCAGTTTGACGGAAGCTTCTTGAGAACCGATGTAAATTGCTCTCCGATTTTGCGAGTCCGTCATAGCAAGCTCCTTATTGTGTGCCATGTGATCATTATTGAATAGCCAAAAGCACAATTGCACCATGGCCAGCCAAAAACCAGAGATTACTATAATCGCTGACAGAAATATTGTCAATATTAGATTTTTGGCGCAGGAAAGTCAGTCAGGTTACCTTTAGTGTAGTTGGCCCATTGGAGTTGAGGCTATCAATTTGTTACTGACCCCATCAAATTCGGCGACTTGACACCCGCCGCTCATTAACTGCCACAACCTTTCCGAAGAAACGGAACACTAATTGGCTGGTCAAAATCGCCGTCATGGACGCGCCGCGCTCAGTATCTTCCTTGGCGACTTCATGGACCAGTACAGGCTAGTCGCTTGCTACGGAAAGCGGGCCGAACTAGACGAAAATAGGCGGTCAAGAATTTGACCGCCCAATGTCGAAAGCACCAGGCCCTTAGGGACACTCAGGCAAGGACAACAGATTGTCCGGTTGTTCACCGTCGCTGACGGTTTTGATGTACTTGTGACCGTACCGGCTCGTTGAGACGACCACCTTGACGGTATTACCGCCACGGGTGACATGGAAGGACCACTTACCGGACTCGATTCCGTCAATCGCTTCCTGCTGCGTGATCTTCCATCGAGCGCCATCGTCATTAACTCCTCCAACGTGAGAGATGCGCTCATGCGCGTTTTGTCGATCTGTCTTGTTGATGCACTTGACTTCAATGCTCATTAGATTGCTCCACCCACGAATTCAATGAGGGTATTCCCTCTATTCGCGATTAGATTTCAGTACGCCAGAATTAGCCATAGCGTTTCATTTTGTCTATATGTTCTACTAAGGTGTGCGTCGAAACATGGCTACTTTCAAGTAGAGAGACTATTCGAGTTCATGCTCTTGTCCGTGAGTGCGCCCCATGTCTGAAATCCGGTCATGGAACGCCTGACGCGATTCCTCCAGGGCTCGCAGTCTGTGTTGCACTTCCGTGTCTTCTTTGCTGACCCGTTCTTCGACCTTGTCGAGGCCGAGCTCCTTGAGCTTTGCTTCCTGTGCCGGACCGATGACGTGATTGGTGAGGTATTCCTGTCGGGCCGCCTGCTGGTTGGTCAAGTCGTCAATTACTGCGTTGAGTTCTGGGTCTTTGCCTGCACGTGCATTCGCTTCGAAGGTTTCAAGTTCCTGCCTACGCGCGACTTGCCCGCCAACCTTCAGATCATTGTCCGGCTGTTGCTGAATTCCAAGAAAACGCTCTCCTGCTATCTGGGCGTAGTGGTCTTTGATCCATTGATTTCGCGTTGCAAAGCGTTCTATTCGATCTCCATCCGCCGAGATATGAGGATCAGCTAGGCTATCGTAAGCCTGCTCAACGCGGAGCTTGAATTCACTTGGACTTTCGTTTGCCCCCTGTTGCCAATTCATGGCATTGAGCTTTGCAACTTGTTCCTGCATGTCGAGAACGCGTTCGTCATGGGGATTACTTCGGTTGTAGGTTTCTACGTGATGCCTACCATATTTCATTTATCTATTTTACGTGGAACGGAAACATATTGCCGCCCTCTTGTTTCAACGGCCATCTTTAATGCACCACGAAAATACCCAACGAAGAACTCGTCCAACCGATTGATTGGCACAACTCCCTTTTCAAGCAGATGCGAATTGATTGGGTTCCTATCTCGCGAAGAAATGACCTGTGTTTCCACGCCAAACCGGTCTTTGAGATGTTGGTAGTTCATCCCATTTGCCTCGCATAGGCGTCGGCAATAGTCCTCAACATCGGGTGAAAGTGAACCTAATCCGTAGTCGGGCAAGCCTTTGATGTTTGGGTGGAAGACGGCTCGCCAGTCGGCGAGGAAAGCTTCGTCGCGGACGTACGCCTCTCTGTCGTGAGTTTCGGTCATTGCTCCTCCTTACTCAAATGATGATAAAGAAACGTGTCTATTTTCTCCAGTGAATGTTTCGTGACGTAAATGTTTCGGTAAAATGGCGTGCATTGTGGCTTACTACTGCCCCAACTGCGGGGCGGAAATGGTTGAGGGAAGCCCTTTTTGCAATACCTGTGGGGCGACGATTGCCGGTAAGGGCAAGTCGGTACCCCATGCCCCGCAACCTCAGGTCACGCCACCCCAAAGACCGCAACACTCGGTTCCGAATACGCCGCCTCCGACGGCGCCTTCACTGCCCCCAGCTTATGCCTACACTCCGCCGCAACAGAGATATGTGCCGCAAGTGCCGACCCGCCAGGCGAACAACAGTACGCCGATCATCATCATTCTGGCGGTACTGGTGCTGGTTTGCGTGGGCGGCATCGGTGCACTGATCGCATCCAATTCTAATTCTGGCGATAACACTGCGGCGAGTTCGGACCTTGGCAACACGCCCGTCGCTAGCCAAGAGAGCAACATCTCGGCAAGCGAAACCAATGACTCGACCGTGAGTTCGCCACCCGAAAGCACCGCAACGAACCTAAGCCAAGACGGTTCGCCAAAAATTGATAGGTTCAAGGCTGTTTCGAGCCGGATTGGAGAAGAGCCATATGAGACCGTCAGTTTTGAATATGTCGCGTCGAATGTGAATCGGGTCACGATTTCGCAGGGCGGCGTGGAAGTCAGCAATGACAGCCGGGATGGCGTTGTCTTCAACGCCGACAAGACGGTGGAGGTCGCCGTCGAGACTTCCGGCGATTGCAAGCTCGTCGCCTACGGCGCGGACGGTTCAACAGACACCAAGACGGTCTCGGTGGATATGAATCCCGTTACCGAGCTTGCCCTGCTTTGCCGCAAGGAAAGTCTGATAACGATGTTGGGTGCCGCTGGAGACGACGACGCGTCGAGCACAGCCAAACGGGCAAGCCAGCTCTTCCGTAGCTTCACCATTGAAGATCTACATCGGTTCAAGAACGCATTCTTTGCCTTTCGTGGTCTGCGGTTTCAAGGAGGCGACCTGACCGAATTCTTCTCGCAGTTTCCCTGGTACCACCCGACGACCAGTGATGATTCAGACATCTTCGATCACCAAATGACTTTGAACGAGAGAGACAGCGCCCACCGCGCGGGCGATCTTTACGAAGCGATGGCAAAGCAGTTTGCGGACAAGGGAAAAGCCTGGCTGGACCAGACAAAACTTTCGGAATTCACGATGGACAGCATGATGAAGCTGATGAGCGAGGCGAACCTGGGTAACTGACGATGCAGACAATGGACGAAGCAACCCAAATGATCACCGAAGTCCGGGAAAGCATGGCGCATCTCGGCGGTGATGCAACTTTCTGGCGGCATAGCGGTTTGGATGCCCTGATCCTGACGTCGCCCATGCACGATGGAAGTACGGGTGAGATTGCGCGGCAGACCTATCACCGTCTCGTGGCCCGGCTGATCGGGGCACAGGTGCACAAGTTTCAGACGGCGGCTTTGCATAAGGGCCTCAAGGTTGCGATAGTCAGTTGTTTTGCATGGTATGCGCTGATGCTGTTCGGCGGTTCGTTTGTAGCGGGAAGTTCCTTTACATCTATGAACGGAATGGGAGGTTTGAGAGGCAATTCCGACAGCTTCGATGCCGCAAAGGTGATTGGAGCGATTCTGCCTTTTCTGTTCTTCGCGCCGCCCGTCTATTTGGTGCTTTATGCGAAATCCATGATGGCGAGCGCGCCGGATGTTCTGCTGAGAATCCCCGTTGCGAAGATAAGGGAAGAAGCCAAAGAAGCCGTTCAGCGGTGCTTTTTAAAGGCGGTTCCGAAAGGAGCGCCGCAAGACCTCGCGGATATTTGGCGGCACAGTTGGTACACCAATGAAGGCAGGCCGATCTCATCGGAAATTGTTGAAACCGACGCAAACTCTCTGGTCGCTTCAGAGATTGTCCAGGGCTGGCGTTCCTGTTCGATGGCGCTCATGACCTGTGCCTTTCTCTGCCTGATGCCTTGCCTCAATGTCCTGATACTGCCCGCACTTTGGGGAATGCTCGCCAAGCGGACGACGAACCCAGGAACGATCCGCTCCCAAGAGCTCGATCGGCGGCAAGCCGTCGAGGGCGCAGTGCTTGTTGCCGCTGGCGGCATCGAATGGTCGAAGCATCAGGAGCAGGCGCGAATGATGCAGATCGCCGAAGCCATGAACGACAAAACGCCGATCCTTCGCCTTGGCAAATCGACAGGCATCTTGGCCGCGCGGGGTGACTCCTATGCCCCGTCCGTTGGCGTTCCCTTTGATTTGAGCCTGCGCGATTTGCAAAACCACCTTCTCGTTTTGGGCGGAACGGGTTCGGGAAAGACCAGCGGCATTCTGCGGCCGCTGGCACATCAGATTTCTTCGCTGAAGGGTGTCGGTCTTGTGGTGATGGACGGCAAAGCTTCTTTGCCCGGTGAACTGAAATCGCTCGCGGGAATGCAGATCGTCGATCCGGCGGAATCTAAATTCTCGCTCGTTTCGGGACTTAGCCCGGCTGAACTCGTAGACACCATCGTCGACGTTCTCACCACGGGCCAGGAAAGCGATCCCTATTGGAGCAACAGCGCGGCGGGGCTTTTGCGCCGCGCGGCAGTGCTCGCTCGTTTCATCGGCGGTTCCTGGTGGACGCTCAGCGGCATTGGCAAACTGGCTACCAGTCAGGAGGAATTGAAGAAGATTATCGACCGGCTTGACCTAAAAGCCGTCGCCAAGGACCCATTGGTTTCTGAGGCGGTGAGTTACTTCATGAACGAATGGAGCGTCATGGATGAAAAGCCGAAGTCTGGGATTATGTCGCATGCCATGACTTGGATAGCGACAATCACGGCGCATCCTGAACTGCTTGCATGGGCTGAAGCAAAAGAAGGCGAAGACTCGTTCGATCTCTTTTCGCCGCTGACAGGCGGCAGGCTAGGCTTTCTGATCCCCGCCCATCGTTACGGTAGAGCCGGTGCAGTCGTAACTGCTCTCCTAAAGGCCAGGATTTATTCTCGCCTGAAAGAACGTGCGGAAGGCAAATCGACAAATTCGGTGCCGGTCGTCTTCCTGATTGATGAAGCGCAGGAGGTTGCGACGAAAGACGATGCGACCATGCTTTCGATAGGACGTTCCCTGGGTCTGGCGATGGTCGGGGCAACCCAGACCATCGAGGGCATTACGGAAAAGCTCGGCGACAAAGCCGCCGCAAAGTGGCTGGCGGTCTATGGCAACGCATTGTCGCTAACCGGGCGATCCCCTGCGACGGATGAATTCATGGCAAAGCGCGCGGGCTCAGTATGGAAAGCGGCGGTGCAAACCGCGCCGGGAATATCAGTGAAGGATTCCATTGTCGCTTCGCAGTTCAGCGGCTCAATCGCCGCAAGCCGTCGCCAGACCTTCATGCGTGAATTCGCACTACCAGCCGCATCGCCCCTTGCTCCGTTTATGGAAAAGTCCCGCCAGGCACAGGCCAACCAGCAAAGCGCCAGTGCCGATCCACGCGACTACAGGGAAGCTGATGAAGGCATATCGTCGTCTGTTCGCCCCGTTCCGCTGATCCATGCTGAAGAAATATCAACGCTCCTCGCCGAACAAAACCTCGCCCTCATGGTCGCCATCCGTGCCAGGGCCCCTCGCCGGGATGTGATTAAGTTAGAGCCCAAATTTGGATAGCCGCAGGTTGCATCTCATTTTTGATATTGCTAAAAAGTGAACACAAAATGACTGATCGTGCGGGGCCACCGCCAATTTACCGACGGTGGCCATAGTAGCTACAAGGTTGCCGGAGGACTCTGATGTACTCCGCCCTTTATGCCATTTTCGAAATTGGACCAGAGGCTGCTCGGGATCGCGATTTCAATATGCGGCCCTCCACCAGGATTTTTGATCTCTAGGATTACACAGTCCTCTGTGGGATGATACGATGACGAAGCATCCACGCTTCCAATGTTTACGATGTCACCTTGTTCGGCGACGACTACGACGAAATCTGAATCATTTCTTTTGATCTTCATCGAAAGAAATTTACGTCCCTATAAAGCCTGATGTTGCATCTTTCATTTTCAAAGCTGGGGATCGAGTCCAAACGTTTTGTGCCTTTCTTGTTCCTGCGCCATTTGGCAACGCCATTGTTCTCGTTCTTCCTCCAATTGTTGGAGGCGCCGATTTGTGGAAGTACCGGCTGGAAGATTTGCCTGGCCCTCTCTTGATCGGTTCCGTTCAGTGATCTCTCGGTTCAAATCCCCGATCTCAGTTTGGATGCCACGACGTTCCATCGAAGTCGCGTGTACGCCCAGGTGATGGGTCGGCTCCTGTTCACTGCCCTGGGCTTCGTAGCTCCGGTGGTCGACAGTCAGGATTTTGCCGTCCTCGCCCTGAATACCATAGCGTGCGAACATATCGTTCTGCCTCTCCGCCCATGCTTCGCGCCAATGCCGCAACTGATCATCGGAGTTGAGCGATCTGTCCTTGTTGGCCTCGAAGCCTTCTTCGGAAACCACCCGCATCGTCGTCATAACGTGGGCATGATAGTTGCGCTCATCGCCTTTCCGGTTCGGCGCGTGGATCGCCCAGTCTGCAACCAAGCCTTTGGATGTGAATTCCTGTTCGATGAATTCGCTCAGCAATTCTCGCCGTTGTTCAGCGCTCAATTGTTGCGGAAAGCCAACCTCAAACTCTCTCGCTAACTGGGAGTCCTTGCGCTTCTCGCGTTCTTCCACGCGGTTCCAAAGTTCTTCACGGTTTCTCGCCCATACGGGTGCATGTTGCGGCGCGACTATCCCGTTCTCAGGGATGCCTCTGCGCGGTACGTAGTCGTGCGTTGCTCCGTAACGCCGATCATGAAGTTTGTCGCCCGCGCGGTATGCAGCACAAGCAACTGCGGACCTTCCGGTGGACCGCGAAATCACCTTTACGGTGAAATGAAAATAGGCTGACATGCGTCATGCTCCTGTATGTTTTTCGACTCTCGGGTGCAGGGTCTCCTGCCGCACCATTGCATCGCAATGTATAAGTGCGCCCTTACGATGTTCGGTCAGGTTATCGCGCAAAAGTTTACGAACAGTTAACTACTTCTACGTAGAGTAGTAATGAAGAGTGTTACTCATGCGTACAAACGCAGAATCGAAGATAGAGAATCTTGTTAAACGACGTGCGGTCATCGATGCAGAAGTCCATCGGCTGAAGGCAATCTCGCGCGTCAGCAAAAGAAAACAGGACACACGCCGGAAAATTCTCATCGGCGCGATCGTCTTGCAGGAAATGGAGGACCGCCCGGAATTCGATGCCTGGGTGCGAAAACTCCTCGACCAACGGCTAACAAAGCCCCGCGACCGAATGCTGTTCGACTTCGGATCGCCAACCGGTGAGTAGCGGACTACACATACAAAGGTATGCACTTCCCCCTTTGCCCATGGCCGGATTATCCGCCGCGCCGGATCAGCGCGTAAAGGGTTTCGCAAGCGGCTCCGCCGCCCTTGACCCGTGACCGTCGCGGCAATCCAAGCCTTCGTTGGGCAAAGGGAAACAATTGTGCGGGCGAGCGTAGCGAGGTCGTCAAAGGGCCGGAGCAGTGAGGGCGAGATGCGCTGGCGGTTACGGCGGTATGCTCCTGGACGTGGGCGAAGTGCGCTGGTGGCCGAGGGGCCGGTTTCCTTGGCTGGTAGCGAGGGCGATAGCCTGAGCGAGGTATTCGGCGCTATGTGCGAGCTTGCGAGGCACTAGCCGTCACCTCCAGCCGACAAAAGGGAACCGTGACGCCGGACAGCGCAAACGGAGCAAGCATTCACTGCAAACCTGCCGCGCCTTGCGCATCATGGATGAACGGCGGTTCGCCCTCGCAAAGGGTGCTCCCTCAAATTGCGAGGGCACTTTTTGGTTCCTTTGAAGCGGACAGAGCCCTGTAAACAGTCTGGATCAACTGTTCATCCGTGATGGATTTGACATTGCCGTCGTGGGCGACAAGCACCTGGTTCGCTCCGTAGAGATTTCCCCAGCCCTTATACTGCGTCGGTCCAAACACCTGAACGGTCGTTGTTCCGGTTGCGGCAGCAAGATGCAGAACGCCCGTGTCTCCACCAACCATCAGGCATAACTGGGACACGACCGCGGCCAGCATTGAGAAGTCGGTTCTGCCGACCAGGTCCACGACAGGACAATTCAAGCCATCAAGCAAAGCATCGGCATAGCTCCGCTCATCTGGTCCGCCAATAAGCGCGACGCGTTGGCCGCTGGAGTGCAAACATTGAACGAGCAGTCGAAGAACCTCGGGTGAAATGCGCTTCCGCTCCGAAGTTGCGCCAGGCTGAATCCCGATCGTCGCGCCGTCGAGCAACATCGCGGCTTCATTGATATTTCCGCTCGGCATGAAGCGTGGACGCTCTAGCTTCAAGCTGAAGCCAAGTGGCCGCGCCAGGTCGAGCATCGAATAGGCATAGTAGGCGTTTTGCTCGTATGGCACGGTGTCCGTTAATAGAAAGCCGCGACCTTCCGAAGCAAGACCGATCCTACGTGGGATGCCGGATAGTTTCGCAATCCATGCAGACCGAAAACTGGCCTTGGCAACAATCACTGTGTCGAAGCGGTGCTGGCGCAATGTTCGCGCGAAGGCGAGGTCTTGCCGAAATCCCGAAGCCTTCTGCGCCGGAAGAAACCTTCGGTTTGGTGCGGCAAGCAAGCAACCGGCGTAGCCGGGCGCGACAAACGACAATTCGTTCCACCGCGTCTCCAACAGATTGATCAGTGGCAGTGTCATGACGGTATCGCCTAGACAACGTTCCGTCATGACCAATATCCGTCTTGGTTGCCGATCGTCCTCAGGGGTGAAGTCTGGCCGGTAGTCCTCGTTGAAAAATGGATTATGTGACTTCAAGTCACCAGTCTATAGAATGTAGACGATAGAATGCAACACGACCCACGCTAAGGGCATGGCGGAACTGTCGCTATCGCAGGAGTTCGGGAAACTGGTGCGCGACAAGCGCATGGCATTGAAAATCAGTCAGGAGGAATTTGCCTACCGGTGCGGCGTTCACCGCACTTACATGACCCATATCGAGCGTGGATCAAAGATGCCGTCGATTGAAGTGGTAGGAAAGATTGCCCGAGGGCTCGGTGTGGAAATCAGCACACTGTTCATCGAACTTGAGAAGCGCGGTGTGACCGTTGATCGCACAACGGACGCGCCGACACAGAAGTTCGCGTAGAAATGTTCCAGCCGACCTACGCCGGCTGGAACTAATCTAAGGACTACTCCTTGATCTCGGTCACGTCGCTTCTGAGCGGATTAGGCGGAAGAAGTAGGATTTTGTACTGACCGTCAGCCGCTGGCGGCATAGCTTCTAAGAAGACAGCCAGACCCTTCTTGCGATTGTCAAAAGCAACGCCGATGCGTGTCCAGACGGTTTTGGTTTCCGTTTCGCGAACGGTGAATGCTTCGTATTGTGGTTTCATGTGAACCTCCGTTAGTTGCCAGCGAGTGAATTCCCGCCGGATGACAAGGGTTCGATCACGGCAGTGGGATTGGGCGTTCAGGGGCGCGTTGCGGCAAGGGGTATCACCCGGGTTGCAGGGCAAAGCCCGAAACTCGGGGAACGCCGCCCGCGCTCGAAGAGTTCACCCTTGCAACGATCACCCGCCGTGATACCCGTCATCTGAATTGGTGGTTTTTCCCTACGGCAATAGGAGGTTTGGGAAATCAATGACGTGTTCAATCGAAATGAAAATGGAGGGACGAACGTACGAAAGAGAAAGTGAGAAAGTTTGAGACTAGGACAATAGGCAAGAAGGATGCAATTCGCCTCTACCAGCAGGCGGCAACTGAATTCGAGATGTCCAAGGTTCCAATGGGAACCCCTGCATCTGGAATGGTTGAGCAGTGGCAAAGACTGACTGCACTCGAAGCTCGACGAAGGGCCCTAGAAGTCGCAGAGGACCAATCGGAATTTGTGACAGTCGACCTAGTGTACGGAAAGCCGAAGGATGTAGAAAACTTTTATAACCAACTGGCTGGTGAACCGGAAGTTTAGTAGCGTTTTCGCGGCCCTGGACCGGGCTTCGGTCGGGAAATGGTTCGCGGCTGCTTGATCTCGAAATCAATGCTTGCCGCCAACATGGCGACGATCCTGCGCTTAGACGTAAGGTCGGGAAGGGCATCAAGCAAATCTTTCATCGACTGGAAAGTTTCGTTTTGGTGTTGGCGAACTATGATCGGATCGTTTTTCATGCCTGTCCCTTTGCCAAGATTCCCGTCGCATGACAACCGCACCTTTTGCGGTGAAGCCGCCCGGGTCGGGAGGGTGGGATTTCGTTTTTAAGGAGGTTGAGTAGGGTAGTGGTGCGGACGATCGGACTCGAACCGACATGGAGTTTCCTCCGACGGATTTTCATACCACTTCGGCTTTCGCCGCCGCCCTTCGGCGTTCGTGGTCTGGACTATCCCTTCGCCATAGTTTGAGCCTTAGGCGCTGCCCGTCTAGTCTCTACACCTTCCCGCTACCGGGCTTGGCTCGGGATTACCATTTCAGGCTTCCCCGAATTTGGGCAGTTCTACACCATCGGTTTCCCGATGGGCACTCAATGTGATTAAGTCCGTTGCGTCTACCATTCCGCCACGTCCGCACGAGTAGGAAGATAGCCTTGGACTAGCTTTCGCGCAATAGCTTCTTGGAGAGATTGGGATTTCGCTTTCGCGTATTTCCTTTGGTTAATTTGGAGCCATTGGATTTCCTGATTGCCTTCTTTTTGGGGCGCATGGTGTTGATGGCGGCTGTGTCGATCAAAGACTTCAGATGTGAGGCGTAGTGTTTCTGAATGATCTCAACGCTGGTTCGACAGTTCTTGGCGAGGGCGTAGATGTCGGCCCCCTCGATGAGTCGGAAGCAAATATATGAGTGCCGTAGGGAGTACATGGTTCGCGGCCGACCATCGCGGTCAAACTTCAATTGAGTCTCCTCAAGGATTTCGTTAAGGAGTTCCGTATGCGAGTGGGGAAAGACCTTGTCGGCTGGTGCGGGCTTCGCCTGACGGACATTGGCGGGCAGGGCAGAGTGGCGTCCCTCTAAGGTCCGACCATTCTGGTCTTTGGCTCGAAGCCGTTCGCGCAATCGTTTGAAAGGCAGTACGGCCCCTGGCATGGTTTTGCAGGGACCATAGCCGCGTTTGCCTCGAACTTCGATTTCAAGGATTTCTGCATTGGTCGTTTCGTCGAAAATGATTTCAATGTCGCGAAACTCAAGATTATTAGCCTCGTCTGGACGCAAACCTGAGTTCGCGATCAAAAGGATTTGGTCGTGCAACTGCTCGCACGACCAACGCCAGCGCTCCTTCGGCGGATTCAATGCTCGGCCTCGAGTCGCTTCGTACAGCGCCCTGTACTGCGCCTGGGTAAACCATGCTCTTGGTTCAGCTCTGTTCGATTGGCGGAATGGATCCGAAAGATCGGGCAAGTGTTCGATCCACCCGCGTCGCTGGGCCATTTTCAGGATTTGGCGTAAAGTGACAATTTCCTGATGGATGGTGCTCTTGGCTGGCCTGATGAATTCCCGGGTCTGGGGGTCTCGCTTCGAGGTCGCCCTGTGCACTCGGTAATCGAGGACCACCCCACTCTTAATCTCAGTGAGGATCATAGTGCCAAAGAAGGGAATAAGCTGGGCTCGAAGTCGGTCCCTGTGTCCACGAATGTAGTGCTTTCCACGGTCGTGTGCGATTAGAGCTTCCGCCTCTCTGAGGAACTCCTCGGAAGCATATTGGAAGGTTTTGCCTACGGCCAGCTGTCCGGCGTGGTGTTTTCCTTTGAGGGTGAAGAACCAGTCGAGGGCCACGTCTTTCGCTTTGGCGAGACTGTCCTCTTTGGTTGACATTCGCCAGTTCTTTCCGTTGAGGAAAGTTGAGCACTGCCAATGTCGGCTATTCTCCCGCTGGTAGAGGTGGAGTTTGCCGTCCATGAAACGGTGCCGTTCAGCCATTGACCAAGTCTCCGATTCAGCCTAAGGTGTGTCAGTTTGTGTAAGAACTGTGTAGCTCGGAATTGGTTGAATGTCAAGCGGAACTCGTTGAATTGATTGATGAATTTAGTCGAGTAGGATCAGATGTCCAGATTTTAAGTTGGTAATGGTGGCCCCGAAGCCGTACTTAACCAATTGAATTTACTTCACTTTTTTTCCGATCGAATTGGTATGTGTCAGTCAGTGTGTCGATTTCCATTGCCGCACTCTCGGATCGGATTAAGATTTACTTAGGCCCCGAGGGGGACATACCTTAGACATCTAATAAACAAGCAATAGCCAACGTTGCTTGCATCACGAAATCTAGGCTACGAGAACTTTGAACGACTTTAATTCTTAGAGGGCTAGCCGATTGATCTTATGCAACGGTGGCTTTCCTTTCGATCTCTTGTTCGATCTGGCCCAAATACTTCCTCATGGCATTAACAATGCCCAAGGCTCGTCTCCCTACGTGGTCGTAATTGATGACTTCAACGTTGTGGAGGGCTTCTTTTAACTCTGTGTAGACAGCTGCGCCAAGACCAACGCAGGTATCGCTTTTTCCTAACAAGATCACGATTTTTGGGTCCTGGCAGGCTGAAATGCCTTTGTTCGGAATTCCGAGGCCAAGGAGGACTTTGTAATTCAGGGCCTGTGCTACGGCGTTAGCCAGTGTCTTCCCGATTTGCAAACTGCTTGGTGGGACGACGTTTCCTTCTGGCGTAGCTGGCTCTATTGGAAGGTCCGACGGTCCTTTCATCTCGACAATGTCATAACCGCCGTCATGTCGCTGTAAGAGGAAATCACACTTACCCGAACCCATATCCCTCCTCCCGGCAATGGACGCGTATTCCAATCCTAGAATCCAGGGATGCTTTTCAATGAAGTCCTGCATGTCCGTTTCCGATGCGGACTTGATCTTCTCCTCATATTCACGAGCAATGGCTTCCAGATTGTCCAATCTTCGTTCAATACTTTCCCCGAAAACAATCGTTAAATCTCGGACTCCGTCGGCGGAATTGGCAAGCTCCGTCATTAGTTTTCGCCGGTCATCTGGGGATATCATGCCTGCGAGTCTGCAAACGGCCTCTAATAGCTGAGGATCGGTATTTTGAACAATCTGAATTGCGCTTAGAGCAGTCCCTAAGTTGTCATTGTCGGGTACACCAGTTTCGGCTGCAGGTATCTGAGCGATAAGCTCAGCAGTTTTCTCGGGCAACGATTGCCACTCTGTGACGACCTGCACGAGACGGCTCGGGTCCAGTGCAAAGTAATGAGCGACAGCCCTCGGGTTGATGAATTGGCTAATGGCGGCGAGCCTTTCTTCGTCGCTCAGGTTAGACAATGTAGCCTCTAACCCGGCAAACCTTTCCTTATAAATGTGGGAATAGGCCGCTTCTTCGTTCAGCCAATGTTCTCTGCAAGCTTTCTCACACAGGACAAAAACATGCCAACTCTCGGTTTCAAAGATCGTCTTCTGGCCGGTGTTCGTGAGCAGGATCGCAGGTCGTTTTTCTTTGTTCCGAGTATCTCGAACGACTTTTGTGAGGTTTTGGCCGTTGGTAAATTGCTTGGTACCGGGCCAAACAAAATCGTGGAAAACAGTAATGTAGCTCAGTCGCTCGCCGGTCGGGTCCATATATCCGACGACATCGGGCCACGCATCTTTAATTTCTTGATATAGCTCTTGATCCATAACGGCAAAAATAGTGTAGGGTCTTTATCTCATCAATGCAAGTTTCGGTTGAAATTAGCTGAAATCTCCGTCAGTCCGAAGTGGACCAATCCTACTTGAGAACTGAGACGCAGTCTTGGTAGCCGGCGCTTTTTGAGGCTGGTTGCCAGAAGTCGTAGCACTTTGCCGCTTCATAGAGCTTTCGTCTGCTACCGATGTTGGTAATTCACCTTCAAACCGCTGGCCATGCTCATCTGTCCGCACATAAGCGCCCTTTCTGGCATTGATGGAATGCGGTGCGGTGTCGCTTAGCGATACATATATGAATTCGCGGAGCTATACCGGAAGGGCAGGGACCTATAGCGATCACATGCGTGGGATGGCAAAATTGGGACTTAAGTCGACACTTCTGATTGTATTGGCCAATTGCCTTTACTTGAACAAATCGGAAAAGGATTCAAAGAGAAGCTTGTATCTGCATTCTTGTTCCCAAATCCCCTTAATTTCATCAGCCTCAGCAATCGTGATTAGCTTGTTCTTGATGGCCTTGACCATTAGATCCTTCGATGTGGCAGTAGCAAGTTCGGGAAATTTACGCTGGAACAGCGACATGGCTCTCTTGTCGTCAATGCCCAAAATTCCGCCTGTCGATCTAGCGTAAACAAAGGAAAATGCCTCGCCTCGGCCTCGCCGGTCGTCATAGACAATTTTGAATGCTTCCGCGATGTCTTCTAGGTCTTCCACTGCGCAGGGCAAGATGGTTCCATTAGTGATTGCTCTTTCTAGTGCTTTCTTTTGATTTTGCCTCTGGAGTTCAGTTTGAACCTGCTCGACTACGCGCGTTTCGACATGAGCACCAACCAAGAGGTCGAGCCGATCAATATGGGCGTAATTGACGAGTACCGAAGTATCGAGAATTAGAGGTTTGGCATCCTTGCCCGGCAATATCGTCTCCTTACGCTTCTTCGGTCACTACACCAAGGGCGTCTAATAGGTCATCCGCCGGGAAGTTCGTCAATACACAAACGTCCCGGAACCTGGAAGTTGGCAATTTGTCTCTTCGCAGAGCTTCGATCGCAAGCATCAAAATCTGTTGTTGTAGCAGGGGCTGATTATTGGGCTCTTCGCTTTCTGCATCCCAAAATCTCAGAAGCTTGATCAGTTCTTGTGCGTTGTCACGCTGGTCAAGCAGGGCGTCCGTTTCTGGGCGTCGTATAACGCCAATGTCAAACAACCGATAGGTTGCGACATCAACACTTACTCTGTAGGTGTGCGCAATTAGGGCAACTTCTCTGATCGTAATTTTCTGAGCGTTCGAGTCGGTCCGTTCTTCAAATAGTTCGAGATTCTCATAGGATGGGCTGAACAATGCCCCATGAAACCTTGATGCTTCGCCTTTTTCAAGTTGGGCAAGCAGACCATAAATGCCATCTTCAGGAACCAAAAACTCTGCAGCAAAGGCATTGGCTCTGGCCTCGCGGAGTTCCTTCGCATTCTTTCTTCCGCTTGGTTCAGATGGTTCGTCTCTGTCTAGCAAAGCGTGGGCATACTCATGCCCATAGGAGAAGCGTCTCCGAACTCGGGACATATTTTGATTGACAAGGATCGCGGTTCCTAATTCTTCGTCTTGAAGAAAAATTCCAGAAACCTCGTCTTTCATCGGCACAGCGGCGGCTCGGATTCCTTGGAGATTGATTAAGTCGGCAATATCTGGAATCGGTGCATGGCCAAGACCTAGTCGCGCGCGTTCAAATTTCGCAACGCTCCTTCCAACATGAACTGCTTCCGAGAAGTTAGTTATTCGGCCAAAGCTATAGCCTTTCGCAACATCGGGACGGTCAACACCTAAGTAAGTCTCGAGTTGCCGGGCTTCCTGTAATAGTGCAATGCAGTCCATAACTGCCTTCCTATTTTCAGCGCTCTCTTCATCGGTTACGCTCCTAAACTGAACGGAAGCGCCTTGGCATAAGGGGCCATTGCCAAGAAGGTCCATCGGATTCTTACCCAGCGCATAGGCAATGCGCTCAATTTCGCCGCCGGTAGCGTTTCGAGCGGCAATTTCGACCTTCGCCAAGGCAGAACGCTCCATACCGGCAAGTTCTGCCAGCTGGTCCTGAGTAAGCCGGGCATTATCTCGGGCCTGTCGTATGCGCTCTGCTAGGTGGTCGCGGGTAAGTGGGGGCATGGGTATCTCCTGATTCTATCTCTAATATATATAATATATACTATCAGCACAATATAGTCAAATCGTCAGATTTGTGCTATAATACTCATGAAGCTGGAAAATTGACCGGCTTCAATGAGTTAGGACGAATCTTATGAAAGGTAAGAACCAGCACGTAGTCCCCAGTCCATCAGGCTGGGCAGTTAAGCCCGAAGGCGGCCAAAGGGCCTCTTCGATCCATCGAACGCAGGCCGAAGCAATCGAGCGGGGACGCGAGATTGCCAGAAACCAGCAATCGGAACTCATCATCCACGGTCGTGACGGTCAAATTCGAGGACGCGACTCCCACGGCCATGACCCCCACCCCCCTGAAGGTTAAAAGACAATGGAAGAAATCGTAATTGAACTCGTAGTCATTGAGGAATATGCCATCGCTGGCAAGGAAGTTCCTCTCGCGAAAACCTATCGTCTCCGCATTGATAAGGAGACTTACGACACGGACAACCCGCTTCCCACTGGCAAGCAGATTCTTGGTCTTGCCAAGAAGGAACCGGCGGAGTGGAAACTCTATCAGATCATTCGGGGGCAACAGCCGAAACCGATTGCGCCCGATCAGCATGTAGATTTGCGAGAAAAAGGCGTAGAGCGGTTCACTACCGTACCCAAAGACCCAACCGAAGGATTGGTCGCCAACGAAAATACTTTTCTCATGCCGGAAGCAGATCGAGATTTCCTCGACTCGCTCGGCAAAGACTGGCAAGCCATTAAGGAAGGCGAAACCCGCTATCTTCTGATCCATGGATGGGGTATCCCACCCGGTTACAACACAAATCTCGTCACTCTGCTCTTAGTCATTCCGAGCAATTATCCCGATACGCAGATTGACATGGCGTACTTTAGTCCGTCCCTGAAGCGGCTCGATGGTGGAACGATCGCAAACCTCTCGGATTGCAATTACCTCGGCAAGCAGTTTCAGCAATGGTCGCGCCACAGAACCGCCGCCAATCCCTGGCGTCCCGGTGTTGATGATATTGCAAGCCATCTATCGCTTGTCGATGACTGGCTGCGCCGGGAGTTCAAGTAACAATCATGCCCGAATATTCTTTGCGACTGACCGAAGGGCAGTACAAGGAGCTTCGGGCCCATCTCTTTCCCGGAGATGGGCTAGAGGCCGTGGCGCTGTTGGTTTGCGGCCAATATGAAGACGATAGTCAGACAATTCTGACCACGCGCCGGGTCGTGCCCATTCCCTACGATCTCTGCTCTGTCAGAACACCCGACCGCGTTGTGTGGTCTACCGACATCCTTGACGACTTGATCGGTGAAGTCTGGAAATCAGGCAATAGTTTGGTGAAAGTCCATTGCCACCCGACAGACTATCGCTCTTTTTCGAGGTTTGATGACAAATCTGATGTCGACCTTTCCATTGCGTGGGACGGGTTGTTCCAGGAAGGACGTGTACACGGCAGTGCAGTCATGTTGCCAGATGGAAGCATGTTTGGCAGGGCGTTAGTTGCGGGGCACTTGATGAATCCATTCAACTGCATCACTGCTCTTGGAAGTTCACCAAGATATTGGAGGCAGGAAGAGGAACTTGACGAGCGCGAGGCCCAGAAGAGGCACCGACAAGCGTTTGGACAAGGCACAATCGAAATGCTCCAAAGAATGACGATTGGCGTTGTCGGCTGTTCTGGCACGGGAAGTGTGGTTATCGAACAGCTTCTGCGTCTAGGCGTTGGTAAGCTTGTCTTGGTAGACCCTGATAAAGTCGAAGACAAGAATCTAAACCGAATTCTGAACTCAACCGGCGAAGACGCTGCCCGATCACTGGCCAAGGTCGTAGTCTTTTCGAGACAAGCCAAGGCATTAGGACAAGGGCAAATCGTTGATCCAGTAGAGGCGAACCTTGGCACGCCGGACGCCGTCAAGCGTATCGCAAAATGCGACTTTGTCTTTGGATGTGTCGATTCCGCTGAGGGAAGGAATCTGCTCAATCGAATTTGTAGCTTCTATTTGATCCCTTATATCGATGTTGGGGTTAGCCTGGTTGCTGATGGAAACGGCGGAATCAGCACGATCGCTGGTGCAGTACATTATTTCTGTCCGGGTATGTCATCGCTGCTGGAGCGTGAAGTCTATACGACCGAACAAGTAAGGGCTGAGGCACTAAAGAGGACGAATCCCGATGCTTATCGAGAGCAGTTGGCTGCCAAATATATTCGCGGCGTCAATGAGGATCGGCCTGCCGTCATTAGCGTGAACATGTTCTTCGGCGCATTAGCCGTAAACGAATTTCTCGCTCGAATTCATCCCTTCCGAAATCTAGAGAACTCTGAATACGACATCGTGCGTGGGGATCTGTGTGAATGGATGCTACTGCGTGAAACCGCCGCCGAAAGTTCAGGACACTTAATCAAAGAAATCGGCAAAGGCGACATTGAGCCTTTGCTCGACATGCCGGGGCTGAGCTAGCAATGAAAAATGTGTTCGCTTGGTCTAAGCAGAGAGTAGTAAACTTGCTTCGGTGGCTGACCTATATTTGGGGTCAGCTGATTGGTGGTAGTCAAGAGCCATTCCGAATGATTTACGTCACTGAAGTTCCCGACAAGCTGAAAAAAAGAGCGCTCTACGCAGTGGGGGATGGCGAGCCTTGGCTTGCGGTGATGGTTTGCCCCTGTGGGTGCGGGGATATTATTCAACTAAGTCTATTGCCGGATGATAGCCCGAGTTGGTCGTTGTCATGTGGACCAAATAAGGAGCCGTCGCTAACGCCATCGGTCTGGCGATCAAAGGGTTGCAAATCGCATTTTGTGATGACGGACGGCAAAGTGATTTGGTGTTAAGGCAAATTTCACGCTTGTGGTGATTAATTATGGAGTGTGCCACGCCATCGGCGCAAACCCGAGATTTCACGTCTCTCTTTTGACGCAGTCATTCTGAATGCCCGCTATGGCAGATCAGCAAATTAGCCCGATTGAGCGAAGCTGGCAGCATTTAGACATAAGAGCAAAGGTGAACGCCATCATAGCTAGTACACTCCTGCTATGGAAAGTATTAATTCTTTACCTAGAAATATTCGTCGTTGGTGGGAAGCTCGCACTCCGTCCCAAAAGGCACTCATTGTTATCGGTGCAATAATTGCCTGCGTAGGTCTCGCCTATTATCTCCAGTTCCTAGTTACGAAGTTGGCCGCGACCGCTGGGGTATCAGTTGCAGAATTTGCAATTGGGATAGGAGACAAAGTAACTGCTATATGCAATGACGGATGGCTTAGCCATGCGGCAAATTGTCAAGGTCAGTGTTCGCATCACTTTGGTGTTGCGGTCAGAGTTGCATAGCTTCCCAGCATCTGTGTCGGACGACCTCGAGAAGTTCTCGGGGTCGTTCGCTTATTGCCGGATGTCAACCGCCGGCAATAAGCGTTGCAGGGCGATCGCGTGATAATTCGCGTCGAGTTCGATGCCGAGGTAGTCGCGGTGGAGTTGTTTGGCGGCGACGAGGGTTGAACCTGAACCTGCGAAGGGATCGAGGACCATGTCGCCTTCTTTGGAAAAGGCTTCGATCAAAGGCCGCAGGATCGCCAAAGGTTTCTGTGTGGGATGAAGCTTGTTGCCGGTGTATTTCCAGGGAAGTACGTCGGGGATGAGTTTGGCCGGGACCAAATGTCCTTTCGCCAACAGGTAGGCGCATTCGTGGCGGTAGCCGACCATGCCGGTGGAAGAACTGTATGCCTTTGGAAAGACGAAATGTCCGACAATCTTGAATCCAGCTTTGCGGAATGCCTGGATGAACCGGTCCGCTTTCGGCCAGCCGTAGAAGCTGATGCAAAAGCTGTTGCGATGCAGGACCCGGTAGATTTCTGCAAAGGCAGGTTCCAGCCATGCGTCGTTGTTATCGTTGGGAACAGCTCTTCCATCGCGTGAGCTGTAGTTCACCAGATACGGCGGATCAGTCAGGACCAGATTGGCAAAGCCGCTGGGCAAGGTTGGCAGGATGTCTAGGCAGTCGCCGTTTATGAAGGTGTTTTCGATTTGCATTGTTTTCTCCTTTTGTCGTCAGGGCACCATTGCCCTGATGCCGGGAAAACAGGCGCGGGAGATCAGCGAAGACGCGCAACGGGGCGGGGAAAACGCAGTCCCGGTTGCACAAGTGAAGCGCGGAAACCGGGGTGCCGCTTGCGCGGCAAGCATCCTGCGCCATGATCGGCGTCAATTGAGGGCATGGTGAACGCGGTGGAGAGAACTAATGCGCTGAAAACCGGGTTCAAAAGGAATCTATAACTGGAGTGCAAACTGCGTCGGTGATTGCGGTTGCGGGTTGCTTTCAGGCTTCATCGTGGGGTTCCCCGCGTTCAGAAAGTCAGCCGCCTTCTGAGCGTGGCTGGCGGCGGCGAAGATCGCGCGGTTGTCAGCCTTCAGGATTTTGAGCCATGACTGAATATAGGCGGCATGGTCGGCGCGAAGTTCGGGCGATAAGCCAAGGTCCGCCGCGATGAACGCCGCGCCAAGTTCGGCAATGAGTTCTTCCGCCGCATAGCTTTCGGAACCGAACCGGCCCGAAAGGTCGCGCTCAAGACGGCTGGCATGCCCCGTCCAGTGCGTCGACTCGTGCGCGAGAGTGGAATAGTAGGCATCTGGCGAAACAAACGTATCGAACGGCGGCATTTGAATAAAGTCATCTGCCGGACGGTAATAGGCACGGTTTCCGCCGTGGCGAAGATCGATACCCAGATTTGAAAAGAATGCTTCTGCTTCTTCAATTCTTGGCATTACTGGTTGACCTGGATTTGCGGGCGGCTCGTAGTCATCAAGCTGGGCAATGTTGAAGACCGAGAATGCTTTGGCAAACCAGCGCTGTTCGTTAGCTTCATCAGATGCTGGATTGTCTCTGGCGGGTTCATCGGCTCCGTCGTTATCAAGCGGTTTCCAGACAATCCCGATCGTGGCCTTTTCGCCTTTGGCAACCTGTTTGCCAAGCAACGCCCATTGCTGATAGGTCGCCCAGGTTGGCTCCATATAGCACTTGTCCTGGCTCTGCGCCCATAAGGCGACAACATTGATCCCGCGATACGGTTTGCCGGTCAGCGCATTCTTTGGGATGGCAAGCGGCACTTCGGACGCATGCCATGGCATACGCCACTCGCCCGCACCAGCCTCGATTGCCTTGATGATCTGATTGGTTACTCGGGAATAAACGTCCGAGCGATCTGCCGCTTTGTTTGTCATATCGACCTCCAAAAGTAAGCCTATTGATGAAAGATTGAGAAACCATGGCCATGCTATCGTATGTCGACCACGGCGAGCGGAGGCCGAAGCCTCCGCGCTGGTTACCTAATCCTCTTCCTGCTTTTGGGGGAACAGGAAGTCTGCGTGAGTCTTAATGAGGTCGAGGTCTATGCCAACGCCAGCATCGTGATGGCATTCACAGCGCTCCAGAACTTCCCAGCATTGATCGTCGGATAAGTCATCACGGACGATTTGCACATGTTCAATAGA
Organism: Armatimonadota bacterium; assembly: GCA_016125185.1. NCBI lineage: Bacteria > Bacillati > Armatimonadota > Armatimonadota bacterium. The sequence goes on along the minus strand of WGMG01000001.1, from coordinate 251,002 downwards.
CCAGATGATGCCGATACAGCGGTGCTTTGCCAGAAGCGCCAAGGCCTCTTCGATGTCATCCTCAACGGCGGTATCGCCGAAGTAATGGGCATAACATGGTTTGCTGACTTCGGGGTGGTCACAGAGATGCTCGGCGTTTGCGTAGGCGATCAGATAGAAGTCGTCACCAGCCACCAGACCTTCGACTAGACTGATGTGAATGTCTGTTTGAGTGTCCCGGCATTTCGTTCTGGCCGTGCCGATTGGAAAATACCGTACTCGGTTTGGGACCTCGTCAACAGAGGTACGAACTTGACAGGCGATAAAGTCTGGACGGTTGATTGTTTTCATGGCTTTGCCTTTCGTTGGTCAGGACACCATTGCCCTGATGCCGGAAAAACAGGCGCGGGAGATCAGCGACGCCGCGCAACGGGGCGGGGAAAACGCAGTCCCCGGTTGCATAAGTGATGCGCGGAAACTGGGGTGCCCCTTGCGCGGCAAGCGTCCTGCGCCATGATCGGCGTCAAATGAGGGCGTGGTGAATGCGACAAAGAGAGACAGGTGCGGCAATCGGAACCCATAAAACGTCCTTAAAGCAAAATGACGACCCAGTCAGAGATTGAAAGCAAAGATCTACTGAAGATCGCGGCGGCGAAGATGTTCATTCGGTCTCACGGCGTGCTGAACTTTGCAATGAGGGACGCCGAAGGCAACGCCTACGAGAAGCTCCTGTTCGGCATGGAACGGCTGGCTTACGGGGACAGCCTGGCCATCAAAGCGCCGAGTGATCCGAACGATCCATCTTTGGATTACGCAACAATCGACATCGGATACGAAGGGATGTGCGAGGATTGGGACAGATATCTTGATGCGATGCTCAACAGTAAACCGGGCGACAGCATTCGGGAGAGTTTTAAGGTCTTTAATAAGAGCGACGCTGACCTGGTTGCGTGATTAACGGCGGGAATTCGCCTACCGGCTAAGTTCCTTGCGCAGGATTTCTTGAGACTGTCGCAGTTCGCCGATGGTATTTGGTCCGACGCCGTCGATATTGCTGATGGCTTCGAGGTCTGCGGTGATCAGCGCTTCGGCGGTGAGGATGCCCAGCTTGAACATCAGGTTGATTGCCCGCGTCGAAAGCGGCAGATCATATCGATCCGCCATCATTTCCAGTCGAATGGTCTTGCGATGCACAGGTGAGAATTGTACTTGCTGTTATTCGATATGCGATATGAATTGAGAATTGCCGAAATGTACAAAGGGTTCGTCCAGTTCAGCGACAATTCGCTGGACTAAGGTCGGCGGATGGAAACAATGGAAAATGAGAATTTTGGACACATTATCGCGAGGGCCATTCACGGCAATCCCACCTTTTGGCGTGTGATCGCTTTGGGTCAATGACCGGGGACCGGTCACTTTGAGCAAGGCTTACCATTTTCCCTTCGCAATCTCCTTGGTCGTCGCCAAATCCAGACTCAGCTCGCTCACGATGTGGCGCAGACGGCGGTTCTCCTCCTGAAGAGCCTTCAGCTCCGCAAGCTCGGACTTCGTCATTCCCGCATAGCGCTCACGCCAGCGGTACAGCGTCTGCACATTCACCCCGTGAAGACGGCTCACGCTTGCAATGCTCGCGCCGCTGTCTATTTCCTTCAATATCCCAACGATCTGTTCTTCGTTGTATCTTTTGCCTTTCGACATGTTCCCTCTCCATACTACTGGAGAACAAAACATAACACTCAATGGCGGTTAGTTTTTAGGAAACCAGTCACCTCTATTGCATGAAGCATGAAGGCAGCTAAGACTTCGGTTGCTCGTTACTTGAAGCTTCACGAAGAACTGGTTGCTCCGATGTGCCAAACCCTTGCATATCTTCATCACGCAACGGGTTGAGAATATCGTCCACTAACGTCCGGGTCAGTCAGTTTTTTGGGAACCAGTCAAGAGAGTTAAGCGATCGACTACTACCAGTAATTGCTTTTTGTCCCAATCTCCCTTCCATTTACCGTATTAACGATAGAAATAACACTCACTAAAATAAAACATCCCCCAGTAATCATCATAAAGATACTACATGCCTTGGCGTCACTACCGTAGAGATAGTCTTTCTTCTTTTCAGAACTAAAATGATGACTTGTTTCCATCCTAGGCATTTTTCCGATGCAGAAGAAATAGACTCCCACTCCGAAATAGAAAATTGCCAAAATCGAAGCAAATGAATATCTAACAAGTTTCCACTTCATGCAATTACTTTCTGACTGACACCATAATGCTGGATTTGGAAGTATCGTTATATGAACTGGCGGTACCTCCCCCTTCATGGACGGTAACAGTAATCAATTTAGATCCAGGATTGGTAAAGACAACCCCCTTAGAATAGTGCCCTTGCTTCCAATGGGAAAGGGCCGGATCGGTTTCTACTTTAGAGGCAAGCATATGCCAATCCATATCGAATTCATACCAATATTGCGTGACTCCTTCACTGTCTGGATCCCCGACTATTTGAGTAGTAGGCTTAGATCGCAAAACAGCCAAATCAACTACGCTGACAGTTGTGGCCGAGGCAGTGGACCTTGGACCAGAACAACCGCCACTCAATAAAGCGAAGAAGACCAATCCAAGGGCAAAATCATTATTCCTGTCGTGCTTCATCTTGCTCGTCCGCTGCCAGTATACCCAGGTGGTCCCGAGTGACCGCTTTCGCTAGGAGGACCAGCCTCTTCCTCGCAGCAGGTAATGCAGTCTGTGTTCCAAGGTTGCATGCTTGCCAATCGATTACAACATTCATCGCATGACTCACCTGGTAACTTTGCGCTACCAGAACTGCAATATTGCCAAGATGCAGGTTCGTCAAGATTTGGAGCTTCCTTAATGCAGTCAGAGAAGCACCTAACTGCGTCGGCCAGTTTCTCCATGTTTTCTAGTAGTTCGCTAACCTCAACTTCAGAATATAGCAAGAGAAAGACATCTTTTGCGCATTGAACATACTTAATAAGTATGTCCCAATTTGAAGTTCCCTTTTCGAATCCCTTTAGAATATCCCAACACATCGGTGCCAGTTGATCCAAGAGACAATTGCCACCGCATGTAGCCCAATAGGCTATCTTGACGCCGTTAATTCGATGTTCAGGTTGGTCACATGGAGGGCCGCTTGGATCCGAACTTCCTCGTCCAGTGCCACAAGACCCTCCACGACCACGTGTACCTCCTCCTCCGCCTCTTGAGCCCGAATTGCGATCTCCACCGCCGTAATTTCCCCCAATAACAAATGTTCCCCAGCCGTAAAAAACTCCATCAATAACCGTTGCACCTCCGTTCAGTGCAATTTCGAGCCAAACGTAGAGATCCCAATCGAAGAGCCCCAGCGGGTCAACGGCCTTCGTAACATGACCGCGAACGTAGGCGAAGGCACTCAAAGTGGGCCACACGGGATCTTGCGTTGTCCATGCTCCACTCTTGGACTCGTAGTGTCTGGCCCTTACATAAAGAGAAGATTCAGCTAAGCCAGTATTGCGGTATCCACGAGTACCAATCCAGCCGTAGACTCCTCGAACTCCAGATGACCATAATGAATTGCCGTATGGTCTGTACCTGCCATCAAATGTCCGGTTCATACCCGTCTGATCAATTTCCGCCGTTACTGATCCGAGGTTATCAGTGAGAAAATCCTTCCGTGTCCCTCCAGACTCGTAAGCTATCATCTGACCGTCAATCGTGTAGTATTGTTCTGTCATCGCCATCTTAGTACGCTCCCAAATAGTCGCTACCATCCCAAATCAAGGTCGTATATTTCGAACCAGAATGCTCGGTTCGCTTAAGATTGTCTGGTTGATATGTAAAGGTCGTGTAGGTGGATCCATCCACATGGTTTGCCAACCTGTTTTCCTGATCATATCCCATTGTAGCAAAGGATGCACCTGTTTGGACGATGGTATTGTTGCCGTCCATGTCATAGGTATAGGTCGAAACCGTGCCCACATTAATCGAGGTCGTTATCTGCCCGGCGGCATTGTACATGAAGGTTGTCGGTCCATCTTCACTGGCAAATGTCCGATTGTCGACCGCATCGTACGTGTAGGTGTAGAAGGCATTCGTGTTGGGAGTGAAGTTGGCAGAGGTTAGTCGGTATTTTGCGTCATATCCGTAGTTGGTCACTTCGCCACTACCATCAAGAATCTGGATTGGGTTTCCGACATTGTCGTAGGTATAAGTAAGTCGTTGCCATTCGGAGCCGTTTGGTTGATAGTCAAGTAGCTTAATCTGTCGATTAAGCGCGTCAAACTCTGTAGTTCTTGTGATACCTGACTGGTAAACAATAGTGGTTCGACGACTACCTATGTCGTACTGTAGTGTTGTTTTGTTTCCTCGCGGATCAACAAATGTACTCGTTCTACCGATTGCATCGTAGCAGAAAGTCCTGACTCCACCGTCGGGATCAGTAAGGTTTATTCTCTGACCTGCTCCGTCGTAGCTGTAAGCTTGAGAAAGCAAGCCGGGATCGGTTTTGCCCGACATTTGGCCGTTGCCATCGTAGGTATATGTTGTTTTTCCTGTGTAGTTCTCGGCAGACGTCATGAGGCCAATGGCGTCATAGGCATTGGTGACAAGCGTTCCGTCTTTGTAGGCGATGCCGGTTTGTTGACCAATTGCGTCGTATGAGAACGTCGTCACCAAGCCGCTCGGCTGCTTCTTAGTCGTCGTGCGACCATTAGCATCGTAGCCATAGGTCGTGACGTTGCCAATCTCGTTCGAAATCGAGGTCATGCGACTGTCGGCGTCGTAGCTCATTGAGATGAGGTTGGCTTTCGCATCGGTTCGAACGGTTTGTCTGCCTATCGCATCGTAGGTGTAGGTTGTAAAGAATCCGAGAGCATCTTCAGTCGCCAGCGTTCTGCCGACAGTGTCGTAGACCGTTGAAGTCGTATTGCCTAACGAATCGGTAGCCGATATCTTACTACCTCGCCCATCATAGGAGAAGGTCTTAACGTAATTTAAGGCGTTCTGCGTTGTTTGAACCTGCCCAGCAATGTCGTACGTGGTTGTGTTGAAGAAACCGAGAGGTGAGATAGTGGCGATCTGTCGCCCAGCATTATCGTAAATACAGGAAGAAACTTGGCCTAGGGCATTTTCTAAAGAGACCATTCGTCCATCTAAATCGTGAGTAAAGCTAGTCGTGTTGTTAGTAGCGTCGATTGATGTCCTTGTTCTTCCTACCAAATCGTAAATTGTCGACGAAAGAAAGCCGCGAGGATTCTGCATTGCAATAGACTGCCCAGCAACATCGTAGAAGTAGCTTGTGACAAAGCTCTTTGCATCGGTTCGAGCCGCAACTCTATTCGACGTAGCCTGGTAACTCGTCGTCGAGACGAAATTCAGAGCGTCTTGAGTGGTTACCTGAGCGCCGTTCTCGTTGTAGGTGTAGCTCGTGCGATAGCCGAGGGCGTCGACATTTGCCGTTACCTGGTTCGCCGCGTCATAGACAGTCGTTCTCACATAGCCGAGAGGCGACATCGATTCGGTTCGTCGTCCAATCGCATCAAAAGTTTGCGTGGATCGATTGCCTAGAGCATCCTGCGTCGCTATCGCATCACGGGCGTTGTAGATGGTCGTTGTTCTATTACCGAGCGCATCCTGCATTCCGTTCGGTCTTCCCGACGAATCGTAAGCGTAGCTGGTGAAGTATCCAAGGGCATCTTCGGTCGCGATTCTCTGCTTCGCGGCGTTGTAGACGGTGGTTGTCGTTCGACCAAGCGGATCGATGCTGGACGTTTGGTAGCCCATGTTGTCGTAGGTTTGACTCCAAACATTGCCAAGCGGGTTCATTGTGGTCAGAACATTTGCGAACCGACCGTAGGTCATCGTTGTGCGGAAGCCCAACGGCGTCACCTGGGCCACTGGCAAACAGGTGTCGTAAACCGTTCTCGACATTTCGCCCAGAGCATTGGTCATCGAAATGACGTGGTCGGCGACATCGTAGCCATAGCTGGTCGTCCGTCCAAGCGGATCGGTCGAGGTCACCATGCGACCAAGACCGTCGTAGGTCTGAGTCACCACACTTCCATCCGAGTTTGTGATGGTTGTATTGTTGCCGTAAGCGTCGTACTGGAAGGTTGTTGTGAGACCCCGAGGATCCTGCATTGACGTTTGGATACCGTTGGAATCGTACGTGAAACTGGTGCGGCGTCCTAGCGGATCGACGCTTGCCAGGAGGTTACGCGAACCGTCGTAGACGAACGAGGAGATGTAGCCCAGCGCATTCGTGATAGTCGTCTGATTGCCAACCGCATCGTATTGGATCGTGGTGACGTTACCCAAGGGGTCAATCGACTTGGTAACGTTGCCACGGGCATCGTAGGTGTAGCTGAACCGGGTTCCCGACGGAACGAGTTCCGATATTGCAAAGCCGTTTGAATCGTAAGTGTACGTGCTGATGTAGCCTTCGGGATGCTGGATGCCCTCGATCTGCCCATTTGAGTTGAGAGTGTAGGTCGTAATCGCGCCAGTAGGCGACATCTGGGTCGAGCCCTTGAAGCCGGCGCTGACGTTTGAACCATATACATGCGTGTAGACCGCATCGGCCATCGACATCGTGGCGACCCGCTTATTGCTGTCATAGCTGTAGAGAGTGGCATAGCCTCTCGGGTCGGTGACGGAGGACAGGAGGGTGTTGCCCGAGAAGGTGGAATAGGCATAGCCGGTTTCGCAGCCCAGCGGGGTCGACATCGTCGTCAACTGGCGATTGGCATCGTACTGGAATGTCCAGAACCTTCCGCCCCAATCCTCGATCGAGCGAAGGAGCGAGGTCGGAGAACTCACCGCGTAGGTGAAGGTCACCTTGCGCCCGTCGGGCACTTGGATGGTCTTGATCAGGTCGGCTTCGCCCGAGACACCGTAGGAAAAGGTCTGAACGAGCCCTGCAGGCGACACAATTTTGGTGATGAGGTTGTGGGACCCTGCGACGTGGCCGTACTCGACCATCGAACCATCGGCTCCCAACTCTTGGAACTTGCTTCCATCGTAAATCAGCGTGGTCGGCGAATAGTTGGTCGCCGTGGCGTTGTAGTAAGTTATTCCCCCTGAGGTACTGGCTACCTTATAGAGAAAGCCCGTTTCATTGCCTCGCCAGAGGCCAACATTGGTGGTGAATTCGCTGTTCTGAGCGACAAAACCGGCGACGTTGGCGGAACGGTTCTTTCCATACTGTTCGTTCTTAGACGACGCAGAACTGTAGAAGAACTCAATATGGAGTCCAAGGCCCAAGGCTCTAAGCATGATCTCGGGGTCGAGGACCAGTGATCCATCCCGAGGATCGGGCATCGGCCGTGTGGGGTGCTGGAGCACAGCGGGGTCCAATGGAGTCTGGTCAAGCGAGGTATTCCTGAGCGGAGATTTGCTTTCTTTCATCTTGGGTCTCCATCAGATCGGAATCTGCTCACAGGTCTGCAGAGGGGGCGACCCTGAGTAGTCAACTGAGCGGGGAACATAGGGCATGTCTCCCCGAAGTGGGCAGGTCGTCCCGTCTCCTCCTGAGTCTGGGATGGGATTATCGTTTGCACTCGCACACATGCCGCTATTTTCTCCAAGACCCGGCAACCCCGCAGGGTAAAGGCGAAACTGGAAATGATAACGGATGATTATTACCGGTGGCCATTTCATGCATATTCCGTTTGCACAACGCCAGCCCCCACCAATCGTTCCACCACCGCCCGGCATCTTATTTCTCCTCCATGGCATTTCTCATCGCCTGCACTGCGAGGTCAGCATAATAGCCTTTGCCTTCTGGCAACCCGCCGAGATAAAGTTCAAGTTCCTTAGGTTCGAGGAGTTTCATCTTTTCCATCGTTCGCCCCATAGCTAATTCACAAAGCGCGCTGGAACATCCGACCGAGCTCGGGCAACCGTTGGTGTCGTAGCTCGCTTTGAGGATGGTGTCATTCTCAGTGAGAAGCCAAATCTTTACAAATGGCCCGTCGCCTGGAACTCCCGCTACTCCAACTCGGTTTGCATCCGCCATTTCGCCCCTGTTTCTGGGACGGGTTACATGGTCCTGCACCCGGTCAGAGAGCATCATTTCAGTCCATCGCGCTCCTGTAAAAATTACTGTATCGTACTTTTTGTCAGATTGTGACTAAGAAACTAGAAAAAGTGGATATCTTTTTTATCGTTAATTGATAACGTATCACTTTTTTCTCAAAACCTATATCTCTACCTAAAAGTCCAGATTACTTAAGACTAAACCTTTGCAATGCCTCATCGAAGATGTCGCATTCCCAGAGGACATGGGAATTAGGCAAGTTTGGACCATAGAATCTAGTGAGCTTCGTAATGAGGTTTGCATCGCTCTGGGCGACAAAGTCCGATACCTCAGACCTTTCCCTTGTTTCAAAACTCTTTTGCCCAGCATGGTGCACAAAGACATCGAGCGCGACCAGCAGATCGTAGCCAAGGCACTTCAGCCTCCAAGACAAGTCGAGATCGTCGGCTCCGAGGAAGAGATTTTCATCCAAGAGTCCCACCTCGTTGAAGACCCGTCGCGAGACCATCAGGCACATTCCCATTAAAAGCCTTGTGTCCACGGACCGACCGTCATACCCTTGCCTTACGACCTTCGGAAGTTCGGAGATGGCGATGCCAGGCTCGATGTAGTGCCCAACGAACTGCGCTCCACCGATGTTGTCGGAAACCGGCCCTACCGCGCCGATGCCATCTTTCAGTCTTGACGCTAAGCCTTCCAGCCAGCCGGGGCTGACTTCGGTGTCAGGATTCAGGAGCGTCACGTATTCGCCCCTGCTGTTCCGAATGCCGATGTTGGCGGCCCGGGCGTAGCCGATGTTCTCAGGATTTGAGATCACGTTGACGTTTGGCAAGGCCAAGGATTCCGTTACAGACACTGTATCGTCGCCAGAGCCGTTGTCGACGATAATGACTTCATCGTTCGGGCTCAAGGTGGGAAGTATGGAGCCGAGGCAGGGCTTAATCCACTCGGCCGAATTATAGGTTACGATGACGATGGAATGCCTCATGCTTGGCTTTGCAAGCGTTCCCGCATCCGGACCGATGAGCAGGGCTTTCTGTTCATCTTCGCAGAGGATCGAGGCAGGGGCTTCGGAAACGAGGAGCCTCAGCTTCTCAAGCTGCTCCACGCTTTGGGCATGGTCTGGATTCAGCTCGACCGCTCTTTCCATCCACCGGATCGCGCTGGTTACGTCTCCTCTTTGGAGCGAGTGAACTCCCAGCATGAACGCGGCTTCGGCCACGCCTTTTCGCTCCAGAATCTGTAGATGCGGCAGCGCTGCATCGACGTGTCCACTCGCGAGCAGATGCCTTGCGACCATGAGCCTGGGACCAATGTCGTCAGGGCGCGCCTGAAGGTAGTGGTTCATCGCGCCGATGCTCCCTCCAGGCTCTTGGGTCAGGTCTGCGAGTTTGGCTCTGCGCTCGGCCCAGTCTATCTGGTGTCCCTCGATGCGGGCGATATCCTCCAGACTTTGCCGTGCGGTATTGTAGTCGCCCATCTCCAGCGCCGCGTCAGCCAGGGCGATAAGGCTCAAGGCTAAATGGGGATTGAGATTAAACGCCTCCATCCAGTCCCTTCGGGCGGCGACATAGTCTCCAAGCGCCATCTTGATGCCACCTAGGTTGTGGAGCCGCTTGAAACTCAAAATGCCGATATCCATGCTGCTGAAGTAGCCGCCGGTGTCCTGAGGCATGTTCTCGTAGAGATTCTTCGCTTCGAGGAGCTTTCCTTGCGCGGTTGCGGTCATCGCGAGTTGGAACACGAGTTCGGGGTCCTCGCCGACTTTGGCCAGTCCCTCTCGAAAAGCCTGCTCGGCGTCTTCGTACCGTTTGAGCTCGCGCAAAGACACGCCCATCAGCGAATACGCCTTGCGCAGGTGCGAGTCCTGCTCGCCGGAAAAGCGAATGCTGTTTCGAAGGGCTTCAACCGCTTCGTTGTGCCCTCCGGTGTAGTGATGGGTCATCCCGATGTTGAACCAAACGAATGGATGCTCGGGGCGGTCCTGCAGGTCGAGGTTCAGCAGATGCCAATCCCTCACCCGTTTGTTTGCCTGTCCCTTGGCAGACGTATCGTATCCGGCGTGAAGCACGACCGCGTTCAGCCTCACAATCTCGCCGCCGTGCTGGCGGATGGAGGAAAGAATCTGCTCGTGGATGCGACCTTCGAAGCGGATGCCCGGGAAGTTGCGGATGAGCTTAACGTGATCCACCTTAGTCCCGGCGTTCGGTCCTTCTTCGACGAACTGGACAGGCACAACAAAGCCTGTGATGTCCGGCGCCGCATTCAGGGCGGCATGCACGACGGCCTCACCCGAGGCGAGCGGAAGCACATCGTCGGCGTCCAGCCAGAATATCCAGTCGCCGGTGGCGTGGCTAAGGGACTCGTTGCGCGCCTCGGCGAACGAATCCGGCCACGAGGATTCGATGAGCTTCACCCCGAACTCTCTGGCTATCTCCTTGGTCCTATCTGTCGAGCCGGTGTCCACGACGATGACCTCGAAGAAATAGGGCATGGCGCTCTCAAGGCACTGGGCAAGAACGCGCTCTTCGTTCTTCACGATCATGCAAAGCGAAATCTTTGCTTCACTCTTAAGCTTCTCAAGATTCTTTCGGACCCTGTCTGGCCTTCTGTCCTCATTGAAACGCACGACTTCGGGATTAAGGGCAAAACCGGGAAGATATGAGGCGAAGCCGGTTTCGATGTCCAGCTTCCATTTATCGCGGTAGAGTTTGCCGTTTCCTTCCAGCAGTTTCGAGATGTCGGGAATGACTCTGGTGAGGGTTCTGGAGCCCCAGTGGTGGACGTAGGCGGTTCCGACCATGCGTAGGCGATAACCGGCTCTGAGCATGCGGTAGCAGAGGTCGGTGTCTTCAAAGAGGCCGGCTCCAAACCGATCGTCGAAGAGTCCGACTTCATTGAGCACGGACTTTCGCACTGCAAGCGCGAAGCCGACGAGGATTTCCACATCGCGGCTCCCGGCTCCAGACTGCGCCAGGTCTGCCGCGAACAGATCCAGAGTGCCGAGGGTGGTGTAGGTCGGGGCGATGCGCTGGTGGTAGCCGACGTTGTTCGACATCGGTCCCGCGGCTCCGATGGAGCCGCTTTCCATCAGGCCGAGGGTGAGCTTCACAAGGCCGGTTCTCGGAACGACGGTATCCGAGTTGAGAAAGAGGATGACGTCTCCGGTGGAAGCCTCCACTCCTTTATTGCAGGTGAGGCCAAAACCGAGATTGGTTTCGTTCTTGACGAGGATGACGTTGAACTCCTCAGCTACGCTTGCGGCGTTATCGGGAGAGAGATCATCGACGACGATGGTCTCATGAATGAGGTCCGCGCACTTTTCTAGGCTCTGCAGGCAGAGGCGGATGTCGTCCTCACCGCCGTGCAAGGGAATGACGATGGAAAGCTTCGGCCAGTTTTCGGGTCTCTCTGGATTTGGCTCTGCGACCGGACGCTCGTCCCAAACGCCTTGAAGGATTTCGGGAATCTCGACACGCTCGGTAAAGCCGTACGCCTGGGGATGGGTTGGGTGCAGATTGTTCAGGAGCTTGTCGCTGTCCCAGCCGTGCCAAACGTTTCGATACCAATCCCGGACGAGTTCATGCTTGTGGCTCCATGTCGTGATCTTCCTGAGAATCCGCTCGTCGGGACCGGCGTAGCTGAGATGGTGGATGACGCCGTGTTCAGGTCCAAGGACGATGGCGCGTCCACCCTGAAAGTCACGGATGTAGACGTGCTGGACGGCGTCCAGTTTAAGGACGATGGCGGGTGTTAGTTGCTCACGAGGACGGATGACGTAGCGCGCCGACTTCCAGTAGGTGTCCATGTGAGCGTGGACCCGCTCGGCAAGACCGGCATCCGCGATCTTGATGAGGCTGTCCAGAAGCATTGGTTCGACGACCTCGTCGCCGTCCGGTATGAGCGCGTATGCGTAGCCTCGCTCAAGTGCGGCGGCAAGCGCCGTGCGGCGATGCTCCGTCTCGTTATCCCAATCTCCCAGGATGACTTCCGCTCCGGCGGCTTCGGCTTCTTCCACAACCCTTTCAAAGCAGCCGGGCTCTCCGCTCCAGGCTTTGCGCGAAACGAAGGCCAGAACCGGACCGAAAGGCTTTGCCGCCTCGATGCTCCGGCGAACGAACCAATAGTCGTCATGGGCACAGAGAACGACGCAGCGCTTAGATTTCTTCAACTATCTCCACCACCAAAAATAATAGGATATGCCAAGTGGAGTACGTTTTAGCCGTCGTTTTATCTAAGACTAACCAAAAGCTTAATTAGAAAACTTCAAAGAACCTGGTCATGCTTTCTACGGCTTCACATTCGCTCTGTATATAGGGCCTTGCTGGCGGGACGAGATTCTCTTCGCGGAACTCCGTTCCCCAGTTGTGGACGGCGGCGTAGTCGCCTGCCGTCAGCATAGGAACATAGCGTTTCCACTCCTCCGGTTTGTTGCCGTTGTCGCAGAAAAGAATGCAAGGCTTCGGCAAGCTGCTGAGAAGCTCCTTCATCTGCTCTTCGCCACTCGCTGAGAAGAGGTCCATCTGCAGCACTTCCGCGCCGAGTTCCGCAAGCTTCCGGGTTGGTGCACCATGGTTCGCTGAGTCGATGGTGACGAACTGAAAGTCTCGGACGAGACCCCGGAGGGTCAGGTACATGGCCATTCCGCCCTTGAAAGTTCCTAACTCGACCACTGATTTCGGTTGGGTTCGATTTAGGAATTCCTCCCAAAGCGCCAGATCGTTCCACGCTTGGGAAGCTTCGACGCCGCAAAAGGATGTTTGGTAGTGAGCTTTTTCGAAGCACTCGGGGAACTTCACCGAAACACCACGCCGAAGCTCGTCCAGTGGAGTTCGGGCATTTCGAGCTTATCTTCGCTCAGTTCGTCCCACCATTTCGACATGCAAGGGTGCATGCGGATGTCGTCGAAAAGAATGAGACCACCGTTGCGAACGAGCGGGCCATAGAGCGCCATCTCCTCTCTTACCTGCTCTGCCGTGTGGTCGGTATCGATGAAGAGTAGATCGATTGGGCCGCGATTTGAGATTTCCGAAGCAAGAACGGCATCCCTCGTGTCGCCCTCGATGAGCTCGATGTTATCGAAGGCTTCAAGCTTGCGCCGCGTTTCGTCCCGCTGGTCGATATCGATGGAGACCACCTTGCCCTTGGTTCCGGCAGCCAGATGCGAGGTGCTTCCGCCCGTGCAGGTTCCAAGTTCTACGATGAGCCTCGGCTGGAACTCTTTGGCCGTCCAATACAGAAGGTCGTAGTATGGATTGCTTGGGTCACGACCATACACCCGTTCGTCGTCAATAACACCGCCGATCTGAAACTCTGGAATGGCGCTCTTCATTTGATTGGTGACCATGATGTTATTGTAAGTGTCTTCCAATATACGAGTTCAAAGAAATTTCAAACCTATGATAATCGGTGTATAATGCGAGTTGTAGCCAAGGCTACAACTTAAAAAGGCATGGTGCCTTGCTCATGCAACATTGACTGACAAACAGCGATCGGGCCGATAACAACCCCGATCCCGACAAACAGAACAAATCAACGACTCTTACGCATTCGCTTTCTGCGCATTCGACGCAATGCCAGAGCCCAGAAGTGGAAGCACTGGAAGAAGAGCATAGCGTTCCTCCCTAGCAGGTTCGAATGGCTGACCATCGCTGAGGTCGCGATGCTTTTGCGATCCTCAGTCTCGCATGTGAAGACGTTGCTGGGGCAGCGTGGCGGTCCGGTCGAGATTGGACATTTCAAGCATGGTAAGCGAACGCTTATCAAGCGCAAAGAGCTTGAACGCTACATGGCGATGATTGAAATGTCGGGCACGATGAGAAGCCCGGTTCGAAGGAAACGACGGCATTAGGACTCACAAATCAAAGGAGCAAGAACTTGGTTCCTTCTTCAAAGACAGGAACCAAGTCTATTTGGTCAGTGTAATTTCATATCAAATAGCGCAATGGGAAACTGATGTCCTTCTAGCACTATCATTTTGCCTAATTTTGACGGGTTAAATTTCTACAAAGGTTATATAGACCATAAATAGCGAGGGCCGCGCCCCCGACAATGACGATAGCCGGAACGGATGCCCCAGTTCCGGCGGTGACGATACCTACGCTTCCTGCGCGTGCTGCTTGGATTATTATAGCTTTTGCCATAGTTCTTCTATTTTCAGCCGAGCACCAAACAAAAAGAGCCAAGCACTAAATGCCAGGCCCTCAACTGGTATTCAACTGTATTAATAAATATGGCTGATATCCGGGCAATGACACGTTTATGATCGCGTCTTAACTTAATCTTAATAGTCTCATTCCTACTATGCCACGCGCGCCATGGCCGCAATCACGTCGTCAACGCTGGCGACAGCGTAATAACTGAGCGTAGTTTGGATATTCTTGTGGCCCATGAGTTTCTGAAGGGCAGTGTGGGGCGTGTGGTACACGTTTGCATGCATATAACCGAAAGTGTGACGCATGTCGTGCGGTGTGGGATTCTTCAGCGGTCCGCCTCGATCATCTCGGCAATCCAAGAGACCCGCTTCCCGGGCCGCAATCTTGAATGCCGAATTCAAATCCTCCGGGTTGCGGTGCTTGCCGTCTGGACAATCAAAAACAAAAACCGTATCTGGTTTGCGTTCCCTGATCCTCACCAATTCATCAAATACGCTCGGCGGGATTGGCATCTTCCGGTAGCTACCCTCCTTCTTCAAGGAGTCTGAAGCTTGCACGAAGTCGCCTTTGTCGGGCTTGTAGATCCTGTTCACCTGCCACCGAACATCGTACAGGCGGCGGTTCCAATCGACGTGGCGCAGGTTGAAGCCCAAAATCTCGCCCCTGCGCAATCCCATTCGAAGCCCCATGAGATTTGCCAAATACAGCCAGGGACGACCATCCTCACCGGTGAATATCTCATCCGAGGGAGAAAAGCGCCACGCATGTAAGGCACTGGCAGACAAGAGCTGTTCCTGTTCGGACTCCGTCAGATTTCGAACAGACCGGATTTCAAATCCTTCCTCGTCGTGCTTGATACCTGTTCGCGGCACCGTCACCAGCTTTACCGGGTTGTAGCCCAAGGGAACCTTTTCAAAGGCTTGGGCAAGGGTATAGAGCTTTGAGACCACCGTTCTGACATTCGCCTGCGTGTCACTATCCCGGCAAGTCATCCGATGATGGATGATTTCAATCATGTGAGAGGTCTTCACCTTGCGTAGCTCCATCCTGCCGATAACCGGGCTAACGTGCATGTTGTACAGCAAGCGATATCCGTTGATGGTATTTGGCTTCAGCGCCTTCTTGCGCGTGTGCGGAATGGGCATGATTTCCTCAAAACATTCTTCGGCCCACTGGTCGAGGGTTACGACTTTGGCCGATTGATCGTCAGCCCACAACTTTAACCACTCGTCTCGGGCCGCAACAGCTTTGTCCAACGTCACATACTTGGATGCCTTGCGGAAGTCTTCACCACCAGGTGTCTTCTTGTCTATCTCAACATGAAACTTTCCGTCTTTGCCAAGGCGGATGTACTTTTCTGACTCGAGTCGCCTGGCTTCTGACCGTGACAAACTGCGTTGCATATGTAGACATTGTACTACATTTTCCCGTCTGAATTCCCAACCTTTAGCCGTTTTAGGTTCAACAATAAAGGTTTTGAAGACCGCGGAGCACACCAGCACTCATTCACTCCCGATTTATTATAGAGGGCTCTTGGGCCAGATGGATTTAAGGTGGTAGAGCGTCAGCGACAGGATTTTCACATCGCCACCTTCGGCGGAGAGGTCGATGCCCTCGCCTTCGGGCAGAGCGAATCGGGTCGAGGAGAGTTCACCGTGGTTGACGAACGTTTCGATCGAGCCGCGATCGATCAGGATTTCGACTCTATGGACGGCGCTGGTGGTTGTGCCTTTGGCGTCGCCGGACTCCAGCTCGTTCTTGGTCAACGTCACCTTGTTGCCACGGATATTCAAGTTCAGCTTGGCCCCGTCGGCGATTTCGACCTGGGCGACGAGGTGGAAGAGTTCGCCGTCCTTCGTCAGAGATAGGCTCTTACCGGATTGCAGGTCGACGTTCTTCCAATCGTGGTGGCCATCGTGGAGTTTGGCAATTTCAGCGATCGGCTCGCGATGGACGCGTAGACCGTCGGTGGTGGAATGCAGGGTCAATTGGCATGGGAAGGATACCTGCTGGCTGAAGGGCATGTTGGGGAACTTGGACCCGCGCATCCAAGCGGCTTGGATGCGGCGTCCGTCGCCGGTTTCGGTGTTGGCCCACGACTGGGTGGCGTAGAAGTTCGGGCCAATGTCGCAGGCGAGGCGGGGCGTTTCTTCCTTGAATTGGAAGCCGTCGAACGTGCCGACCGAATATTTGCCGCTCCCCTGGATCAGCACCCATTTCTTTCGACTGGCGTCGCCGTCAATGGGAAGCTCGAAGAAATCGGGGCATTCGAAGCTGTCGGGAATGGGATGGTGGGCGTCGGTCCAATCCAGCAGATTGGGCGAAGTGAGGACATGATATGCTCCCTCCCCGTACATGATCATGACCCAATGCTTGCCGGGTTCATACCAAAACACCTTGGGGTCGCGCTCGGGCCGCTCCATGAACGGGTTCTTGGCGTAGCGGGTCCATGTGCGGCCGTGGTCGAGACTGTAGCAAAGGCATTGGCTACGGTTATCGAAGCGGGACCAGAAGGCCACCATCGGTGGGGTCTTTGGGTCAGGCGATAGGCCGGAAGTGTTGTGATAGTCGACGACGATGGTGCCGGACTGCACGCCGCTTCCCAGGCTCTCCTCCCAGAAAGCGGGCTGAAGTTCGGTCCAATGGACGAGGTCCTTGCTGACGGCATGGAGCCAGCACGTAGCCCAGCGCTGAGCGAACATATGGTATTCGCCGTCGTAGTAGATGAGGCCGTTGAGGTCGTTGATCCAGCCTTCTTGGTGCTCGACCGGATTCAGGCGAAAGTCGTTCCAGTAGCGGGCGGTGAAGTGGAACTGCGGGCGCAGGGTTTCGTGGTAGAGCGGCGTGGTGGCCATTGGCTTTTCGGGTCGGTCGGTTTGGACGATATGGGAGACATTGACGTGGCCCCAGTCTCCGCGATGGAGATCGACGATGCGAATTTGGGCCTTCTTGCCTTTGAGTTTGGAGACGTCCCAGACCGTGGTCATGAGGTAGTCGCTTCGGTGTCCAGTCGCGGAGCGGACGACTTTGCCACCGACCAAGAGGTCAACGCATGTTTGTCCGGCATAGTCTCCGCCGCCGATGCGGAACGAGACACTTCGGCGCTGGATGACGAACTCGGGGGAAGTAAGGGTGCCGATGGGGCCGTCATCTTCAATCTCACTACTGATGACGGAATCCTCGCCGGAATTCTGGATCTCCAGCCTGCGTTTGAGGGCGGGATCGATGACGGGGCCGAGCCGGAATGCGGTGCCGGTGACCTCCCAGCCCGCATAGGTTTTAGCCTGGAACAGGGGCAGGTCTGGGGAGGCGATCGCCAGCAGGCCGATCCATGCAATCATCGTTGCGCCAGTCTACCGGTGGTCCAGGAGCGGTACGCAGATATGTTCACCAAAGTGGACGTAGAGAAGAAGCATATCTCTCATGAAAGTGCTGATCGTTCATGCTCACCCCGAGGCCACCAGCTTCAACTCGGCCCTGACCCGCCACGCCGTTGAGGTTTTGTCGGCTGCCGGCCATGACGTTCAAGTCTCGGACTTGTACGCAATGGGATGGAATCCAGTCTCAGGTCGCGAAAACTTCAGGACGGTGGTGAATGGCGACCGGCTTGACCTGCAGGATGAGGAGATATTTGCCAGCCGCAACGACGGCTTTGCTGACGACATCCGCCAGGAGTGGGACAAGCTGGAATGGTGCGACGTTTTAATCTTCCAGTTTCCGCTTTGGTGGTTCTCCTTGCCTGCGATTCTGAAGGGCTGGGTGGACCGCGTTTTCGCCTGTGGGCACGCGTACGGCGGGGGCAAATGGTACAGCCGCGGCGTGTTTCGCGGCAAGCGAGCGATGCTCTCGCTCACCACTGGCGGGCACGAGCCGATGTTCTCCGAGAACGGCCTGAATGGTTCTATCGAGCAGATTCTCTATCCCATCCACCACGGAATCTTGTACTTTGTGGGATTCGATGTATTGCCGCCGTTCGTGGCGTGGGGACCGTCGCGGGTGGGCGATGAGGCACGTGAGGCGTACTTCCGCGAGTACGGCGAACGGCTAACTTCGCTCGACCAGACCGAGCCGATCGCTTACCTGCCGTTGGAGGCGTACGACGAGCGGTTCGTGCGAAAGTCTTAGCCCTGGAGATCGGCGACGATCTTGTCGATGCGGCGCTGGCGAGTGTCCTCGGCTTTGGCGTCGTTGACCTGACGCACAAATTCCTTGCGCTTTGAGGGGGCGAGTTTGTCGAACTTTTCGCGCAGGCCGTTGGCGGCGAGGGCGTCGGCGAGACTGTCGGGAACTTCCACCTCGCGCGGCTTATCGTCGAACTCGATCACGACCTCGATGGCGTCGCCCGCCTTGAGGCCGGACTTGGCGCGATGCTCCGAGCTGAAGGGAATCATGAAGGTGCCACCCATGACGCCGACGGTGGTTCGGTAGGCGTAACCGTTGACGGTCAGCGCCACGGCCGGCTTCTTGCCCTGCCCCAAAGCGTCGATGATTTCCGGCGGGACGACGATCCCGGTTGGACCATCGGCGGTTCCGGCAAGGGTGGTATTGAAGGTGGGCATATGCACAATTAATACCCGATTTAGCGTTAAATGTGACGCGACTAGCAAAAAACTTCTAATCGTTAAACTGAAGCAGGTAAATATTTCCTCCATAATAGATGGTATCCATGATTGTCGCCGAAGTTCGCCGTTGGACGCCTAGCGATTCTGTCGAAGACATCACGGCGATGCTTCATCGAGCCTACGGAAGACTGGCCGATCAAGGTCTGCACTATAATGCCAGCCACCAATCTCCGCGGCACACACAGGACCGGCTGATCGGGGGTACATCTTTTCTCGCGGTCATCGATGGGCGGATCGTGGGGTGCATTTCGCTTTATCCGGGACGGCCGAACGCGTACCACTCGTATTACCAGCGCGACGATGTGGCGTATTTTGGGCAGTTTGCGGTGGAGCCAGAGTTTCAGGGGCACGGTATCGGACGGATGCTGTACCAGATGGTCGAGAACCATGCGCGCTTGCTCGGAAAGTCGTATTTGGCCTTGGACACGGCTGAGCCGGCTCTGGACCTGATTGCAATGTACCGGCGATGGGGCTTTGAGATTGTCGACGAGGCGGATTGGACTTCGACGAACTATCGAAGCGTGATCATGGCGAAGCCGTTAGCTTAGCCACTCCCTCCGGTTCACTTCGTTCACCGCTCCCTCGGCCAGCGAGGGAGACTTATTTTCTAAGGTTCGATTCGCATTGTCGCGGGTGCTCCGGCGCGGGAGTTGGGCGAGACCCAGACTCGCAGTTCGCACGGCTCGGCGACATGCTTCATGTCCAGGTTCCAGAAGGCTAGGTCCTTGCCGGTCAGCGTGAACTTGACCTTCTTCGATTCGCCGGGGGCGAGTTGGACACGCTGGTAGCCTTTCAATTCGCGGATGGGGCGCGCGACGCTGGTCCCGCGCTCCTGAATATATACCTGTGCGACATCGCTTCCGGCGCGGTCACCTGCGTTCGTTACCGTCGCCTCGACTTCGATCGTAGCTTGGCCTTTATTCAGAGCGGATGCCTTTGCGGTTTTGGTTAGAATCGTGGGTTCCGAGTAGGTGAATTTTGTGTACGTGAGGCCGTAGCCGAAGGGGAAGAGAGGGGAGGTTCGCTCATCGAGGTAGGTGGAGAGGAAGCGTTGGTTGGGGGCGTCGGTTTTACCTGGGCGGCCAGTGGTGAGGGCGTTGTAGTAGAGCGGAAGTTGGCCGACCGAGCGGGGGAAGGAGGCGGTCAAGCGACCATAGGGGGCGACGTCGCCGAACAGCGTTCGAGTGAGGGCGGGACCAGCCTGGACTCCAGGGAACCAGGCTTCGAGCATGGCGTTAACATGCTCGGCCTCCCACGGGAGCGCCAGCGGGCGACCACTAAAGACGACGAGCACGACCGGCTTGCCGGTCGCGAGGATGATCCTCAGGAGGTCTTGCTGGTTGCCGGGCAGGTCGATCTTCGTGCGTGAGAAAGATTCGCCAGACATGAAGCGGCTTTCGCCGAGGGCCATGACCACGACATCGGCCTTGCGGGCGGCGGCGATGGCGGCGGTGAAGCCGTCTTCGGATTGAGACTGGATGTCGGCCCCCTTGGCATAGAACAGGTCGTCGCCGAGGCGCTCGGCCATCGAGGTTCGGAGGGTGACGACGTCCTCCGGTTTGCCCTGGCAGGCCCATTCGCCCAGCATGTCGCTTTGGCTGTCGGCGAGAGGGCCGATAAGTGCGACCTTTTGGCCCGACTGGAGCGGCAAGACCGACTGATTCTTCAGGAGAACGAAGGATTTCTCAGCGGCTTCACGGGCGACGACCAGGTGCTCAGGAGCCAGGAGCGTTTTGGCGGCGCGACCCTCGTCGGTAAGCGGATGATCCATAAGACCGAGGGCGAATTTGATTCGCAGGATTCGGGTGGCAGCTTGGTCGATGACGCTGGCTTTGAGCTTCCCATTTTTGACCAGTTTTTCCAGTTCTGAGGCGTAGGCGTTGGACGACATATCCATGTCCACTCCAGCGGTAAGGCCCTTGTAGGCGGCCTCGGCGTTGTCGAGAGCGATGCCGTGCTCGATGAGTTCGCCGACCGAGCCCCAGTCACTAACCACAAAGCCTTTGAACTTCCATTCGCCGCGCAGAATGTCGGTGAGGGTGTGGTGGTCGGCTGACGCGGGGACGCCCTGAATCGTATTGAAAGCGCTCATCAGCGTGCCTGAACCAGCATCGACAGCGGATTGAAACGGCGGTAGATACACGTCGCGAAGGACTCGCTCGGAGATGTCCACGGCATTGTACTCACGCCCAGCTTCGACCCCGCCGTACGCCACATAGTGTTTGGCGCAGGCCACCATCGAGGTCGGGTCGGAAAGGCTTTTGCCCTGGTATCCGCGGATGTAGGCGGCGGCGATGTCGGAGCCTAGATGCGGGTCCTCTCCAGCGCCTTCCATGATGCGGCCCCATCGGCAGTCGCGGGCGATATCGACCATGGGTGAAAAGGTCCAGCGGATGCCCTCGGACGTAGCTTCGACAGCGGCAACGCGAGCGGATCGCTGAACGAGGTCGGTGTCCCAAGACGCTGACATCCCAAGCGGTACCGGGAAGATGGTCTTGTAGCCGTGGATGACGTCCAATCCAAACAAAAGCGGTACTTTGAGGCGAGACTTTTCGACCGCGATCTGCTGGAGACTATTGGTGTTCTTTGCGCCGATGGCGTTAAGGATGGAGCCCATGCCGCCCTGGGCGATCAACTGCTTTTGGTCGACGTGGACGTTGTCGGGGCCGGTCGCTTGACCATTGGAGAACTGGACCAACTGCCCGATCTTCTCTCGGAGAGTCATTTGGCGGAGGAGAGCGGAGACCTTCTGGTCGATCGCTTTGGTATCGAAGTCGGCTTTGGCGGACAGAGTGGCCAGAGACAGCAAAGGCAGGAGGACCATCATCGTTGGGGGCCTTGGAGCTCAAGCCGGCATCGGATCGGAGCTTCCTTTAGCTATGCTACCTCTTGGCGGCTGGGAGCCGGTAAGATCGAAACATGTTGCCCTTGATCCCGCTCCTTGCAGTCTCGACCGCCTTGCAGAATCTACCTCCCTACCTCGCCAATGTTCACAAAATCGTGTTCATGGGCGACAGCATCACGGCGGCGGGAACTTCGCCCAAGGGATACATTACGGTCATCGGCCAGACGCTCAAGACCGCCTATCCGAACCACCCATTCGAGCTGATCGGCGTGGGCATCGGCGGGCAAAAGGCACCGGACATGCATGCACGGTTCAAGAAGGACGTGATCGACCAGCATCCCGATTTGGTCACGATCAGTGTGGGCGTGAACGACGTATGGCACGACTTCCGCGACCCGGCGTGGACGCACCGGGTGCCGACCGGCGACAGCGGACGCGGTGTGAAGCTGGACCTCCACTTGAAGGAGCTTCAGGCGATGGTGACAGAGGCGAAAGACGCCGGGATCAAGGTCATGATTCTATCGCCGACGGTCATTTATGAAGATATCAACTGCGACGAGAACAAGCGGCTGAACGGGTATGTGGACGCCCAGCGAAAGCTGGCAAAGGAGAATCACGTGGCGTTTGTGGAATTGAACAAGGAGTTTAAGGTGGTGCTTTCCGCCTACCAAAAGGAGGCCGGTCCGTCGCAACTGTTGCTAACGGTGGACGGCGTGCACATGAACGACCAGGGCAACGCGTTGATGGCCAATAGCGTCCTGCGGGCGATGGGAGTTCCGATCCCCAACCACATCAAGCCATGATGCCGCTGGACGGCGTCGGTAGGATCGTCTTCCTCGGGGCGAGCATCACCGAGGCGGGCGGCTTCATCACCAAGATTGACCGGGTTTTGAAGGAGTCGGGTCGGTCAATCGAACTCATCAACGCCGGGATCGGCGGGAATAAATCGACGCAGATGCGGGATCGGTTTCAGACCGATGTGCTGGATCGAAAGCCTGATTTGGTGACGATCAACACTGGGCTGAACGACGTTTGGCACAACTTCCGCGATGCAGAATGGACGCAGCGCGTGCCAACAGGCGATAGTGGGTGCGGCGTAGACATTCAGACACATGAACAAGCGATTCGGGCCATGATCGAAATGGCGCTTGGGGCGGGCATTCGGGTCTTGTTCTTGTCGCCAACGGGAATCTATGAGGATCTGACATGCGACGAAAATCGGTGTTTGGCCGAGTATGTCGAGGTTCAGCGGCGCGTGACGGCGGAGATTGGCGTCGGATTCGTCGACATGTTTGCCGTATTCCACCGCGTGCTGTCCGGATTTCAGGCGGTCGCGGGTCCGGGAGCATTGCTCCTTACGACCGACGGCGTCCATTTCAATGAGGCGGGCGACGGACTGATGGCGGCGGGTTGGCTGCGGGCGATGGGTGTTCCGTTGCCAAATCATGTAAAGCCGGAGTAATTGCGGAACTATCTTCAGTGTCGCCATGCTCAAAGAAAGCACGGTGCTTTCCCACGTTTTCCTGTAGCGAATCAGGCTTCGCTACCCAAAGCGCGAACAGGTTCGCGCACTCCCAAAAAGGAATTAATTCAATAATTCTATAACCATAGAACTATTGGTGTAGAATAGGCTCATGAGTGCAGACTCGATCGTGCCGATGATGAAGGCGTTGGCCGACCCGACTCGCTTTCGAATCTACAGCTTCCTGCGCGAGAGCTGCTGTGGAATCGGAATCGAGGACCGAGAAGACGTTCTTGGTCCGGCGGGTCCCACCGTCGGCGAAGTGTGCTGCGGGGTTTTGGGGATGGACCGGATTCCTTCCTCCCTGAGCTTCCACCTGAAGGAACTGCGGAACGCGGGCCTGATTCAGATGGAGAAGCGCGGCAAAAATGTGTTTTGCTCGGTGAATCGCGACGCCCAAGCAAAGCTCGCCGAATACTTTTCTAGCCACGAAATCTGCTGCGCTCGGGAGGAAAAGCATGACCCCTTGTTGCGAAAATTGTAACTGCGGAAACTGTGGCTGCGGCTGTTGCACCTGTTGCGGCGGCTAGCCCCCCTTTGAACCTGGCCCGCCTGCGATTGGCCGTTGCAGGCGGGCCATTTTGTGTCTGAGTACCAGTTTTCTCAAAAACAGTTTGCAAAAAGAGACATTTGATGTATAGTGATTGACGGGTCAATCGATTGACCCGTCAATCAACAATGACTACGAGGTCGAGAGGATTGCGATGAAGCATGTCTACACCCTAACCCATACCCATTCATGCCTCAACCTTCGTTTTTCCGAAGGAGGCGCGGCGCGATGCCAGCGACGATTCGCGAAGTAGCTCAGGCGGCCGGAGTGTCGCGAACGGCGGTCTCGAAGGTCCTTCATGGCAAAGGCAACGGCGTCCGTGTGAGCCCGCAGAAGGCGGCGGCCATTCGCGAGATCGCGGAGAAATTGAACTACAAGCCGAACGCCCTCGCGAGGAGTCTACTGACAGGGCGAACCCATACGGTCGGTCTCTTGTTCGAGCATTTGACCAACATTTCCGGCGGGCCGCTGTACTACGTTCACCTCTTCGACGGCGTCGCTTCGGCACTGTTCAACAACGAGTATCGCCTCACGATTCTGCCCAAACTCGACCACGACAATGTGATGGACTCGCTAGGCGACGGACAGCTCGAGGGCATCGTGTGGTGCAAACTGACGCGCGACGAAGAAGCGATTCGCATCATCCACGAGAGTCCAATCCCGATCGTCGCGATGAACGCGTTGGCCCCCGACACGCCATCGGAGGCGATCTTCATCTCCTGCGATAACGACGGCGGCATGGACCTGGCCGTTGAGCACCTGTGGGAGATGGGTCACCGCAAAATCCTGTTCGCCCATGAGGGCGAAGAGCGGGCCACACCGGACTGCATGGCGCGGTTGGAGGGCTTTACCAAAGCGATGGCGAAGCGAACCAACGGCGAGTACGGCGGCACGGTCCTGGAATGGGACTGGCACGGCTACAACTTCAAGGATTGGTGGGCCGGTCAGCCGGAAGAGACCGCCATCATCTGTTGGACCGAGCGATTCGCAGGCTCGCTCCTACAGCGCGCCGCCGAGATCGGTGTCTCGGTCCCCAACCAACTCAGCGTCATCGGATTCGATAGCACGCAATACTGCGAAACGACTTCCCCCCGTCTCACCTGTGTCCGACAGCCGATCTACGATATGGCCAAGTGCGCAGGCGAGACCCTTCTCGCCATGATCCGGGGCAATCGTCCCCAAAGCCAATCGCTTATCTTCCCCTGCACCTTCGACGTGCGGGACTCAACCGCAAAACCACTCAAAGCAGAGCACCAACCATGAAACAACGAGCATTCACACTTATCGAACTACTCGTCGTCATCGCCATCATCGCGATCCTCGCGGCTATCCTGTTCCCTGTCTTCGCCCAAGCCAAGCTTGCGGCCAAGAAGGCTTCCACCCTCAGCAATATGAAGCAGTCCGACCTCGGCCTGATCATGTATTGCGGCGATTCCGACGACGTTTTCCCGATGGCCGAATACGGCGACGGGGATATCAACTACCCCCACATCACCTGGACGACTTCGGTTTTCCCGTACGTCAAAAACGGCGACAATGCCACCAACTCGCAGAACCAAAAGGTCTGTACCGGTAAGGACGGCATCTTTAAGGATATCGCCGGTCCAGCCGTGAACGTATCCGACCCCAACACGGACGGCTACTACTTCGGCGTCAACCGACTGATCTGCGCCGACGACTACGACGGAGGTCAGCCGTGGTTCAACGGCAACGGCCAGGTCATCAACTCCATGTCGCAGACCGAAATGGACGCCCCGGCGGACAAGATTCTGATCGCAGCGAAGGGCCTCAATAATCCTTCGGACAAGTGGAACTATCCGTGGTTCGTGGATTGGCAATTCCAGTACATCGACTCCATCGCGACCACCCCGGGCAACGCCAGCACGGTCTACCGAGACGGCGATACCTCGTGGCAACCGTCATCGCCGGTTTACTCGCCGGTGTACAACACGGACTGTAACTCGTCCACATCGGGCGCTTGGGAGTGCGCTGCACACCCGCGCTATCGCTACGGCAACGTCGGCGTGTTCGGATTCTCGGACGGCCACGCGAAAGCGATTCCGCAGGGCGGCCTGAAGTGGTTCAAGAACATCTACGTTCAGCGCGGCGGCATCACGTCGGCCAGCTGGACCTACGGATGGTACTACCCACAGGAACCGTTCTAAACCCTTTGGGAGCCCGCCCTCCGGGCTCCCAACCCTTACCGGATTTCACCTTATGATCGAAGCACGAAAACTACTCGGCGGACTGATCGCCCTCAGCCTCCTCGCTCTGACGATGGCGGGCTGCAGCGGCGGCGATAACCGACAACCCACTCAGGATGAGATTAAGCAAGCCGACACGAATCGGCAGAAGGTGATCGACAACCTGAACATTCCCGAAGAGCAGAAGGCTCAGATGCGCGCCCACATGGGCGGGCCATCCGCCCCGAACCCAGCCGACGCCGCAAAGGGCGGCGGTGGCACGGATCAGGCCGGACGACGGCGATAGTTCGAATCTCGGCTCCGCGCTCTACCGCGGAGCCTTTTTTTTATGCCTGAGCGCCGACCTTCTGTGGCGCGGTGGCGATGGCCTGCTTAAGGTCCTCGATGAGGTCGCGGGCGTCTTCGATACCGATACTGAGCCGTAGCATGGTGGGCGGAATTCCGCGCTCCAGACGCTGTTCTTCGGTCATCGTGGCGTGGGACATCAGGGGCGGATAGGCCACCAGGCTCTCAACGCCGCCGAGCGATTCGGCCAAGAGGAAGACTTTGACGTGCTCGGCGACCCAGCGGGCTTCTTCTACGGTGGCGAACTCGACCGAGACCATGCCGCCGAAATCGGACATTTGTCGCTTGGCGACCTCGTGGTCGGGGTGAGTCGGAAGGCCGGGGTAATGGACCTTGGTAACTCGGGTATGACCATCGAGAAACTCGGCAACGGCCAGTGCGTTCTTGCAGTGCCGCTCCATGCGGCAGGAGAGCGAACGAATGCCACGAAGGGAGAGCCAGTTATCGAACGGCGACGGGTTGGAGCCGAACGCCTTGTTCCATTCGAAGATGAAATCGGCCAGTTCTGGATTGTTGGTAATGGTGGCTCCACCGACCACATCTGAGTGTCCCGAGATGTACTTGGTGGTGGAGTGGAGAACGATGTCCACTCCGAGATCCAGCGGGTTTTGGAGGGCGGGCGAGGCGAAGGTGTTGTCGAACACCACGACCAGGCCGTACTCGTGCGCAATGTCGACTACCTTCTTGATGTCGGGGACGCGCATGGTCGGGTTGGTCGGCCCTTCGAAGATGAGGAGCTTGGTGGTGGCCTGGATGACGCCACGGATGGATTCCGGGTTTTGGGCGTCGAAACTGGAGTAGGAGACGCCCTGGCGCGGGAGATACTTCTCCGCCAGTCGGAACGTTCCGCCGTAGATATCGCTGGCTACTAAAAGATGATCGCCTTGCTGAAGCAAGGCGAAAGTGGCGGCCACAGCGGCCATTCCGGAGCTGAATACGGTACAACACGAGCCGTTCTCGAGGGCGGCGATGACCTTCTCGAGCATTTCTCGCGTGGGGTTCTGACAGCGCGAGTAGTCGATCGGCGGAATGTGGTCCAGGTCTTCCCAGGCGAAGGTGGAGGACTGGTAGATCGGGGGTACGACAGCCCTAAACTTCGGATCCGGGTCTTGGCCCACGCGCAAAGCCTTGGTCGCAAAATGCATGAAAGAATTATGCGCCGATTGACGCCAATTCTCGATTCAAAATGGCCTTTGGGCTAACGATCTTAGCGGATCGGGTTACTGGCCGGAATCATCGGAGGGCATTTGGCCGACGGTGCTTGTGCCTGCTTCGGAGAGCTTTCGCTTGGCGAAGCCCTTTGCGCCCATCGCGACGCTGCCGCCGCTCGAGCCCTGGACCGAATCGGTGCCGCTCATCGGGGTCATGCCACCCGCCGCCCCGGAGGTCATGGGCGCTACTCCGCCTGCGCCCCCGGCTCCGGTTTGGGTCGAAGCGCTGTTAGTGGTCGGGGGAGGAGTGGTAACGGTCGAATTATTCGTGTTGGTATCACCGCCGCCGGATTTGCACCCGATCAGCGCGATGGCGAACAGAGAGAGAAGAATGACTTTAGACATGCCTGTACCTTACCACGGTTGGATTCGGCGCGATGTTTTGGTTTTGTTAGATCGGCCGTCCGGCCTTCGTTCGTCTACTCCCCTCCGGTTCAGTCCTCATACTTCGGACTTCACCGACTCCCCGCTGGGGCGTAGCATGGCTATTGGCCTATTCAGAAATTTCCGTCCTCGAAATCGTCTTTTGTAGATTGTCTGGCCAAGCTGACACTTGACCAGCATACGGGTCACTGTTTTCTGCTCTCTGCTTTCTGCTTTCCGCGTCCTGTTTACGACAACTTGCCGACCCAGCGGACGGCGTTGTAGATGACCTTGCGGACTTCGGCTTGGAGGTATGTCGGGTACGTTTCGTGGCCAGGGCGGAAGTAGAACACGCGGCCGATGCCGTAGCCCTGGTTTGCGCCGTTGCCGGGGCCGGACGTGAATGCCGGGTCGATGCCTTCGCCGACCGTCCAGGTCATGCCGCTCGGAAAGGTTTCGTTACCGATGGAGAAGTGCGACTGGAAGATGTTGGTAAGGGGCGGCGGGACATCGAAGGGCGAACCGTACATCTCTTCGGCGGGGATGACGAAGCTTTCGACGCCGTCGCAGATCGGGTGCCACGGGGCGCAGACCTGGATGGTTTCGACGTCGTTGGACTCTCGCCAGCCGCCCTTGAGGTGGCCGGTACAGCCAAGGACGGCCTTAAAGGTCTTGCTGTAGTGGCCCGAATGCAGGCAAATGAAGCCCATGCCCTTCTCGTGAGCCTGCTTCTTCACCATCTCGGCGATCTCGTCTTTGACCTCGCCATGGCGGGCGTGGCCCCACCAGATGAGGACGTCGGTGGCATCGAGGACGGCTTGGGTGACGCCTTGGTTTTCTTCGTCCAAGTGGGCGGTCCTGACTTCGAGTTCTCCAGCCTTGTCGAGCTCGGTCAGCCCGGCGGCGATGGCGGCGCGGAGGCTGTCGGGGTAGATTTCGAAGGAGCGGTGGGAGGGATTCTCATCCCAGATAAGAACCCGAAGCTTGTTGGACATTAGCTTCATTTTGACGCGGCGCCGGGTTTAATTTCATGAATCCGGGCCCTTCCTGGTAGTCTTGTCCAGAGAAATCCGTGACTCAAATCAGCATCATCGTCGGCGCCAAGGGGAGGGGGAGCAATATGCTGGCTCTGGCGAGGCATATCGGGCCTGATCCCGACCTCGAAGTCCAGAACGTTATCGCGCCGAAGGCGGAGTCTCCGGCGTTGGAAGCGGCTCGTGACGCGGGCCTGACGACCGCGGTGGTTCCCTATGGCGAGACGTTTGCCGCCGACCTGGAAGCGGCGCTGGACGGAGCGGATTGGATTTGCTTGGCGGGCTTTATGCGCCTCCTACCCGAGGCGGTGGTCGAGCGGTGGAAGGGGCGAATCCTCAACATCCACCCGGCGCTCCTTCCCAAATTTGGCGGGAAGGGAATGTACGGGCACCACGTTCATGAGGCGGTGCTGGCGGCGGGTGAAGCGGAGTCGGGGTGTACGGTCCACCTTGTGACCAAGGAGTACGACGAGGGGGCGGCGGTGATGCAGGCGAGATGCCCGGTGTTGCCAGACGACACGGCGGACACCTTGGCGGCGAGAGTTTTGACCCTGGAGCACGAGACCTATTACAAGGCGCTCAAGGCGGCGATCGATGGCCAAAGAGATTGATCTTCCGGTTCCGCGCGGGCATTGGGCCATTGAGCTGTTGCGCTACCTGGTCGTGTTTCCCCTTTTGACCCTATTGGGTCCGCTTCGCTTTCGCGGCTGGAATCGGGTGCCGCGCAAGGGTGGGCTGATCATCTTGTGCAACCACTTGGCCGACTGTGATCCGGTCGTTCTGCAGGCGGCGTGTCCGCGTGGCATTCAGTTCATGAGTAAGAGCGAGCTGTGGGACATGAAAGTGGTCGGGCCGATGATGAAGTGGTGGGGCGCGTTTCCGGTGAAGCGCGGCGAGCCGGATCGAGCGTCGCTTCGCATTGCGGCCGAGTTGGCGAAAGGCGGTGCGGCGGTGGGCATCTTCCCCGAGGGCCAACTGAGCGAGGATGGCCTTTTGCAGGAGATCAAGCCGGGAGCGGCGCTGATTATTCGGATGGCGGGCGTGCCGGTGATCTGTTGCGGCCTTCGGAATACGAATCGGATTCTGCCGTACGGGAAGCTGGTGCCGCGTCCTGCCTTCGCGTGGGTGTCGGCGAACTGGGGCGAGGTTCGGGAGTTTAGTAAGGAGTCGACGACGGAAGAGATCGTCGCGTGGGCGGAGTCGGAGTTTCGGCGGTTGATTCCTGAGCCGAAGGCGGGTTAGTTGTCGGTGCCCCCGGTCTCTCTTCGTCGCTCCCCACTCATGGGCGTAGCGTGGCGATTAGGCTTGTTCATAGTCGCACAACCCGATTAGGATATTGGCGGGCAAGATGCCCGCCCTCCCAGGTCAGCGAACCAGGCTTCGCAGTTCTAAAGCTCAAGCAGGCTTGAGCACTCCAAAATGGGTTGATATCCTCAAACTCTATCCTGCGCTTTGCCCAGTTTCATGTGAGCGAGACGCTCCCAGTTCCCAGCGGGCCGAACCCCGTTGAGTAGCCATAAAAGCGGATTTTCCCCTCCCGTCGTTCCTAGGAATCGGAACGACACCCTTCCACGCCGAAACTGCCTTTGTGGCAGTTCCAACTGCGGACCCTCCAATTTTCGCTTAACGAGAAATTGGAGAGGGACCTTGGTCGCCCAAAAAAAACCCTCGGGTTGCGAGGGGATTTTTGATTTCGTTATCAGAACTCGTCTACCAGAGCGAGCTGCGCGGATTGCGGTTCTGGTTATTGGACGACTTCGGATCAAGCGGGGCTTGGTCGTTTTCGCCGATGACTCGTGGCAGAGCCGTTTCCATCTGCGAGCCGGTCCAGCCGTTGACCACTTCGTGGCTTCGCGTGAAGTAGTCCGCGAAGACGGAGAAGAGGATCGGCAGGAAGAAGAAGCCGGTCAGCGCCCACACCTTGGCCGTGCTGGAAGACCACTTGATGTGCATGAAGAACATGACGACCAAGAACGCCTTGATGGCGGCGATGAGGATCGCCACGAGGTTATTCACGTAGTAGCCGTACTGATGGTGGCCACCGGTGACGATGTCGCCAAAGTCGACTCTCGCCGCTAGTACGGTTAGACCCATGAGGACCATCAAAGCGGAGCCCGTTCTGATGTACATCCCCACTGGGTGGATGTGATGGCCGTGATCGTCGGCGTGCAAAGGTGATTTCGCCATGGTTAGTGACCTCCCCCGATAGTGTAGGGCTTGGGCATGAGATAGAACAACGGGTAGAGGAAGATCCACACGATGTCCACGAAGTGCCAATAGAGACCAATCAACTCGGTGGGGATGAAGTCTTCCGTGACGATCTTCTTCTTCTTGTACCAGAAGCGCCACAGTGTCGAGATCAGGATCATTCCCACCACGACGTGAACGCCATGCAGACCGGTCATACCAAAGTAGAGTCCGTAGAACAACTGAGCATGGTTCAGATTTGCACCATGAACGATGGAAGGATCTTGCGTAAAGCTCGGTCCAGGGTACAGGTGATCAGCAATCTTCGTCGAGTACTCCCAATATTTGATACCCATGAAGATCGCGCCACACCCGACTACGATTGCCAAAAGAATGAGGACCGTCGTTCGATCCTTCCGCTGAGCGGCACGCACGGCAAGCGCCATGCAGAGCGAGCTGAGCAGCAGGTTCAGCGTATTGACGCCACCCCATTGCCAGCTCAGGTGCTCGTGCGCCAGCCACCAGTCGCCCTGGTAGTTCAATCGATAGAGCGTATAGATCAGGAACAGTCCACCGAAGAACATGATCTCGGTGACCATGAAGGACCACATCCCGATGATGTACGTATCGTTCTGTTGGTCGATATCGTGGTACTGAAACTTGACCGGACTATCTGAGTGTGCGTGCGATGACATTTCTTTAAGCGTGCGCTCCTAGCTGTCGTTGTTTTTCCAAGAATTGTTCGTGTTCGGCAACCGGATCGTAGTCGTAAACATCGTCGGTGACGATCGGATCGTAGTAGAAGTTCTCCGTCGGAGGAGGCGAGGTGGTCTGCCATTCCAGGCCGTGGGCACCCCACGGGTTATCGCCAGCCGGCTTACCCTTGAACAGCGAGGTGATCAGGTAGAAGACGGGGACGATGAAGCCGACACCCAGAACCGTCGCACCCAGCGTCGACATGATGTTGAATGGCTGATATTCCGGTGCGAAGTAGTAGTAGTGGTAGCGTCGTGGCATGCCCAGCCATCCGAGGATGAACTGCGGGAAGAACGTGAGGTTGAAGCCGAGGAAGACCACGATGGCGTTCCAGCGGGCGACGTTGTCGTTGAACAGCTTGCCCGTCATCTTTGGCCACCAGAAGTGGAGGCCGGCGAGGAATCCCATGACCGTTCCACCAACCATGACGTAGTGGAAGTGCGCCACGATGAAGTAGGTGGCGGTGAGGTGCACGTCCGTACCCATACAGGCGAGGAACAGGCCGGTGAGACCACCGATGAGGAACAGCCCCATGAAGCCGATGGCGTAGATCATCGGCGAGTTCAGGTGGATGTTGCCCTTCCACATCGTCGCCGTCCAGTTAAAGACCTTGATCGCGGACGGAACCGCCAGAAGGAAGGTGATCAGCGAGAACGCCACACCTTGATACATCGACTGGCTGGAGACGAACATGTGGTGGCCCCAGACCAAGAAGCCTAGGAAGGCGATGGCGAGGGACGAGAACGCGATGAAGTGGTAGCCGAACACCCGTTTCCTTGAGAATGCGGTGATGACCTCGGAGATGACGCCGAAGGACGGCAGAACCATGATGTAGACCGCCGGGTGGCTATAGAACCAGAACATGTGTTGGAAGAGAACGGGGTCTCCACCAAGCTCCGGGCTGAAGATCGGCAGTTGGAACGTTCGCTCAAAGATGACGCAGAGGAGCGTGATGGCGACGACCGGCGTACCGAGCATCATGATGATGCCGGTGGCGTAGTGCGCCCACACGAACAGCGGCATGCGGAACCAGGTCATGCCTGGCGCACGCATCCTATGGACGGTGGCAATGAAGTTGACGCCCGTTGTAATCGAGCTAAAACCTCCTATGAAGACACCGACCAAACAGAGCGAGACGTTACTGTTTGAGTAAAGACTAGAGTACGGCGTGTAGAAGGTCCAGCCCGCGTCAACGCCGCCTGAGATAACCGAGATGAGAACGAGGGTGCCCGCCGCCGTGTACAGGTACCAACTGAGCAGGTTGATACGCGGGAAGGCGAGGTCTTTGGCCCCGATCATCAGCGGTAGACAGAAGTTGCCTAGCACCGCCGGTACCGCAACCAGCAGGAATAGGAAGACCATGATGGCGCCGTGAGCCGTGAAGACACGATTATAGGCGTCCGATTCGAGAATGTTTCCGGCCGGGGACGTGAGCTCCCAGCGAATCATTCCGGCGAAGCTTCCACCCAGCATGAAGAAGAAGCTAACGGAGATGAGATACAGAATGGCGATTCGCTTATGGTCCTCCGTCAGGAGCCACGAGCGGAGCGTGTGTCCATTCGTTAGGTAATTCGTTCTCGGCTTTGGCGCCGGTTCGACATTACCGATGGGGGTAGTTACCGTAGTGCTCATCGTTTCTGATCAACCTTTTCTGCAGCCATAGCACCGACCGCGTGACTGCTTCCGCGTTCCGTCGGCGTTGCGTCCGCTCGCTCGGCGTTGTACTCGAGTGCGTTCGCGTTTAATCCTGCTTTGCCCTTCACCTGAGCTTCGGTGCCTGCGCTACCGGCGGCGAGGTTGCTCGCCGGAAGGGACGGCATTGCGCCAGCCTTGATGAAAGCGATCAGGGACATAATGTCGTCTTCGCTGATCTGCTTATCGTAGGCGGGCATCGTGTTGTCGTAGCCCTTGAGGACCGCTTCGCTCGGGCGAAGGATCGCTTCTCGGATGTAGGTTTCATCGGCGAGGAGCTTCTGACCGTTGGTCATCTCGCGAGTCTTACCATACAGTCCGGCGAGCGACGGAGCGCGCGGCGGCATGTCGACTGGACCGTGGCAGTTGGCACAGCCGATCTTGGTGAACAGCTTTTCGCCTGCCTGGGCCGGGGTGAGATTTTGTCGCATCGAACCGTTGTTAGCCAACCATTCGGCGTAATCCTTCTTGCTCATGACGATGACCGAGCCACCCATTTCGGAGTGCTGGGCACCGCAGTACATGTTGCAGAAGAGATGGTAGGTGCCGATCTGTGTCGGTCGGAACCACATCTGTGTATAGCGGCCGGGAACAACCATGAACTGAACCCGGAACGCCGGAATGTAGAAGGCGTGGATGACGTCTTGCGAGATCATCGTCAGCTTGATGTCGGTATCGATCGGCACGTGCAGCGTGTTGTTCTCGCGCACGCCGTTCGGATGCTGGATGTGCCACATCCATTGCTTGCCGACGACGTAGATTTCCTTCGCATCCTTCGGTGGAATTCGAACGTCGGCGTACACCTTTGCGCCCCAGCCAAAGAAGATGATGGCCAGAATCGTCGGAACGACGATCCAGATCACTTCCATCTTCATGTTCTCGTAAACGGGGCTGGATCGATCAGCAGAGGACCCCGCCCGGTAGCGGAATGCGTAGAACACCACAAAGAAGAAGGTGACGACCGCAAAGAACACTGACAGCCCAAAGATCGAGTAGAACAGCGTGTCCATTTCGGACGCGAAGTTCGACGCGGCGGGCGGTGCAAAGGGGAAGTTAGCTAGGTTCATGGCTTCTGGTTGTCCCCAGATCCCTTCTTGGAATCGCCGGGGAGAGTATTGCTAGGGAATTTCTTATTAAAGCGCCAGACGAGGAGCGAGATGCCGAGCACGGTCGCCAAAGCGGTGTAGTTCGTGACCTCGACGATCGTGCGGGTTCGCGGGCTGGACGAGGCGAGCTTGAAGCAACCGAGAAGGAAGACGTCGCCCAGTGGCTGGGTCAAACCCTTGAAGGCTTCATGCACGTTGTTGCGCACCGTTTTTGTTTGGAACTCGGAGCCGGTGTTGTAGGCGACGATCTTGCCGGAGGTCGCCAAGAAAGCGGCCGCGGCGGGGTGGTTCACCCAATCTTTGCTCTCATCGTAGGAGTAGTAGAAGCCCATCGCATCGGTGAGCTTCTTCACATCGTCCGGCTTACCCACGGTGTAGTGGATACCGCTTTCGACGTACTGGTCCAGCTTCTCCTGCATGGCCGGAGTCTGGTTCTCCCACGCTTCTCGGAAGGCAGACATCAGCTCGGCCTTCTTGGCGCGAGCGAGGTCCACGGTTTCCTTGGGGTGGATGCTAACGACGACGAGATCGAAGTCTCGGCCGGGAATAACGGAATCCACCGATCGCTTGGTGCTCAGAGCGGTTTCCTTCATGAGCATCTTCACCAGCGAATCCGTTTCCGTGAAGCACACACCGTTGCACTTGTAGAAAATAGGCAGGAACAGCACGGGCCGACCAGTGCGGAAATACTCACCGAACTGGTGAGACTTTCCATCGGACTCCGTGAGTTGCACATCGACCGGCATTTGTGCGCCGATATGCGGCTTTAAGTCGAATTTTTTGCCAAAGATTCCGTTCGACTTGATAGGACGAATGACGGCAACAAGACCAACGACCAGGAGGGCCATCGAAATTGGAATCCAGATTGGGCTTGTTTTCTTCTTCATGTGTTTACCTCTGTCCGCTTGTACCCGGACCGACAGCGTTCTGTTGAATGGTGTTTCCGACCGTCTTTGCCGGCACTTCGTTGCCGGTGCTCACACCCTTCTCAAGGATCAGCTCTTCTGCGCGCTCGATCGGAATGTGGGCAATACCCTTGCTCTGATCGTCCCACGAGTAGTGGGTCATCACTTCGTCCTCATGGCGGCGCATCGTTTGGATGTCCGTCTTGGTGGTGAAGTTATCCTGCAGGAGAGGATTTGGCGATTTGATGTTGTTCCTCGTCGCCGGAGCCGGTTGGCGGCTAAAGCCGAGGAGTCCGCCGCCCGACAAAAGGCTGTAGATCGGGAAAGCGATGGCGAAACAGATTGCACAACCGGCGGTGATGCCGATAGTCCATTTCGTCAGGAGCGGGATTTTAAGGTCACGACGGTCGTAACCCATCTCCTTTAAAACATCAGGATCTTCTGGTTTAAACTCAGTGTGCATTGGCTTTCGCCTCCTTCAGTCGAGGGTCATATTGGGGGAGCAACGGCGCGGTAGCCACTCGGTTAAGCATCACACCGAACCAGACCAAGCCCAACGCGAGGAATCCGAGAACGTCCCACAGGGTCGGCTTTGCTTCAAAAGTCCCTCGGTGAGGTACCGATGCGGCGATGATCCAGTACACGTCGATGACGCGGAAGATCAGAATGAACAGCGCCACGTTGCGGATTCGGTCGGCATATCGCTTCAGTCGAGTGGAGAGCAGGACCGAGAACGGAATGATGAAACATCCAAGGATCGTGGACGCGCCAAGGAAGTTCCAACCCAATCGGGTGTCGCTGCCACGGTGAGCGTAGAAGATGGCGGTTTCCGGAATGTTTCCGTTCCACAGAATGATGAGCTGGGAGACCGAGGTGTAAGCCCACAGCATCGTCAGCACGAACATCATGTTGCCGAGGTCCTTCGTCAGCGACGGGGACATCGAGCTTGCGTACGGCTCTTTCTTGGCGTTGCTACAAACCAGCGCGATGGCGATGCAGAGCGCGGTCTGGCATCCGCCGATCACCAGCCAAAGCGGGTAGATCGTGCTGTACCAGTGCGGCGTCAGCGACATCGCGAGGTCGGTGAGGAAGACGGTGGCGGCCAGTGCCATTACGACCAAGCTCGGCGTACCGAAGTTGGTTCGAAGCTGTCGCTCCTTGTCGGCCATGGACTTGTCCTGGCGGCGAGAGGAAGACTGCATCACCCACGAACCGAAGGCCATGAGAGCCATGATTCCGAAGAATGTGGCGACGACTCGTGGCTCGTTGAGGTAGGCGCTCTTCATCTGGAGGACTTTGTCGTCTCCGGGATTCACCCAGATATAGATCTTGTCCATGTGCTTCCAGATGGGAAGATAGAAGAAAGCGAGCGCACCGAACATGAACGGGTGGCAACCGGCTTCGAAGATTCTAAGCGTGGCGATCGTCCAGCTACAGTTGATGGAGCCGTGGAGGAAGGTGAGCGCAAGGCAACCCATGGTGACGACCACCCAGAAGATGTAGCCGAACATATAGCCGCCGAGGGCCGTCTGATCGCCGCCAAAGAAAAGCGCCGCCCAAACTCCGAGTCCAGCCAGCAGTCCGAGAAGGCCCGCACCGGACTTCCATCCCAGGAAGTTCGGCTTGTTGTCGCCGCTCGTCGGCATGGCATCGTTAGTCATGACCGCTTCGCTCATTTAGTGGCTTTCTCCTTCGGCATGGGTTTCTGGGGTTGCATCGGTTTTCTTATTGAGCTCCGCCTTGTCGTTGTCGTTGAGTTCGCTGACCGGCGCGTGGTGAGCCAACTGCAGGACGCGAATGTAGGCGACGATCGCCCATCGGTCTTGCGGCTCGACGCGCGAGGCGTAGCTGTACATCGCACCGTATCCGTTTGTGATGACATCGTAGAAGTGGCCAACCGGCATCGCACGGAGTCGATCCGTGTGGTAGTTGCCGACCGGTCGCTGAAGCTGGAAGCCGCGCTGGGCGATCATTCCTTGTCCGTCTCCTAGTCGTCCGTGGCACGGCGTGCAGTAGATGTCGAATCGGTCGTGGCCGCGGTCGATCAGTTCTTTGGTGACGGGAAGCGGAATCTTGTCGACCCACTTACCGTTTTCGATACCGGTGTAGAACGCGCCGTCCTCGCGGAGGTAGCCGCGGGGGATGGTGCCCGGCACCAGCGGTCGCTGGCCAGATCCGTCGGCAAAGAACGTGCTTTCGGAGTGGGGCATCGTTTTGTTCTGCACCCACATGTCGGTGTTACAGCCCACCACAGTAATGGCAGCGAACCCAACGGCGGCCCATCTTAGTAATCGCATGTCGAAACCTCCAGTGCGCCGTGTTCGCGCATCAGCTTCTCGATCTTGCCTTCATCGTAGCTGGGGTCGCTCGCTTCGATCGCTAGGAAGAAGCGATCCTGCGAGGCCCGCTCGAAGTTCTTCGCGTTGAAGATCGGATGGTAGGGCATCGGAAGCTTGTTGTAGATGAACATTCCGATCGCCGCGCTGAAGGCGGAGAACAGAATCGTACATTCGTAGCTGACTGGGATGAACGACGGAATCGAGTTCAGCGGCTTGCCACCCACGTTCATCGGATAGTCGATGACCGATGTGTAGAACTGAAGCGTGTAGCCGCAAGTGAGACCGATGATGCCGCAGGCGATAACCGTCCACGGCACCTTGCTGTCGCGGAAGCCGATCGCCTCGCTCATGCCGTGGACCGGGAATGGCGTGTAGGCGTCCATTTCCTTGTAGCCCGCGAACCGAGCCTCCTCGGCGGCCTTCATCAGGGTGTCCGGGTCATCGAACTCCCCAACGATGGCGTATAGGCCAGTCGGATCGGAGAAATCGTGAGCCATTTATTGAACCTCCACTGGCTTCTGTCCTTCGACGAACTCTTTTTGTCCTTTCATCTTGTAGAGCAAGTCCTTCACTTCGAAGATGTTGATCATCGGCAGGAACCTCACGAAGAGGATCATCAGCATGATGAAGAATCCGATGGTGCCTGCGAACATCGCGATGTCCCAGAACGTCGGATAGTACGGCTTGTTGCTGGACGGCAAGTAGTTACTGGTCAGCGACATCGGGATGATGACGAAGCGTTCAAGCCACATTCCAACCGTAACCGCACTGGACACGAACATCAGCCAGAAGGTGCTGGTTCGAGCCTTGTTCCACCAGAATATCTGCGGGATGATACAGTTGCAGAGGATGAGCATGAAGTAGAACTTCGCGTACATGCCGTCCAATCGGACTCCCTTGAGGAGCTTGAGCTCGCTCGGGTTGGCGCTGTACAACTGGTAAAAGACTTCCAGGAAGTAACCGTAGGCAACGATGATTCCGGTTGCAAGGAGGATTTTGGCCATCCAGTCCATGTGCCGGTTGGTGATGAGGTGCTCCAGTCGATAGTACTTTCGAAGCGGGAGACCCCAGAGGATAACCATCGCGAATCCAGCAAAGACCGCGCCAGCAACGAAGTACGGCGGGAAGACCGTGACGTTCCAGCCCGGGACGATCGAAATCGCAAAGTCGAAGCTAACGATACTGTGAACCGAAAGAACGAGCGGGGCGCTAAGGCCGGCCAAGATGTAGTACATCTGCTCGTATCGGTGCCAGTGCTTGGTGCTTCCGCGCCATCCCATCGAGAGAAGAGCGAAGACCACCTTCGCGTACTTATTGTTCGTCTTGTCGCGGAGCGTGGCGAAGTCGGGGATGAGTCCGACGAACCAGAAGACGAGCGAAACGCTGAAGTACGTGGAGACCGCGAAGACGTCCCAGAGGAGCGGCGAGCGGAACTGCGGCCACATACCCAGAATGTTCGGGTAAGGGAACAGCCAGTAGTCGTTCCACGGACGGCCGGTGTGCAGAAGCGGGTAGATGCCGGCGCACATAACCGCGAAAATCGTCATCGCTTCCGAGAAGCGGTTGATCGAGTTACGCCATTGCTGGCGGAGAAGCAGAAGGATCGCCGAAATCAGCGTTCCCGCGTGGCCGATACCGATCCACCAAACGAAGTTGATGATGTCGAAGCCCCAGGCGGCGGGGATGTTGTCAC
The DNA here is from genome assembly GCA_016125185.1 of Armatimonadota bacterium. NCBI lineage: Bacteria > Bacillati > Armatimonadota > Armatimonadota bacterium. The sequence goes on along the minus strand of WGMG01000001.1, from coordinate 211,462 downwards.
CCCAGATACCAACGCCCTGGAAGATCAGCCATGCGAGGCTAACCAAGAGGACACCCGAACCGAGGACGCCGACCACCAGCCACTTGAACCAGTTGATCGAGTGCGCCTTCGTATCCAGCACGAGTCGACCGATCGAATGGTCGATCGATGCGTACGTTTGATCGCCGGTGATCAGCAGGTCGTTGATTCTGCTGTCAGCCATTATTTAGATGCCTCCGATGCGTTCTCATTTTTGATGGACGGATTGGGATTGCGCAGCTTGGCGAGGTGCGAGGTGCGAGGCCGAGTTTGGAGCTCCTTCAGAAGCAGGTAGCTTCGGGGGTCCTTCTTCAGCTTGGCAACTTCGCTGTCCTTGTCTGCGATGTTTCCGAACACGATTGCTTGGCTCGGACACGTTTGCTGGCACGCGGTGAGGATGTCGCCATCCTTGATCGTCGTACCCGCCTTCTTCGATTCGATTCGGGCTTCGTTGATTCGTTGCACGCAGTAGGTGCACTTCTCCATGACGCCTCGACCTCGAACCGTTACGTCGGGGTTGTTCAACAGCTTGAGAAGCTGAACGCCTTCGGCCTTGGGCTCGCGGATCGGTCCGGGGACAATGCGCGTGTTCCACGGCGAAGTCTTCTTGGTGAACTGCTCTTGGTTGTCCGTCCAGTTGAGGTAGTTGAACCGTCGAACCTTGTAGGGACAGTTGTTGGAGCAGTATCGGGTACCCACACAGCGGTTGTAGACCATCTGGTTGAGTCCTTCGTGACTGTGGACAGTCGCCGCGACCGGGCAGACCGGCTCGCAGGGCGCCTTTTCGCAGTGCATACAACCGATGGGCTGCCACACGACGTCCGGGTTCTCGTCGCCGCCGGTATAGTAGCGGTCGGTTCGAATCCAGTGCATCTCACGGCCACGGCCCACCTGCTCCTTACCGACGACCGAAATGTTGTTCTCGGCCTGGCAGGCGGTGATACACGCGCCGCATCCGGTGCAGGCGTTCATGTCGATCGCCATACCCCACTGGTATCCGTCGTATTCGAAAGTTTCTTCCGGGAAAAGGTTCGCGTCGTCGATTTCCTTCTGCTCGGTCTCGCGGCCCATAATGAGGGCTTCCATACCCTCCTTGTTGAACGCTTCGAGGGTTCCGGCGCGGATGACGTCGCGGTCGTCCGTGATTCGGTTGCCACCGACCGGGCTGTGGCCCTGGGTGCTGGCGAGGTGCTTGTCGTCGCCCAGACCCTTGATCTCGGTGATCGGCGCGTAGGCGAGGCTCGCCGACGTGCGGATGACGTACGGGTTGAAGCCGCCGCCTTCATCGCCGCGCAGCAGCGCGAGCGTGCCGCCGACTTCGCGGCCGTAGCCGAGGTTCAGCGTCACCGATCCAGGCGTTTGACCCGGGAGGAGGTAGGCGATGCCTTCGACTTGGCCCGTCGCGGTGGTGATTCGCACCAATTCGTCGGACTGAATTCCGAGAGCCGCCGCATCGGACGGCGCCAATGTGACCACGTTGTCCCACGTGACCTTGGTCAGCGGGCGAGGCAGTTCCTGAAGCCAACCGTTGTTGCAGTACCGACCGTCGTAGATCGCAGTGTCGGGAATGAACGCAGCTTCGTAGCCGGAGCTTGCCGGGGCTGGGCTAGGCAGACTGGGAGTCGTTGCAACCGTGACCGTAGCCGAGGCCGTATTAGGAATCGTTCCGTTATGAACTGCGGTTCGCCATCCCTTCTCGAAGTCGGTTCCGCCGAGCTTCTGCGACTTCCAGTAGTCGCGAACGATGTCGTATCCGCCTCGGGATTCGCCCATCATTCCAGAGAGGGCTTCGACTTCGCTTCGACCGTCGAACAGCGGCGCGATGAGCGGCTGGATGATGGTAGCCGTTCCTTCAAACGAGCGGGCATCGCCCCAGGCTTCCAGATGGTGAGCCATCGGGAGGACCCAATTGCTCAGCTTCGACGTCTCGTTGTAGTCGCCAGACAGGTGAACCGTCAGTTTGGCCTTCGCCATCTTGTCGGCAAACTTGAGGTCAGCCGGAGCGGTGAAGACCGGGTTGCAGTTCGAAATATAAAGAATGTCGACCAGGCCAGTGCTCAGCTCGGCAACCAAGTCGGCAATGGTGCCGTAGTTGGCCGAGTACTCGGGAGAATCGACAAGCGTGACCGTCTTGCCAATATTGCCCAGGGCCTGGTTCATGAGGAGGGCGGCTTGGTGGACTTCCGGCGCGGCGTGCTCACCCGCAACCACGATGCTGGCGCCCATGTTCGCCTTCAGATCTTCGGCGATGGTGGCCAGGTCCTTGCTCAGACCTTCCGGCGCCTTACCGGTCGGAACCGAGACCCCCAGTTGGCTGGCCAAACCGAGAGCGGCGTGATACAGTTCGCTCGGCTTCACCATGTAGCGGTGATCAGACATCGCTCCGACCAAGCCTCGGTTGGCTTCGATCGAGTAGAGGCGGTTCATTTCGCCTTGACTTCCGCGAACCTTTCGCGCTTCGGCAAACTGTCGAGCGTAGATCAGCGCGCCTGGGTTGTCCGTATTGCAGAGGAAGTCGCCGTCCAGCGAGACCACGACCTTGGCTTTGCTGAAGTCGTAAACGGGAACGCTGGGCTTGCCCGTCAGCGTCGAAGTCGCCTTGGTGACCGATGCTCGGCCCGACGGCTCCCACGAGAAAACTTTCGCGTTCGGGAACTTCTTTTGGAATTTGGCGATGAGGTCGGCTTGCGTCGGCGACGTGACCGCGCCGAACAGGAGCACGATTCCGCGTCCGCCGGTTGCCACGTGCGCATCCATCTGGTCGCGCATGACCTTGGCGAACTCTTCCCAGGTCGAAATCTCGTCACCCTGGAAAACGTTCTGCATCCGGTCCGGATCGTAAAAGTTCAGAACTTCGGCCTGCGAGATCGAGCCCAGCGTGCCTCGGGAGGCCGGGTGATCCGGGTTTCCTTCCAGCTTGATCGGTCGTCCGTCGACCTGCTCGACCAGTACGCCCGTCGCGTATCCCGCGAGGGTGACGGCCGAAGCATAGAAAAGCGACTTGCCCGGCACCAGTTCTTCTGGCGCCTTGACGTAAGGGATGATCTTCTCTTCCGGCAGGAACACGCCACGGCAACCGGCAAGGCCAGCCAGGGCGAGTGAGGCACCCGCGAACTTCAGAAGCGTTCGTCGGTCGATCGTGAGAAGGTCTTGTCGGTTCGGGAACTCGTCCTCGTACCACAACTTGAATTCCGGCGACTGGCTGACTTCGTCGAGGCTGCGCCAGTAGTGCTGGCCGCGCTTGCCTTCGAGTTCGGCGCGCATCTTCTCCAGGGCTTCTTGCTTGTTAATCTTCTGTTCTTCCATTCAAAAATCCCTTATCGGTGACACACCGTACAGTCGGCGTCCTGCTGAACCTTGATACCCAGTTGCTTGACGATTTCCTTTCCGTCGGCGACTTCTTCCGGGTGGTCGGAGCCGTCGAACTGACCGGTAGCGAGTTCGGTCTCTCGTTGAGAAAGGCCGCCCTTGCCGACGGTTTGAAGCTTCCAGTAGAACTTGAACGCCAGCTCACGCGGGGTCAGGTTCGGGTATTGCTCCTTCAGGTCCTTGTTCCAGCCGAGGTAGCGCTCCGGTGCGCGGTGACACTGTAGACACCAGGCCATTTGGAACGAGTTACCCTTGGCGGTGATGTGCTCGTCCTGCATTGGGCCGTGGCAGATGTTGCAGTTCAGACCACGGTTGATGTGAATCGAGTGGTTGAAGTAAACGAAGTCGGGAACCTTGTTGACGCGGTTCCACTTGATGGGCGTGCCGGTGGCGTACGCATCTCGGATCGGCTCCAGGAGCGGAGAGTTCGTCCAGATTTGCGAGTGGCAGCTCATACAGGTCTCGACCGCAGGAATGCCGGCAAAGCTCGATTTTTCGACGCTCGTATGGCAATAGCGGCAGTCGATTCCAAGTTCCCAGTTGTGGTGCTGGTGCGAAAAGGGAACCGGTTGGTTCTTGGCGATGTTCACCTTGGTATTGGCTGGCGACCGCGACAGCGCGGCGAGCGCAAGGCCGACCGTCAACGGCGTCGCGACGATGGCAAGGATCGTGATGCGCGCTATCGAGTTGGCGTTTGGTTTAAAGACCTGCGAACCCATGTTTACTTAATCTGTTGCTCCGTTTTTGGTGTGCTTGTCTCGCATCCTTGAGAGACGAAGCTGTTTGCGAAACTGACGTTCGCAAACAAAAAATGATGATACCGATTCTGGCGGTGAAATTGCTGTCCGTTCAACCCATCACCACAACCCTGTCGATGGCAAACATGAGGAACAATATCGCCAGGTAGAGCATGCTGTAGTGGAACAGACTGCTCGCCCGGGGTCGGTCCGACATATTTTTCCAAAGTCGCCAAAAACTACGAATGAGGATCAAATTGAGGACAATCGCGCTGATCGTATAGATCCATCCAACTTGCGGGAAGAAAGCCGGTACAAATGTTGCAAGGATGGTGGCTACCGTATAGACGCCGATTTGAATGACCGTTACCCGGTCACCTTTCACGACGGGAAGCATGGGAACGCCGGCCGCCGCGTAATCGTCTTTGATGAGCAGGGCGAGCGCCCAGAAGTGGACCGGGGTCCACACAAAGATGATTCCGAAGAGATACAACGCCAACGGGGGCAGATCGTTGGTGACCGCCGCCCACCCGACGAGCGGGGGAAACGCGCCGGCCGCGCCGCCGATGACAATGTTGTGCCAGGTTCGACGCTTCAACAGCATCGTGTAGATCACTACGTAGAAAACGAGGCCGCTCAGTCCCATGAGAGCGCTCAGCGGAGTCGCGAACACCCAGAGAAGAACAAAGGAGAGAGAAGCCAGCGCAAAGGCGAAGACAAGGGCGTGGATGCTGGAGATGCTTTGCGTGACGGTCGGGCGCTTTTTCGTCCGCTTCATCGTGATATCGATGTCGCGGTCGATGACCATATTGATGGTGTTGGCGGCACCGGCGACCATGTAGCCTGCCAGAGACACGACGATAAAGAGGAATGTACCGGGCCAGGTGCCCTTGGCTGCCACCATCGCCGTCATCGTGGTGAACAACAGGAGGCTGATGACACGCGGCTTGGTGAGGGCGACGTAGGCTTTGATGAGTTCCTTGCCCCGTAGGGGTTCGGAGGTCTCGGCGGCTTCCGGCGCGGGTCGAGATTCAACCGGCTCGATGCCGACACCGAAGGCGGCGACGGCGAGCACGACGACCGTGACCCAGTTGAGATCGGCCAGCACGAGGTGGACCATTTGCAGTCCAACCGGGGCCTTGAAGAAGATGTTGAGCGCACCGACGGCGAGCTGAATGACCAGCGCGCCGATGAGCATTTTTGACGCATTCTTAACGAAGCGGTCCGGGCGAAGGTGTTGGACCAGACTGCACATCAAGAGCAGATAGAGGCCGATGGAGGCCGAACCGACCGGGTGCGCGACCGCGAGTTTGTTGGCCCAGAAGGCGGTGGGCTTCAGCATCTCGCTCAAGCCTTCGACGTCGGGGCGAACCTGGTGACCGAACGCGGAGATCGCTCCGCTGACGCCGAGAAGCATGGTGCCGATGAACCCAAACGCTAACAGCCAGCCGACCGTGCCTTGAGACTTGAGGCGGATCGGGCGAATTTCGCTCGCCGCAAGGGCGGCGACGGCGATGCTTCCGAGGAGCATGAACGTACTGAGCACGTGCAAGCCCATCCATTGAGCGCGCTCAACAGTGGCGTTCGAGGTGACGAGCCCCTTCACGACCAAATAGCGGCCGATCAGCGCCTCGACACAGGTGAAGGCGAGCACGACGCTCGACGCCCAGCGGGCGGGATGACCCTTCGAGAAGGCGCGGAAGGCCCAGATGACCATGATGAGGGCCAGCAGGCCGACCAACTCGGTGGAAAAACGGTGGGAAGATTCAATCAGCGTTGCGATCGAACCCTTGGCCGGATCCTTCGGACCGGTGCAGAGCGGCCAGTTTGCGCCGCATCCGTCGCCGAAGCCCATGGAGCGAAGGAAGACGCCCCACGCGACCACGAGGAAGTTGTAGACCAGGAAGAACCAGGAAAAGGCGGCGAAAGCGGGGTTGCCTGCCAGCCGATTACCCTTCTCATCCCCTGCAGTCTGGGGATCAGCAATGAAGTTTCTGAAAAGATTGAAACCTTTCTGTGGATTCATTTGGCCTTGGGTGTAATTATTTAACCCTATTAAAGTCCTCTTGGGGAGACGGCGTAAGGGGCTTTTGTCAGTAAAACTCTCCCCAAGTTTTCCTCGCCAGAGAACCCAATCCCCCGAAAAGTATCAGTTTCGGGACAGTTCCCTCTTCTTAAGTTCCATGAGGGTCCAGGCCTGACCGGCGGTGTCCAGCATCGCGAGGACTGTTTCTTCCACCCCCATCCTTCGCAGTTCATCTTTCTGGTCCTGGGTCACGGCATTGTTTCGCCAGCGCGTGTTGGCCAGCGTGAGACCGTTGGTGAACGGCCAAATGTCCTTGATGCGTCGGTCGGCAACGTGAAAGGCATCCTGCAGGTCGCGGCCAAGCTCGAACTCCATCGGCTCGCGGGAGGCCGAGGTGAGCACCAGGTGGTAGAAGCTCAGTGCGTCTTCTTCGATGGCGGCCATGCGGTGGCCCTCCAGCCGCGATGACCCGCACGCCAGCAGGTAGCGGCCGTCGCCGACCTTCATCCATGCGTTTCGGCTGACGCCGATGATCTCGTCCGGCGGGGTGAGTTCGGCGATGAGGTCAACCGCGGTTAGCGAATTGTCCAGTTCGTCGAAGTTGACGTTGCGGCGGAACATCATCGCTTGGGCGCGCGGGTCGAGCTGATCCCACTTCTGCATCGCCTCTAGCAGCGAGTGGCCCTCGAGGTCAAAGTCGGGCGGCAGGCCAACGACGGCGCTCAGAGATGGAGCTTCATCTTCCTTTTCCGGCTTGGGACCCGAGAGCTTTTTGCCGTTATCGACCACGTCGATGACGATGCAGTCGGACTTATCCGATCGCGAAATACGATCGCGGCGAGCGTCGGCATCGGGCAGACCTTCGATGGTGTTGGGCAACACGCGCAGGCCGCGCCCAATCATCTGACAGAAGAGCGCCCAGCTTTTGGTGGGACGGAGCAGGAGCACGCATCCGACGTCCGGCACGTCGAACCCTTCGGTGGCGATCTCGACGTTGGTGAGGATTTGGATTCGCCCCGTGGCGAAGCGGCTCATGATCTTCGACCGCTCGTCCAGCTTCATCGAGCCATCAACCGACTCGGCGGTGAAGCCTTCGAGGCGGAAAAGCTCGGCTACCGACTTGGCGTGCTCGACGCCGGTGCAGAAGACGATAGTCTTGCGCTCCTTGGCGATATTGACCCAATTCTCGAAAGCGGTTCGGTTTCGGCTCTCGGTGTTGACCGCTTCCTGAAGCTGTTTCGAACTGTAGTCGCCATGGACGATGCGGACCCTGCTAAGGTCCACGCCGGTTGCCACACGGAAGCCCTTTAGGTCGGCCAGCCACCCGTCGGCGATGGCCTCACGCAGGGTGTATGTGAACGCCACCTCTTCGAAAATCGCCTCCTCCTCGCCGTGGAGCGGACGGTTGTCCATGCGGTGCGGGGTGGCGGTCACGCCGACGGTGAAGCATCCGCCATCGTACGCGCCGACCGAGCGCATGACGTTTTGGTAGCTGTCGGCGGGGGCATGGTGAGCCTCGTCGATGATGAGGCAACCCGGCTTCCATTCGCCCAGACGGGTCGTGTTCTCGCGACCCAGCGACTGCACCGAGCCGACGAGTACGTTCTGCTTTTCCGGTCGGTTCTTCAGGTTGCCTTCGATGTCCACGCTCAGCTTGGGGTTCTGAAGATGGATGCGGTTAGCGGCCTGCTCTAGCAATTCGCGGCGGTGGGCCAGCACGAGCGTAGAGGCTTTGCTCTCACGGTAGATTTCGCCAATCAGCGCGCTAAAGAGGGTGGTTTTTCCGGTGCCAGTGGGCAGGACGGCGAGCACGCGCTTGAGTCCGCGATCGCGACAGGCAAAGATCTGCCCCATGGCCTTGGCCTGGTAGGGGCGCAAAAGGATCTTGGCCACGGCGTCGCGGGAATGCATCGGGAATGATTCAAGACGGCAGGCATGGCGGCGATGGTGCGAGTTTCGGTGGCGATTCCTAAAAAACAAAAGGTCTCGGGAGGGCCCTCGCCTCGGTAGAATTCCGGCATGATTTTCGCCGGTTTGTTGGTTTTGGGAGCCATGCGCCAGGACGCCGATTTCGATCCGGGTCCAAATCCCATACTGATGCGGAACCCGACTTTGAGCGCGACCACCATCGTGTTCCAGTACGCGGGTGACCTCTGGTCGGTGCCGCGCGAGGGCGGCGAGGCAAAGCGCCTCACCAACTCGCCGGGTGTGGAATCGAACCCGATGTTCTCGCCCGACGGCCAAACCATCGCCTTCACCGCGCAGTACGATGGCAATACCGACGTGTACACCATGCCGGTCGAGGGCGGTATTCCCAAGCGACTGACCGCGCATCCCGCCGACGACAATGTGGCGGGGTGGACACCCGACGGCGAGAGCGTGCTGTTCTCATCGTCAATGCTCTCGAACACGGACTATCCGCGCCTGTTCACCGTCTCCAAGAACGGCGGAATCCCGAAGCCGCTTCCCCTCCCGGCGGGCGTCGCCGGCTCGTTTTCGCCCGACGGCAAGCAGATCGCCTACGTCCCAAACGGTAAATGGCAGGAGGCGTGGAAGCGGTACCGAGGCGGACAAACGACGCCGATTTGGGTTCTGCAACTATCCGATTCGACCTGGAAATCGGTGCCGCATCCCAACACTAACGACTCGCACCCGATGTGGATCGGCGATGACATTTATTACATGTCCGACCCGACCGGGCCGGTGGGGCTCAGCCGCTACAGCACCAAATCCGGGCGGGTTTCGGTCGAGATTCCGGGAAGCGGGTTCGACATCAAGTCGGCTTCGGCGGGACCGGGCGCGATCGTGTACGAAAAGCTCGGATCGATCCAGCTTTTCGATCTGAAGACCCACCAATCCCACCGCGTTCCGATCCAGATTCACGCCGACTTTCCCGAGGTTCGCACGGAATTCAAGGATGTGAAGGGCCAGATGACCGGCTACTCGCTTTCGCCGAGCGCCCAGCGTGTGGTGATCGCGGCCCGAGGCTGGATTTTCACTGCGCCCGCTAGCAAGGGGGATATTCGGCTCCTCGATGGCAAGCAGGGCGTCAATCGCCATGAACCGACGTGGTCGCCGGATGGCAAGACTTTAGCTTATATTAGCGATGAGGATGGGCCGCAAATGCTGGCTTTGTACGATGTGGCAACCGCCAAAGAAAAGCGCCTACCGTTGGCCGACAGCCCGGGTGCTTATAAAAACCTCGTTTGGTCTCCGGACAGTAAAAAGATTGCCTACACCTGCGAGAAACTGACCCTCAATTTCATCGACATCGAGACCGGCAAGAACGAGACGATCGACCGACAGACCCATCGCGGGCGAACCGAGATTCAGCCTGCGTGGTCGCCGGATTCCAAGTGGCTGACCTGGAGTCGGGACCTGGATAACCTCTACAACGCCGTCTTTTTGTACAGTTTGGACAGCAAGAAGGTGACGCAGATCACCGACGGCATTGCCGACGCAGAGAACCCAATCTTCGATCGCGACGGCAAGAGCTTGTACTTCACGGTCAGTACCGACGTCGGGCTCGGTGCGCACTTCGAAGACGTCTCGACTCTGAATGCGCCGAACTCGACGAGTTCGGTCTATGCTGTGGTCCTACGAGAGGACCTGCCGAATCCACTTCAACCCGAAAGCGACGAAGAGGGCGTCAAGCCCAAAACCGACAAACCAGAGAAGGCAGACAAGCCGGGCGATGCGCCTAAACCTGTCCCGTTTGGTATCGACCTCGACGGGATCGAGAAGCGCATCATCGTTCTGCCGATGCCGCGCCAAGGCTATTCGGCCCTCGAACCTGGACCGACGGGATCGTTCTTCGCCATCGCCGATGCACCGCGCGCCAACGCGGTTTCGGGCGGCGGAAGCAACACGCTCTATAAGTTCAGCTTCAGCGACCGAAAGCCGGTCAAATTCGCGGAGAACGTGAATGCTCTGCAGTCGTCGCTGGACGGATCCAAGTTGCTATTGAACCAGAAGGGCCAGCTTTCCATCGTGCCCTCGGCGGCCCCTCCTGCCCCGGGCACGGGCGCGATCGACCTCAGCGGATTGAAAGCCAAGATCGACCCTCGCGCCGAATGGCGGGCGATGTACCATGAAGTGTGGGCGGGCGAGCGGATGCTCCTATACGACCCCAATCTGCACGGCATCGACTCGGTGATGATGGAGAAACGGTACGAGCCGTTCCTGGATAACCTGGCGACACGCGACGACCTGAACTACCTGTTCACCGACATGCTGGGCGAGCTGTGCGTCGGACACATGTTCATCCGTGGCGGCGACCGGCCGGTTCAGAAGAGCGTGGCGGGTGGTCTCCTGGGGGCGGATTACACGTTTGAGAACGGCCGGTACCGGCTGGCGCGCATCTACGATGGCGAGCGGTGGAACCCGAGTCTAACCGCACCCTTGGCCCAGCCGGGCGTCGATGCCAAAACCGGCGAATACCTGCTCGCGATCGACGGCAAGGAACTTAGCGACGCAATGGACATCTACCTCCAGCTCGAAGGCAAAGCGGGCAAGCAGGTCAAGATCAAGCTGGGGCCGACGCCGGACGGCGTGGGTTCGCGCGAGGTCACGGTCGTGCCTGTCGCCAATGAGTTTGGCCTGCGGTTCCGTGCCTGGGCCGAGGATAATCGGCGCGAGGTGGAGAAGGCAACGGCGGGCAAGATCGGCTACGTGCACGTGCCCGACACCGGCGGGGGCGGCTTCGAGGCGTTCCTACGCTACTTCTACGCGCAGACGCAGAAGCAGGGCCTCATCGTCGATGACCGATTCAACCACGGCGGGCTCGTCAACGACTTCATGGTCAACGAAATGCAGAAGCCCTTGGACTTCATCGATAAGGCCCGTTACGGCGCGCGGATGCACGACCCGAGCGCGGCGATCTACGGTCCGAAAGTGATGCTGGTGAACGAGATGGCGGGCTCGGGCGGCGATATCTTCCCATACATCTTCAAGCTCCACAAGGTCGGCAAGCTGGTCGGGCGACGCACCTGGGGTGCGATGATCTCGGCGTACGGTTTTCCACTTTTGGACGGTGGAAGCGTGACGGCCCCCGACGACGCGATGATGCTGGCGACGACTGGCGATTGGGTGATCGAAAACGAAGGCACTCCGCCGGATATCGAGGTCGAACTCGACCCATATTTGTGGCGTCAGGGTCGCGACGCTCAGCTCGAGGCGGCTATCGCCGAGGTACTGAAGCAGTTGGCCAACACCAGAGTGCCGAACCCACCGCTGGCGAACTTCCCAGACAAGTCTCAACTGCCCCCTAAACCAGGGAAGAAGCAAGGCGGACGGTAGCCACACAAAAATGTTGAAAAACTCACGCTAGGCTGTAAGAAACAGCCTAGTAATCTCGTTATATCGAATAAGGCGCTCGAATTGATAATGGCGGACTGCAATGCTGTTCGGACGGGTGCTTCTTTGAGATAGTGGGTTTAGAAAATGAGACTCTTAAAAGTGGGAACAAGCGGCGAGGACGTCCGGCGATGGCAGACGTTTTTAGCCTCAAAAGGATATCAAGTAGGCGTCGATAGTCAGTTCGGCACCGAGACCAAAAACGCCACCGTTCAATTTCAGGCTGACCATGGCTTGAGCACCGACGGTAAGGTCGGGCACGATACATATATGAAGGCCGCTGAGCTCGGCTTTGTGTTGATCGACCCGGAGCCGACACCCGAGCCGTCGGCCGACTTTTCGCTCATCCGCAAGACAACGCGGGACGGCGTGAACCTGTTCAAGTTCGATTCTGGCGACGCGGTCTTCTTCAAAGCGAACATGGCGGTGGATGCCGACGGGTGTCCGTTGACCTACCACCCCAACAACACGGGGCTGGACTTCAATGCGAACTCGGGTGGCCTCAAGCCGTCGATCATCGCATTCGTGAACGGCCATCCATACGTGCAGACCGGCGCCGACCCCGCGCCTGGCTACTACGTGAGCAAGACGGCGTGGACCAACCCTTCGAACCCGCCCGTGCAGAGCACATCCCGTTATTTGGACTCCCTGAAAGTGTCGTACGTCGTCATCCCCGGCGGCGATATCGGCGGGGCGAAGACGGGCAATGCGGCGGTTGTGATCGACCTGCACAACGGAAACCGGTTCAGCGCGGTGGTTGGCGACGTCGGTCCGACTCAGAGCGCGGGCGAGGCGTCGATGTTCCTGTGCGGCTTGGTGGCCGGCAAACAGCCGTCCGAAATCAATGAGGCATTCGCTCGCAAACCGGGAAGCGCTTCCAACCCGAAGAATGGTGGGTTTGACGACGACCGGTTCCGATACGTCGTGTTTCTGCGGGTCTTCGTTCCGTGGGGAAGCGACCAAGCGACGATGGATTCGATCGGCGAAGGCGCGTGGAACGCGCTGACCGACGGGCAGCGCGCGGTTCTGACGGCTTAGTGTCTTAGGCTGGTGAAGTCTCGTTCACTTCGCCAGCTTGAGCCATTTCCCTGGACTTTGCCTGGGCAATCAAACGGTCGAAACAGAGCGAAATGACCAAAAAGCCCGCAAGCAACGCAGCGTAGCGTCCCATTCGCGGAGAATCGAGCGGTTCGCCGATGGCAATATAAGTCACAAAAAGGAGCACGTAGTCGGTTGAGACGAACTGCTTTGGCTTCGAGCGAAGCTGGCTGGAATAAGTGGCGACGGATCGAACCGCGAAGAGGAGAAACGGAACGACGTACACATAGCCAAATAACGCCTTGGGCGGGTGAGCGATGGCATAGTACACCCAGAAAACGAATGTGAGGGCGAACAGGGCCAGCATCATGAGTACACGTGCTTTCTCGACTCGATTCATGTTGGCCACCGCTAACATCTTACGACATTCGCGACAATCCTCTCCCATCGATGATGGGAGAGGAAATGAAGGACTTAGCTAACCTTCGACAGCTCGGTCTTGAGGATATTGATCGAGTCGATGTTCTCGGGATCGACCTGGTTCAGCGCCGCCAGATACAGGCTGACAAAGTCGCCCAGATAGGTCAGACTGAGAAGCTTTTCGAGCAAGTTTGAACCTACGGCTTGTACGTTCTGGAAGGAACACAGGTCCTTGACCAACCCCTCGGTTACCTCGGCGCGCTTCTTCATCTTTGCGCTCTCTTCGCCGTCTTCCAGCACCATGCCCACGTACTTCGAGACGCCCTGCTCGCCCGCCTTCACCCAGCCCAGAATCTCGTTATGATTGAGTTCGGGGAAGGCGTTGACGAAGACGTGGTTCTTGGCGTTCTCGTTGATCTGGCCCTTCCATCGGTTGGCGATGATGGCTTGCCAGCCGCCGAGGCCGTAGATGATGCCAAGGTTGCCGTGAAGGCTTTTGGCGAGGTCCTTGGCGACGGCGTTGCCGCCCTCGACCGTCCACTCCTTGCACAGCGACTCCAGCAGGTCGAACGCCTTGGCGAAGTCCTGCTCGGGCAGGAGGCCCATCTTGACGCACGCGGCGAGGACGGGGATGAGCATGAAGCCGAGCGCGGTTCGCGGAGGCTGTCCGCCCGGGACGGTGATGACCGGATAGCCGTCGGCCTGGGCCAGTTCCTTCAGCTTGCCGCCGCTGGTGACGCAGATGATCTGGGCACCGGCGTTGCGGGCGTCGGCGTAGGCGCTGAGGGTCTCCTCGGTGTTGCCGCTATAGCTGGTGGCGAACACGAGGGTCTGCGGACCCACGTAGGCCGGAAGGTGGTAGTCGCGGTTGACCACGAAGGGGATCGAGCCGAAGGCATCGAACATCGCGCGAACGTAATCGCCGCCCACCGCCGACCCGCCGAGGCCGGTCAGCATCGCGGCAGTATAGGTACCGGATGGGAAGCTGACGCCGTCAACCAAGGTTAAAGCATGTCGACATTGGTTGGGATACTCTTCGGTGAAATGGAGCATGCCTTTGGGGTCGAGCGCCGTCACGGCATCGCGGGAATTCAGGTCAACGGACATTACTGGTTAGTTTACCGGGCGGTTGGGTAGCCTCGCGCCTCAGCCCACTTTTCGCTCCAAATCCAAGAGCGTCCGCTTGCGATCCTTGCCCCACCGATACCCGGCCATGTCGCCGTTGCCGCGAATCACGCGATGGCACGGAATCGCGATTGCGATTGTGTTTTTCGCACACGCGCTCGCCACCGCTCGTGCGGCTTTGGGGTTTCCGATGCCCTCCGCCACCTCGGCATATGACGCCACCTGCCCCGCCGGGATCGTTTGCAGGTACTTCCACACCTTGAGCTGAAACGCCGTGCCGCGCACATCCAGCGGCAGATCGAGCGAGCGCAGATCGCCCGCCAGATAGTCGGACAGCGCCCGCATCCAGAGCTCGAATTGGTCGCGATGGGTCTCGGCCATCGGTGTCAGCGTCGCGGCCGGATACTCCCGCTCAAGCTGGCCGCGCAGGTCCTGTTCCCACGCCCCAAATTGGATGAAGCAGATGCCACGGTCGGTCGCACCCATCATGACCAGCCCGAGTTGGGTGCTCGTAGTTGCGTACGAAATCGCCAATCCGCGCCCCTTCTCGCGGTACTGCTTGGGCGTCATGCCCAGGCGCGTATCCAGCTTTTCGTACACCCGACTGGACGAGCCAAACCCCGCCTCGACGATGGCAAGCGACACGGACTGCTGGTCCTGCAGACCGGTCCGCAAGCGGCGCAGACGGCACGATTCCAGATACTCCTTTGGGCTGACGCCGATGGAACTTTTGAACAACCGCTGAAGGTGGAACGGACTGTAGCCCGCTCGCTCGGCCAGGGCTTCGAGGGTCAGCGCCTGGTCGCAGTTTGCCTCGATGTAGCGGGCCAGTTCCAGCATTTCCTCTTTCATCGTGCACCCGCCAACGTTGCCAGTCTAGCCCGATCGACGTCGGGACTGCGATACGACGCTTCGGGAATCGTAGCCAGACGCGAATCGTGGAGCTCCGGGCCCAAGCCGTAGAACCGCTGAAAGCTCATGATCAGGGGTCGCCACTTGTCGGGGTCGATGTGGTTCGGCTTGCCGTTCATCAGGATTGACGAATGGGCGTGGACTCGCACGATCCGCACCTCCAGGCACAGAATCCCACCCTTTTGGCTCGGGTCGTCCTCGGCCACCGGATTTACCCGCTCCAGAATCGCCTCCATTTGCACGGGGCACTCGTCGGCCCGAGGCGGGGTGACGATCTCGGATCGTACCGGAGTCAGGCCCGCGGCCCCAAACTTGTCCGCCTCGTGTCGGTAGCCTCGCCGCTCCTTGTACTCGGGCACTGGATTACGCCCGGTGGTGAGGGCCAGCCGATCGACCGCGCCGACCAGATCATCGGACGGAAGATTGAGGACGCACTCTCCTGTGCGAAGCAGATTTTCGGCGGTTTGCGAGCGCGCGCCGATGCCGAGCAGGCCCCGCCATCCAAGCCAAAAGGCGGACGAGATGGGGGCAAGGTTGGGCGTGCCGTCCGTGTTGAGGGTGCTGAGGAGGACCACCGGCGTCCCCATGTAGAGAATCGAAGGCTCGATCGTTTGGTGCATAGGAGTAAGGTACGGCAGGCGGCAGAGGCAAAACTATCCGCTTCTTGCGGACTTGGTGGCTGGGCGCCTTTTGATCCTTGTTCGTCGAGACTGTTCCTTCCCGCATAGCCTTTGGCTATACGGGCCACCCGGAGTTGTCGAAGACTAATGAAACCTGTTCACTTTGTTCACATCCACATCGGTCTTGCCTTCGGGGCAAGACCTCCTGCGGACCCTTCCCTCGGTCAGCGAGGGAGAATCTGGTTTTCCTGTCCTTCTAGGAGAGGACGTTGCCTCGACGAAAGGAGCATGTCGTTGGACCCCGCCAAAGGGCAATGAACGAAGTGAATCGGGGGCAACAGGCGAGGCAGATACTAGGCTTCAGGCTCCCAACTGCAGACTAAACTAACATCCGCCCCAACGCGTCCTTCCGATACGCGCAGACGGCTCCGACCCGCATCATTGACGCATTCGCGGGATCAACCGAGCTCATTCCGCACACCTTGATTCCCATTGGCACGAGGACTTTGGTCAGCGACGTCCCGTTGAACACATCGCCTTCGAAATAATGGTCGAGAAAGCACACTTGCACCGTCGCCAGCGACACTTCGAAAGGCATATCGTCGGCTAATGGACTCGTACCAAGCATCACCCCGTCCTCGACCGATAGGACGCCGGTGAAGCCGAAGACCGTGTGCCCTCGCTCGCGGAGCCACCGCACCAGGCGGTGGGCGAATGACAGCTTGTCCTCAATCACGAGAACGGTCTGCGGTCGGTCGAGGCCCAGAATTTCCACGAGAAACCTACCGCTTTCGGCGTCGGCGTGAGCCGGTCTCGGGTTCCAGCGAGGTAGCGGTTGAAAGGTCTTCGCTGTCGTCGGTTGTCGCGTCGATCTCGCCCTTGATGACGATGGCGTGCGGCACCGGCCGCGAGGGATGGTCGCGGTTCGAGTGGCCCGACGCCTTGATCTTGTCGTTGAACACCAGCGAGGTCGAGAAGCCCGAGTCGATCAGCACCGCCTCCTGCACTCCCGCCTCCGCCGCAGCCTCGGCCAGCTTGGATGACGACACCGAATCCGGCACCGTCCCCGCCACGAACTCGCCGTCGGCCATGATGCCGATGAACGCTCGCCGACGCGGATCCTGGATATCCTTCGCGCCAAAAACGTCCTGCTGGTCGCGGGTGCGCGCGACGCCCTTGTGCACCAGCCACACGCCGCCCATGAAGCAGTCGGTGTAGTCGCGCATGAAGTACTCGTACTGGTCCGATTTGTTCATCTGGGCGGGCACGTATGGCAGAAGCGCCAACTCGTCCTTGCTCCAGATCACGAGTGGGCGGTCGTTGATCTTTGGCCACCGTTCGGGCGATTGGTCGGGGGCGACCTGCCCCATTTCGGTCGTCTTCAGCGGGCCGACCATCGCATTGTCGGTCGAGGCCACCGCCGCCATGGCGAAGAAGCCGCCGTTAATGCCAGCCACGCCGCCCTCCTGCTCGACAATCTCCTTGACCGGTTGGCGTCCGCTGGGGCTCATCACCGTCTCCGGTATCCCGCCGATGACCATTCGAAGCGGAATTCCCGCGAACTTCTTGTCAACATAATGGACCTTGGCGTCCTTGTTCCACTTCATGCGGAACACATCGGCAGGCGCACCGTCTGCCGCCTTTTCGCAGTCTTCGACTGCGTTTTTGAAGCGCGTTTGAATGTAGCGCCCCACGGCAAAGATGTTCGGCGACTCCTCAGCGGGCATGTTCTCCACCGTCACCGCCAACTTGTAGCCAGCCTCCCGCGCAATTGCTTGAGTGTCCTCGCCGTTGCTCCCGTTCGGGTACGCCAAAAGGTCAATCTTCACGCCCAGCTTGGATTCCAATTCGGTTTTCGAGTCGGTCAGCTCATGCCGCTGGGTCTCCAGGTCGCGGTCCTTCAGGTCCTCGTAGTGGTTGATGGTGTGGCCGCCGACAGTGAACAGCGGGTCCTTCACCAGTTCCTTCAGCGTGTCCCAAGACATCTTGGGACGCCCCTGCTGGCTTCCCACAAACGCGGTGTGGACAAACACGGTCGCTGGATACTGACGTTCGCAAAGCATGGGCCAAGCGATGTCGTAAAAGCTCTGATAGTTGTCGTCGAAGGTGAGTACGATCGACTTTTCAGGAATCTCCTTGCCGGTGGCCAGATGGCTGCACAGATCGTTCAGGGAGATCACCGTCAGTCCATCTTCTTTGATCTTGTCCAGGATGTCCTTGAATTCTTCGGTTGTGCAGTCGTACCAAACTGTGTCCTTGCCGCGCTTTTCGACCAGATCGTGAAACATGATAATCGGAGTGCGGCGGTTCTGCGCATCGAAGCAGATATCCGTCTCGGCGGGCGGATCGCCGTGCGGATCGTCCGGCTTGGGCGGCGTCACCTCTTCCTGCTTCGTACCCGCGTCCGGCTTCTTCGGCGCATCTGGCTTTTGGCACCCCACCACGAGCGCGAAGGGGAGAGCAAGGGCCAACATGCGGGCGAGAAGTCTCATGAGGTCATTAACATTTTAGCTGTTGGCGCGGGTTCCGGCAGGTACGCTTGATCGAATGTTCGTCACTTTCGAGGGTCCCGAAGGCGCGGGCAAGAGCACTGCGCTCCAGGCCGTGGCCGCCGAACTACGAACCCTCGGACGCGAAGTGACCACCACTCGCGAACCTGGCGGCGGGCCGCTGGGCAAGCGCATCCGGCAGATGCTTTTGGAGGAAGACGCCGTCTCGGCCGAGACCGAACTTCTGCTGTTTTTGGCCGACCGGGCCAACCATGTCGAGACCATTATCCGCCCCGCGCTGGCGGCGGGGCACGTGGTGCTGTGCGACCGCCACGCCGATTCGACACTGGTGTATCAGGGCTATGGACGTGGGCTCCCGCTCGACTTTCTACGCGCCGGAAACGCGTTCGCTACTCGGGGTTTGGTTCCAGATCGCACGCTTTTGTTCGACCTCGATCCTTCGGTGGGATTGGCGCGGTTGGGAGGCAGGGAAGTCAACCGGCTCGACCAAGAGCCGCTGGACTTTCATCGCCGCGTACGCGAGGGGTTTTTGACGCTTGCTCGCGAAGAGCCGTCGCGATTTGTTGTGCTGGACGCCACCATGCCGCCCGCCGACCTGGCCGCGGCCGCGCTTACGGCAATCCTTCGATGATGCGGGAAATCTGCTTTTTGCCCGCGTCGGCCTCGATAGCGCGATCAACTTGATACAACCCCATCTGGCACACCACGGCTTGGTGCATCGAGATGCCAAGCGGGTGGTTTTCGAACCAGAATCCCTGGAAGTTCGCACTGTTGCCGCTGGCGAACACCGCAGATTTTCGATCCACCACGACCTCCAGGGTCGGAACGTCGAACATCTCTTCTGGGACGCCAACCAGGTTCTCCGCTGGGGTGGCCACCGAGGTCATCACCCAGGCATCGTCGAGACTGCCCTGAAGGTCGGCGATGAACTCTTCCGAGCCAATGACGAGCGCCGACTCTTTGGCGGACGACAGGATCGTTTTGGCCTGCCCAACCGCTTGGTCGTAGCTACTAAGCGTGAACACTCGGCCCGACGCATCCGGGCTACCCAACGACGATAGGAGGCGCACCGCCGAAGACTTGTTGCTGGAGAATTCCTTCTCTAGTCGTCCGAAAAGCCGTTCTGGAGCGACCGGACGGTATTCCTTACTGTTGGACCCGTCGACCACGACGGCGGCTTTACGCTCTAGCGCTTCTAAGGCTTTGTAAACATTGGCGGCAGGCTTGCCGATGGCTTGGGCGACGCGATAGCCGGTGGCAGGGTATTCCTGAAGTAGGAAAGCGTAAATCTCGGATTCGAGAGCCGTAAAACCGAACCCGACGAGGGCTTCGGAAGCCTTCAGCGTGGCCATGCCGTTATCATACGGCAACTGTGCCGGGATTTGCTAGTTCCCCCCGCTACTAGCAAAGTCCCGGCGAGAAAAGACTACGCGCGTTTGCGGCGGCGCAAAAGGACAAGCGTGCCACCCGCGAGAGCAAGCACGCTGGCCGGTTCGGGCACGGCGTTGACGCTAAAGTTGTCCACCATGAACGAATTGTCGTTGAAATGCGACTCGGGGTCTTCTTTCACGCGAAGGCGCAGAGCATTGCCAGTACCGACAAAGTTGAACGATTCGTGATGGACTCCCCCGGCATCTGTGCTGTAGCTGCCGTGTACGAGCACCGAATTCGTGACCAAATCGGTGATGGTGACATCGAGCTTGTCGGCGTTATTGTTCGCCCACGTCAGCCAGTCGAAATCCAGCGTACCGGCGTCGCCGTTACCCACCATAAAGTCCTGATAGAGGTTGGCATTGACGCCGTTGTAGCCCTCGCCGTCCATGTTGATGCTGTAGGTACCCGAGATCGTCGGGTAGAGGTTCGTGTTGTGAACCGTTGCCGCGTGTCCAGCCTCGATGGTCCAACCCGGAATCTGCGATCCCGTCAGGGCGGTGTAGCCAGAATCGCCCAGAACACCCATGCCCCAATTCGGCATGGATTCGAAGTCACCATTGGTCAAGAGTTCAGCGGGGGCTAAGCTGGCCGCAGCCAATAAACCCCCGAGCGCTCCCATGTGAAGTAGTCGTTTCATTTGTAATCTCGCCAATCCTTCCAGTGAAGGATTTAGGCGTTGATATATTATTCTATATCAAGCGATTCTGTCACGATTCTCGTTGCGAAGTCCCGTATTTTTGCTAGTCGGCTACAAGTTGAGCGAGGAACTTTGGCGGACACTGCGGGTCCCCAAGCAAAATGAATTTCACAAATTTGCATTTACCATAGTAAACTACATACGTTTACCATGGTAAACAACGAGAGCAAATGGCAATCAAGATCGGTAACCTCCAGCTAAAAATCATGCGCGTCCTCTGGGAGCGGGGCGAAGCCACCGCCCGCCAGATCACCGACGCGATCAACCAAGAGGCCAAGGTCGCGCACAGCACGATCCAGACCCTCCTTCGCAAGCTCGAGCACAAGAAGGCGGTTGCGTACGAAGAACGAGACCGGACTTTCTACTTCCGTGCGCTCGTCACCGAAGAGGAAGCCACGCAGTCCGCCACCCAGGACCTTCTGACGCGGGTCTTCCGAGGTTCGCTTAGCGGCCTCGTCGCCCACGTCCTCGAAAACGAAGAGGTCTCGGCCGATGAGCTCGACCAGATCAAACGACTCATCGAGGAGCACGAGAAGAAATGACACTCACCAGCCTCCTCATCGCTTGGGTCCAATCGGGCATCTGTCTCCTGGCTGGGCTCGGGCTCGCGAAGATGCTCGGGCGGCGCTTTGCTGCCAAGATTTATGTCATCCGAGGGGCTTTGCTGGGGGCGGCGGCCCTGTTCATCCTTTCTCCTTTCGTCTCAGTTCACGCCGACCCGGTGGTTCCCATCGACTTTTCGGCGCAGTCAGTGGTGCCGAAGGTAGCCGATGTAAAGTCACCGAGCCAACCGCTAACCAGTCCAATCCAACCGACGATCGCACCTGCCTCGGCCCCAACTCCCGATGCCGTTGACTACGCTTGGCTCCTACCAACGGTCTATTCGCTTGGGCTCGCTGCATCGTTCGGCCTCTACGCGTTCGGACTTTGGTCGCTTCGAGCCCTTCGACGTCAGGCGCCGATCATCGCGAGCGGCCCAATCTACGACCGAGTGCAAGACGTATCGAAAGCCTATGGCCTTCCCGCGCCGACTCTCCGGCAGTCGCCCGACGGCATGACGCCCTTCGTGACCGGAACCTTTCGTAAGGCCATCTTCCTACCTGTCGATTGGCTGGAGACTCAGTCGAATGAAATGGTCGATTCGATCCTTCAGCACGAGCTCGCCCACTTGGCGGGACGAGACCTCGAATGGTTCCTCGTCGCGCGCTTCGCCTGCGCCATCCTGTGGTGCCACCCCATCGCGTGGATGCTCAATCGCGAGATGCAGAGCACTGCCGAGGAACGCTGTGACCAAGAGGCGGTCCTTTCTGGCATCCCTCAACAGGCGTATGCCCGGGCTCTTCTGTCCGTCTTCGAGCGATATCCGCGAGCCCGGCTGGTCGGAGTATCGATCGGCGCGGTGGTCCGATCCTCGTCTCTGACGTCACGCGTTCAATCGCTTCTCTCCGACGACGTCCGCGTGCGAAGGCCGTTGACTCGAAAACTGAAAGTCGCCCTCACCACCTCGGTTTTGGCCAGTTCCGCCCTGTCCGCGGTGCTCATCGCTCAGCCGCCTCCAGCCAGCTCGCGCCAAGAAGGCACTGGCAAGGCGAAACCTAAACCTACGGATAGCTCAGAGGTCGGATTCGGACCGTTCAAGCTGAAGAACGGATCCAGCGCCAAGCTCGAGTATCTGTACCAAAAGACCGGCAAGGACATCGTGGCGTGGCTCCCCAACGGTATGCCCGTCAAGGTCGTTCAAAGTGAAATCGCGGCAGACTCCCGGTCAGGTTCAAACGGCGCCGTCCACTGTTTGATTCGGCTGACCAACATTCCTGAGGAGGAAGTCATCTATCAAACCAAAGTCGGAAACGGGGCGTTTACCGCATCGACGGAGGCCATCAGGCATCCCGACCTCAAGACGACGGAACTGTGGACGCAGTTCACGACTAAGGACTCCGACATCGGTTCGTTTCAAATTGCGGTGCCGTTCGGCAAATTCCGCACTTGGACCAAGGCCGAACCCCTCGATAAACTGACGGCGAAAACGAATTCGGACTCCACTAAGACCTACTCCATGGTGTTTCCGAAGGAACTAGTCGGCAAAGAGTTAAAGCTCATCGGCACGGATTCGAAAGGCAAAGAGGTGCAGGCCGGATACTTCATGGATGGATCGGGCCGGGTCGAGGATGGCCACTGGGTTCTCCATCTCATGTTCAGTTCGCGGGACGTGAAATCCTACAAAATTGAGTTCCGGGATTACCAGTGGCTTGAGTTCAAGAATGTCCACTTGACGCCAGAGACGAAGCATCTATCGACCCACTAAGCCCTTTGCTTTCAGGCTTAGTCTTTGGCTACTCGGGGCATAAGGAGGCCTTGGGTGCTATAGCAGGAAATGCCAAACGATCCAGGCAATCAGTAGACCAAGGATTTCAACGCTTAAGACGCCTAGATGCCGGGCAAACTCATGATTTCATGGACCAAACCAAATCCAGCGTCAAGACGATAAGCACGAAGAAAGATAACAATCAGCAAATCCTTCATCGCACGATTCCAATCGGCAACCCACTTATTAAACTGGGCTCTATAGTTTTCACGCCCTCCAAAAGGGCACCGTCTCGTAACTGGCACTACAAAAAGCACAGCTTTGTATGACAATAGCAAGGATTTCTCACACAACATAAAGACATTTATCGTCTAAAACACTCTCAAGTGAAAAAACTTACCACCTACTACCGTATTCTAAGCTCCTCTAGAATAATCACCAAAATGCCTCAACGTAAGCCGGCGCGCAGCTTTATCCTATAAAATATTCTCTACTCTATCGGTTAAAGAAGAAATCCATAAGAGACCCCAAAGCGTAAATGCTTCGTCGCTTTCTCAATTTGAAATACGAACCATCCATGTTTATCCTGTGAATCGGTCCGTCCAGAGGTATGCCACTCACTTGGAAGACCGTTTCACCACATCGACCCTCTGAGAGAGGCCCATCAACCGGAACCCCGTCCCAAGGTGAAGCAAGAAGACCAATCTGCGACTCGGACCTCAACAGCGACCACTCCGAATTCTTGCCGTCATTATTGCTACTTGAAAATGTCTTAAGATATGCGAAGCTAATCTTATACCTTAACCTTTCATGTCCACACGGCACAAATGGAGTAGCGGTCCAGCCACTCGCAGGCATCTCTTTTCGAGAATCTAAGTCAGACATCAAAATATCAGTCGAAGCGTAATAGTTCAAAGCCTTGTTCAAGGTTGAGGGCATAACATCGTTGGCATCTGACTCATACAAGGCTAATGCAGCATATATCTCGTGCAACGATACGATATCTTTGCTAGCAAGAGCGGAACGTCTAGCATTTGCAAATACTGCTAAGGTAAGAGCGGACAGAATTGACAGAATAGCAACGACGGTCAGAACCTCAACTAAACTAAGCCCATAACGTCTAAACCCCCTCATACTAACTCAACCTTGTTTAGCTTGTCTAGTCCGACATACAAAATCGGAAGAATTAAATTCATTAGCGCACAAGAAGCAAAATCCGCGACGAAGTGTAAACCAGCGTTCAGTCGATAAAATTTTAGCTGACTGAAAATCAAGAAGACAAGCGAGTAGGCGATACTAATTGTTATTTGAGTCCTCACGTCAGTTCTCCTCAAAAATAGGCAAAGAACACTGACTATGGCAATACACGGCCATGCAAAATACCTAACAGACCACAGCAATTGTGTGGCGAAAGGGTGGTAGTCAAAACTAACTGTAGCACCTATTTCTCCAGCCAACCAGCTACCAAACATCCTGGCAGTGATCGACGAAACAGTTATCGGGACCACCACCAAGACGAAATTTTGGGAAAATCTCTTCAAGCTACTAGTTTCCAGACGGCGGCGTCTCCTCACACGGCTGAGGTGCTGGATCTCCAGGCTCCGTAAAATCATAGGAGTCCTCACGGTCAGGTTCTATATCGCAACAACCATCATCGTGTGGTGGAAGGCACACCTTGTTGACAAAAGTGCCACCTCCCCACATATTGCAGCAGTACAAGTCACAAACCCGATACGATAGGAACATCGGCATATACGGCTGACCGCAATCAAGGAGTGCCCCTTGGCTATCGTATTTATTCACGCAGGTATAGAGCTTGAAGTTACCAAGATACCAACCTCCATTGGTGCAACCAGAACCTGGAGGATCGTCTGCCAGAATGAATCCGGCAAGGCCAACCGCCAATAGCACGATGAATTTACTCAAGTGTTTTATCATGATTTACTTTCCTTTTTGGGAATCAGCAGGAGGCGATGTTAACGAGGAAATCAATTCCCTCGTAGCCGTGGATTGCCACGGCACATCGTCCGACCAGCCAAAAATTTCACTTTTGACGACACCATCACTTCCGACCGCCATAACAGTCGGAGAATACGGAAACTTACGCCCATCTGTGATGTAATTCTGCCATATTGGTTTCTCACTTTTACTCTCGACTACCTGAACTGACACCAAGGTAACTTCCGAGAGTCTCGATAGCCACAAGCGAGCTAGGCTACAGGGCCTACAGGAAGGCGAGCCAACGCAAATGATGCATCCGCCTTTGGGCACTTTGATACTTAAGCCAAGTGATTCAAGAGACTTTCCAGCTAAATTGCTTTTTTGCTCCATCTGAACCTTCCGTCGAAGCTGAGCCACTGACGCATCTTCGGAAGAATACGGCCTTTGCACGACACTAAACTTAGCAGTCGTAGTAACCGCAAGCGCTAGATACGCAAGAGCAAATCCAATCTTGTGCTTCCTGACTTGGTTGAAGCGTCTGATTTTGAGTGGACGTTGAATCGAAGCTCCACACATCGCAAAATTTAGCGACAATATCATCAGACAAATAGGACAAAATGATGTCGAGTAGAAGGCCATATTGATCACTTGCCATATAGCGACAAGTCCAGGAACGGTCAACATTAGGAAATATCCAGGCCCGATATCAAAGTAAACTAACAGGAAAACGGTCGAATATATAATCAAACCCCACAGCGCCGCGTCCAATCCAAACAACGTTGTGTTGATGCAAACAAGACATGGTGTCGCATATTTTAGCATGGACAATATTGATAAACCGAGCATAATAGGGAGGAGTACTTTCCTCAAGCCGTGAGTGAAGAGGATTCCAATAGCCAAACCTATTGCCGAACCAAACAAGTACTTACCTTGAGTTCTGACAGTTACGTCTTGGGCTGATCTGTCCATTTTTTGGATAATCACACCTAAGCTCGTAAAGTAGTGATGAATATTTTCAGCGTCGAACAGAACACAACGATCGCCTTCCTTTGCTTTTGTAACCGCAGACAGACCACCAACATCCTTAAGCAGACTTGTTGCATAATCGGAGGATGCACGCATGTAACGAATGTTTTCGTGCTCTTGAGTGTAGTCTATGAAGAAGTTGTCTTTTGCCGAAGGTCGGTCAGAGACAAGGTAGTACTTTTTGCCAGTATCCGGACTTTGATGTATTGCCAGCGTTGAGAGCAAGAACAGCGACCATGCGACAATTGCCAACAGAGAGCAAATAAGTACGCAGAGCACCATCCAACGTTGGGATTCCGGCTTATCGTTAAAACCTTGGACTGCCAACTTAAGTTTGGCCACACTACCCATGTCACGTATTCCAGTGTTAGTCTAGGTTGCTTTGTCACAGATGTCAAGGGCTTTGATTAATAATTTGAATATTTTGAAGTGCTTTTCTATTCTTGACTCTAGCGTCGATTAGGCATTGCTATGGAGGCTTGCGAGGAAACTGTTGCGATGGCGAAGCATTTGTTGGCTGGGGCTCGATAGCAGCCACCCCATAGCTGTGACCTCCAGGCAAACCACGATGCTCCGCCCGCGAGGGGGTGAGTGGGGAATAAAGGCAAATTCCCCGGGCGCCGACCTCAATCTTCGTCGATGGCATTTTGAACCTCTTCGGGAAAGTCGCTCATGTCGAGAATCTTCCGCACTTTCACCACATCGCCTTCATGAGCCGAAATTTGTAGCGCCAACTTCACCGTTTCCTCCTTCGACGGCACATCGATGATAAATGCAGCCGAGCACGTCGTCCAACTCGATGAAAGGACCGTCGATCGTCGACGCCTTGCCACCAGCATAGCAAACGTAAACGCCATTCTCCGGAGGCTGAAGCTCTTCGAGGGCAACGAGCACGCCCACCTCGCCTAGGCCACTGGTTGTAGGTCCGCAATATCTCGATCGTATCGAGTAGTGGCGTGAAGTCGGTACCAACCTTGGCCCTATTGTCCGGTTGGTAAACGGCGGGAATCATCAGCATCATAAATTGCACGCTCTTTCCTTTCTTGAGCCGACTGATTGGCCCTACGTCTCTTCGTCGCCCGGCACCCTGCGCTTTCAACAAGGCCCGCAAAAATGTTACAATAGTTTTTCCAACCGCCGACAAAGGAACAGTCCATCCGCATCTGGCCCGACCAAATCAAGCGCACGGAGGTACGTGGCGTGGGCCAAGTAGTAGGAATCCAACCGCTCTATCGCCAGAACCTCGATCACATCGATGCCTTGCTTGACGTCGCTCCGCAATGCCACGGCGACCGCCCTTCAATTCCACCACCGGCGACGGCAAGATGCCGAACAGCAGATCGTAGAGCGTCACGATTTCAGTCCAATCCACTTCAGACCACGACGGCGTTTGGCATGAATGACGGCGATGGCGGCTTGGACCGTGTGCGTGCCAAACTACCCGGCGCGGATGGCGTTCTTCACCAGGTCGATGTCCACCTGAGCCGATTGGTCGATCTGCTCGACGACCTACAATAGCGACACATCCGATTGGGCGCTTTGCGGATGGCGTGGATCGCCTTGAATCGCCCTGTCTTCACCTGCCAGACATGAGGCTTCTTGGGGGAGTACCGTCTTGCGGCCACTCGTCCAGGGCCGCGCCGAACGCCTCAGCGAGCGCATCTTCGGCCAGGTCCAGATCACCCAGGAGCGCTCAGGCTCGCCACCACGCGCCGCCGTTCGGTCCGAAAAAGCTGTTCAATCCCTCGGAGCACTTGCAGCGTCACATGGTGAGGCTACTCATTTGGAAGCCGCCGATAGTAGTTGTCCCACTCGCCTTCGCCGACCGGTTCGAATCCGTTCGCGACGTAAAAGCGGTTGGAATCGCTTTCCTTGAGCGCGCCAACCGTCATCGTAAGACCCCTTTCGTCGGCGTCTCGGAACACCGCCTTCAAAACGTGTCGGCCAATGCCGCGCCGCTGGAATTCCGGCAGAACGTAGAGGTGATCGAGCAAGAGACCATCCGTTTCCGGCTTGACGACAAAGAATCCCGCACGCACGCCGTCGACCAAAATGAACTTCGTCACCGAGGGGTCGAACGAACTGAGAAAGCGCTCACGAGCGCGGTCCGGTGAAAACCGGCCGACCCGCTCCAAGCTCTCGCGCATGGCCGCGATGCGAATGGCCACCAATTCATCGGCGTCCTCGAAGGACGCCGACGCAAACTCGATGGTCACGTCAGATGGACCGTTTGACATAGCCGGACAGACCCTTCAGGTCGTCCATCAGCCCGACGAATGTCTCCGGCGTCAGCGCCTGCGAGCCGTCGCTGAGGGCTTCCTTCGGGTTCGGGTGCATCTCAACCATCACACCGTCGGCTCCAGCCACCATCGCCGCCTTCGCCATCGCCCGAACGTACCGCGCCACGCCGGTTCCGTGCGACGGATCGACGATCACGGGCAGGTGCGAGTATTCCTTCAGCACCGGCACGATACCGAGGTCCAAAATGTTGCGCGTATAGGTGTGGTCGAACGCCATAACTCCGCGCTCGCACAGCATCACGTTCGGGTTGCCCTGGTTCATGACATACTCCGCCGCGAGCAGAAATTCGTCGACGCCCGCCGACGGTCCGCGCTTCAGAAACACCGGCTTGCCACTCTTACCAGCTTCGATGAGGAGCGGGAAGTTCTGCATCGACCGCGCGCCGATCTGCAGAATGTCGGCATACTTCGATACCAGAGGGACCATGTCGCCGCTCATGACTTCGGTGATGGTCACGAGGCCGAACTTGTCGCCGACCTCCTTCATGATCTTCAAACCTTCTTCGGCCAAGCCTTGGAACGAATAGGGCGAGGTTCGCGGCTTGAACGCACCACCGCGAAGGATCGTCGCGCCGGAGTCCTTCACCACCGCCGCCGCGGCCTCGAACTGATCGTACGATTCGACCGAGCATGGTCCGCCCATCACGACAAACGAGTCGCCGCCGATCTCCACGTCCTTCACCTTCAGGATCGTGCTTTCGCGCTTGTATTCGCGGCTGGCCAGCTTGTACGGGTGGGAGGTCTGCGTGACCCGGCTAACGCCTTCCATCGCGCTGATGTGCGCCGCAATGTCGGTGCGTTGATCGTTGTTGAGCGAGGCAGGAATGCCGATCGCCGTGCGGCCCTCGCCGGGGAGAACGAGAGGCTCGAAGCCTCGGTCGCGGATGAAACTGGCTACCGCCTGCACCTGCGCCTCGGAGGCGCCAACCTGCATAACAATGATCATGGATTTACCAAACGTTACCCTTTCGTCAGGGCCTTTAGCTTGAGCAGCATTCCGTATGCCAAAGTCTTATCCAACGCTTCATTTCCCACCTCGCAGCTTGCCAGGAACAAGCAGCCGGGACACCCGCCTTGGCACTCGCACCGCCCTACGCGGTCGATGGCGGCGTCCAAAAGCTCGTCCGCACGCCGGAAGAGCGCTTCCGCCAACCCGATTCCGCCTGGAGTTTGATCGTAGATGAACACGGCTGGGCACATCGTTTCGTGGAACATCGCGTACCACGCCGAGCCGAGATCGTTCGGATCGCACGCGGCAAACAGCGGTGCCAGGGACAAGAGCGAGTGCTCTACCCCATGCACTCCGCTCGCCTGAATCTCATAGTTCTCCATGTCGATCGGCGGCAAATCAATGCGGAGACACACCGTGTCGAACGACTGCGCGGGCAACTCCAGCGGCATGACGTCCATCACCGTGTCGCCGTCGAACGTCTTCTTGCTGTAGCCGATCACTTGCGTCGTGACCGTACACCCGCAGAGCGAGAACGGGCCTTGGTCGGCAAACGGCGTGCCCGGCTCTAAAAACGTTTGCACCTTCGCCTGCGTGTAATAGTTGCCACCGAACCGCTGGAGTCGCGCTTCCATGCGATCTAGGTCGAATTCCGTCACCTCGAACGGTTCACCCCGGTGCAGATAGATCGCCCCCACGTGCGCCTGGCGAAGCGCACGGCCGTACTCCATGTTGCCCAACTCTTCGCCGCCCACCGTCAGGCTGACCATGTCGCCGCCCACGCCACGGATGTTCACTTTGAGAGCTGGGGGCTCGAAACCTGGGTAGTAGAAATGTCCGCTTTGGAACATCAGTTCTCCGGCCCGGTCCTTCTCCTCCGCCACTTCCAGCGCCGTCTCACCGAACAGGTCGCACTCCGACGGCGCCAACGGACGCTCGTACGCCGCACACAGCAGTTGCGGCCCTAGGATATTTGGGTTCGAGGGCTGAATTGTCACCGCTTCATTTCTCCCATTCAGGAGCTTTTCTGGATTGTCCAGAAGGTACTGCTCTAGCGGGTTATCTCCCGCAATGTACAAAGCGAGCGAGTCTTTGGTTCCGCGTCCCGCCCGCCCGATTTGTTGCCAAAAGCTCGACTGCGATCCCGGATAAGTATTCAAAATCACCGCGTCGAGGTTGCCGATGTCGATTCCCAGCTCCAGTGCGTTGGTGGTGGTCAGGCCGGTTAATTTGCCCTTCAAGATCGCCTGCTCGATCTGCCGCCGCTCCTTCGGTGTATAGCCCGCGCGGTAGCTCTCCACCTTGTCGGCCAGGCTCTCGTCTAGCCGTTTGCGCGTGTATCGGAGCACTAGCTCAGTCGCGATGCGCGAACGGTTGAATGCCAGCGTGACGGTACCGGTCTCCACCAGCGTCGCCAACGCCTCGCTGGCGGCGACGTTTGAGCTTAACCGCTCTTGGTTAGGGAGCAAAGGCGGGTTCAGGAACACGATGGACCGCTTGCCGCTGGGCGATCCGTCGTCGTCGATGAACGTCGCTGTGCGTCCGGTCAGCCGTTCGAAAAGCTCCTCGGGGTTGCCGATGGTCGCCGACCCGGCGATGATCTGGGGGCGATTGTGATACCACGCGCAGAGGCGCAAAAGCCGCCGCAGGATGAGCGCGACATGCGAGCCGAAGACGCCGCGATAGCTGTGCATCTCGTCCAGCGCGATCACGCGGAGCGACTTGAGGAACTTGGTCCAATTGGCATGCCCCGGCAAGATCGAGAGGTGAAGCATGTCCGGATTGGTCAACACGATATTGCAAAGATTGCGGATGCCGGACCGGTGGCTCTTGGGCGTATCGCCGTCATAGGTCGAAACCCGCACGGATAGATCGCTCGCCATCGCCTGCAGGCGGCCCATCTGATCCTGGGCCAGGGCCTTGGTGGGATACAGAAACAGCGCTCGCGCCATCGGTTCCTCGACGCACGCCGCTAGCGCGGGAATCTGGAAGCAGAGCGATTTGCCGGAGCTCGTGCCGGTCGCGATGAGGACATCCTTGCCCTCGCGCGCGGCGCGGATCGCCGCATATTGGTGCGAATAAAGCTCGGCCGGCATCCGCTCCAGCAGCGACGCGGGCAGGCGCAGGTCGTTGGGAATCACCCGCGCCGGACGCCGCTCGATCTCCTCGGTGTAAACGATTTGGTCAGAGATCGAGACGGGAAAGTCGGCGGACATGCCCTACCTACTCGTCGGTCTTGTCCTTGCCCTTATCCTTCTGGACAAAGCGCACCGCGTAGGCGCTGATCATGAACAAAACGGTCAATGGTATTGCCATCATCAGCATCGTGGGGATGTCGTTGCTGGGAGTAATCGCACCCGAGATGAAGAAGATCGCGACCGCGCCGTGCCGCCAATACTTCAACAGCGTCTTGGACGACAGCAGGTTCAGGGCGCCGAGTACAAACACCACCAGCGGAAGTTGGAATCCGATACCGAACGCCAAAATGCTCTTCAGCGTAAAGATCGACATCGTGCCTGCTTCCTGGTTCAGGTCGACGCCCGGGAAGTACTCCATATACGACGCGAACCAGGCGAACGCCGCCGGCAAAATCAGCCAGCAAAAGAACCCGCCCGTCAGGAAGAGAATCAGGCTGACCGGCCCGATTTTGCGGAGTGGCTTCTGTTCTTCCGGCTTCAGTCCCGGAGCGATGAATGCCCACACCTGCAGAACAATGAACGGGAATGCCGCGATGATCGCGCAGAAAAAGGAGAGCTTGAAGATGTTCATGAACGCGTCGGGTGCATGAAGCAAGACCTCCTTGAAGTGACTGCCCTTGGGAAGGTTCGGCGCGATGGAGTCCGTAGCTCGCTTGGTCAGGAAGACGTAGATGTCCTTGGCGAACGTCCAGGAGATGGCCCAGAAGCCGAGGAGGATCAGGAAGGACCGAATGATGCGGGTCCGTAGTTCTTCCAGATGCTCGACCAGCGACAGCCGAAAGTCTTCCGGGTTGTGATCGGGCGAATTCCATCGCAGCGCCTGGCGCTTCGAGGGCTTCTTTTGCGAAGAAAGCTCCTCAGGATTACCCGAGGAGCTTTCTTCAGTTTCTTTAACTACCGGCTTATCCGACTGTTCCTGATCGTCCCTGTCGTCCACCGTTTGAGTTTACTTCTCAAGAACGAACAGTTGTTGGATTCGAATGCGAACGAAAGTCGAGATGCTGTTCTGTTGGCCAAAGCCGCCGGGACCGTTCGGTCCGAAGCCTTGAGGAGGTCCGCCGGAAGGTGCGCCAGTGGGTCCACCACGGCTTGGACCACCCTGCGGTCCGCCCACCGGAGCGCCGCCCCGCTGGAAGTTGCCAATGTGGAAGTCGCGCGGATCCTTGCCGCCGCTGTTTCCGCCGCCAGACTGACCGGCTGCGCTCGGGCCTTGAGGTCCGCCGCTGCCGCCTGCGCCGCCGCTATTTCCGCCAACGGTCAGACCGAAGTCGCCCTTACCCTCGACGGTAATGTCGCGGTAGAACTTGACCGGCACGCCGGTGTCGAGCGCGAACCAAACGGTCTCTTCAATCGAGTACTTCGCGTCGGAAATTTTGTCCACGCCGTTGACCTGCGGAGTCTTCTTGGCCGTGTCACCCGAGCCGATCGCGATGGAATTCTTGATCTTGGCGCAGGGGTGGCCCATCTCCCATTCGACGCCGAGGAGTTCGCCTCGCGCCGGGAGCTTTCGAACGACGGAATCCTGAATGTACGGGTTCTCGAGGTTGATCGCGCCGCGCTGGAAGTTCGTCTGCCAGGTGTCGCCCGGTCGAACGCCCTTCGTCGGAAGCGTGGGAAGCGGGTAGTCGGCGTAAAGCAGGAGTCGATTTTGCGTTCCGGTGTTGCCTTCCAATCCGAAGTACTCAGGAACCGAACCAAAGACTTCGCGGCCCGTCGGCGTGATGCGCATGTAGATCGCCGCCATATCGGACGAGTAGAACTTCTGCGGGCCGTTCGAGTTTGCTACCGAGATGTAGGCATATTCGCGATTCCTGATGCCTTTGTCCGGCACAACCTGCATTCGGATCAGGCCGTCGCCGTTGCCATACGAGTTGTCGCAGGCGTACAGCATCTTCATCGACTCACCGTCTTCTTCCAACTGCATCGGACGAGAATCCTTGATCTTCTGCTGATCCTCGCTGATCATGTTCTGGATGACCTTCTCTTGAATGCGATAGATGTGCTCGGTGCCGGTATTGAAGTGGTATCGAATCTGGAATCCCTCGTCGGGCACGGGGATGCTGGTCTTGTTCGCAACCGTGATGTCGACGCTACTCGTGTCGACGATTCGGGGCTGGTTGCTATAGTCCACGTAAAGCTTGGCTTCGAGCTTGTGCTGACCGTCGGCAAGATCCTTGGTGTTCAGCAAGTACTCGTAGTACTTCTTGTCGGCCGAAAGCTTCGGAGCGACGGCTTCGATAAACTCGCCGTCGATGAAGATACCGACGTATCCGGAATCTTCCGGAATACTGTTCTTCGGGAACATGACGTGAACCGTCTCCCGAATCTTCGAACCATCGAATGGCCGTACGATGGTAAAGGAACCCTGCGCTAACGCAAAGACTGTGGCTCCCGCAAAAATGACGCTACTTAATGCCCGTTTCATATCGTCTGTACTTCTCCGGCGTTTTGGACTGCACCGATATTGACGCCCAATTTTAGCGTGAAGTTACACCGCAGGACAAGTCTTTTTCCTTGCATAATCCTATTTGAGCTTAATGTCTGCTGAACTTCACCTCGATTCTCTTAACCCCGAGCAGCTTGAAGCGGTCACTTATCCAGCGGGTCCTTTGCTGATTTTTGCCGGCGCCGGGTCGGGAAAAACGCGAGTCATCACCACGCGGATCGCCCGTTTACTGAACGACGGAGTGCCGCCGTATCGCATTCTCGCCGTCACCTTTACCAACAAGGCGGCGCGCGAAATGATGGAGCGAATCGAGAAATTGGCAGGCAACAAGGCCCAGGGTATGTGGATCGGCACATTCCACTCTATCTGCGCCCGCATCCTGCGCATGGAGGGCACCGCCATCGGCCTCGACCGCAATTTCGTCATTTACGACGACGGCGACCAACTCTCGCTCATCAAGGACATCCTCAAACAGCGCAACATCGACGATAAGTCGATTCAGCCGCGCGCCGTCCTCAGCGAAATCTCCAGCGCCAAGGAAAAGCTCCAAGCGCCGGAAAAGTATGAAGCCCGCGCCGCCGGATTCTTCGAGCAGACCGTCGCCGGAATCTACAAGGCGTACAACCAAGCGCTCCAGCGCGCCAACGCCCTCGACTTCGACGACATCCTCTTTTTTGCCAACCGTCTGTTCGAACAGCGCAAAGAGGTGCTGGAGAAGTACCAGGAGCGGTTCTTGCACGTTTTGGTCGACGAATACCAGGACGTGAACCTGGCGCAATACAACATTGTGCACATGATCGCCGAAAAGCACCGCAACATCGTGGTCGTCGGCGACGACGATCAGTCGATTTACGCCTGGCGCGGCGCCGACGTCAGTCTTATCCTCCGCTTTGGGAGCGACTACCCCGACGCCAAAATCGTCAAACTTGAGCGCAACTACCGCTCCACCCAAACCATCCTGACTGCCGCCAACGAGGTCATTCGCAAGAACCGCTCTCGCGCCGATAAGCGCCTCTGGACCGACAATGGCGAGGGCGCGCCCATCACCCTGACGATGTCCGGTACCGAAACCGAGGAGGCGATGAACATTGCGGCCCAAATTCTCGCCGATGTTCGCCGGGGGCGTCGCACCTACCGCGACTTCGCCGTGCTCTACCGCACCAACGCCCAAAGCCGCGTGGTGGAAGAAGCCTTCCTCACCAACCGCATTCCCCACATCCTCATCGGCGGCCAACGGTTTTACGAGCGCAAGGAAATCAAGGACATGCTGGCCTACCTCCGGCTTATCCACAACCCTCGCGACGACATCAGCTTCAAGCGCATCGTCAACGTGCCCACTCGCGGCATCGGAAACTCGGCCGTCTCGCTGATGGAGGACTTCGTCAGCCGTAGCGGCTTGACCTTCTTCGATGCCGCCAACGACCAAGGCGTACAAGTCTCAATGCAAAAGAAGGCCGCCAGCTCCCTTGGCGTCTTTTGCGACGCGGTTCGCGAAGCCCAAGAACTGGCCGAGCAAGGACCCATCACGCCCGTTCTGCGCTCCATCCTCAACCAGAGCGGCTACCTCGATGCGCTTAAGCAGGAGCACAGCGACGACAGCATCGCCCGGTTGGAGAACCTGCAAGAATTGCTCAACGTCACTCATCAGTACGACGAAACGGCCGACGAGCCGAACCTCGGCGAATTCCTGGAGAGCGTGGCCCTGGTCGCCGATGTCGATAACCTCGTTGAAGGAGGCGACGCCGTGACCCTCATGACGCTCCACTCGGCCAAAGGTCTGGAGTTCCCGGTCGTCTTCCTCGCGGGTCTGGAGGAAGGCGTGTTCCCGCATTCGCGCTCATTGTATTCCGACACCGAACTGGAAGAAGAGCGCCGCCTCGCCTACGTGGGTATGACCCGTGCACGAGAGGAGCTTCATCTCAGCCACGCCCACCGGCGATCGCTGTACGGCATGCCCAACTTCAACGCCCGTTCGCGGTTCGTCGACGACATTCCACCGATGATCCTGGACATCCGTGGGGACAACGGTTACACGTTCAACCCCACTCCACCGGTCCGCTCTGTCACCCAACAGCGAACCGGCACCTACACTATCACCGAGCCACCCGCACCCAAGCCGGAGCGCAACTACAAACCGCTATTCGAGGTGGGTGAAAGGGTGAAACATGCAAAATTTGGGATCGGCGTCGTCATCGCCTGCAACCCCATCAAGGATGATTCGGAAGTCACCATTGCATTCCCCGGTGTGACCGGAGTGAAGAAATTGGTGCAAAAGCTCGCTAAACTAGAAAAGATATGAAAAGGATGGCCATCCTTGTCCCTTTTGGGCTTTTGATGGCGTGCGGTCAGGGAGGACCCTCGTATCTACCGTTGGTGGACGAGAAAGCGTGGTCGTACACATCGAAGAGCGCGTTTCAGGATAACGTCGTCAACCTGAAGGTCGGATCGAAAGTCAGCGTTGGCGGCATCACGGGCCGCGTGCTCGCCAGCGAGCTTGGCGAGTCGCGGGTGGCGTGGGACAACCATCGCCTTATCGCGTCGATGCTCTCCAACACCGTGTTCATCCCGCCCATTCCTCTGTTGGTCGACGACAAAGTCCCCGATAAGAAGAAAGGCCGCGAGGGCGATTTCGTCCCCGTCGAAGAGTGGAGCGGTACGTTTGAGAGTCTGGGCAAGGTGCGCCGCGCCAAAGCCACGCTCAGCGAACGGCGAAGCACCCTCCAACTCACCTTCGGCGAAACGAACGTCGTCGAAACCGTACTCCGGGTTCAGATCGACGGCATGAAGGACGATTCCGCGTTGGAACTCCGAACCTGGTTTGAACGTGGGAAAGGTATTGTCAGGCAAGAGCAGAGAACGAACCGCGAACTGGTCGTCTCTTTAGAGTTTTTGAGGTAATTGAATGGCTGAACAAGTCAGTATTTCTGGTCCGAAGCTAGTCACGCTGAAGGACGTTAAATCCAATCCCAAGGTCCGCAAGCTGATCGATGGGGCCAACGAAGTCATGAAGGCCATGGGCTACACCGAGCATGGCCACCGCCACGTGGGCGTCGTTTCGTCCATCACGCGCTACATTTTGGAGAACCTGGGCGCGTCGCCCCGCGACGTCGAACTGGGGCAGATCGCCGGCTATCTGCACGACATCGGCAACGTTATCAACCGCATCAACCATCCGATGCACGGCGCGTCGATCTCGTTCGTGATCTTGAACGAAATGGGAATGGACTGCCTTGAAATCGCCCCGATTCTTGGTGCAATTGGCAACCACGAAGAAACCGGCGGCATGCCGATTTCGACGATGAGCGCTGCGCTGATCATCGCCGATAAGAGCGATGTGCATTTCAGCCGCGTCCAAAACCCGATTTTGGAGACATACGACATCCACGACCGCGTGAACGCGGCGGTGCAAAAGAGCCGAGTGGAGATGGATAACGACGCCCGCACAATCCAACTGACTCTGGACATCGATACGTCGCTGGCAACGGTGATGGAGTACTTCGAGATCTTCCTGAACCGAATGATCATGTGCCGAAAGTCGGCTGGGCTGTTCGGGTACGAGTTCAAGCTGAGCGTCAACGGGACGTTGTTGGAGTAGGTTGGCTTCTAGCTTCTAGCTTCTAGCTTCTAGCTTCTAGCTTCTAGCTTCTAAAGAGAGAAAATATGCCCCGCTAGTCGGCTTCCCAGCATAGATTGCAGAAGAAAGTTCGACCGAGCCGACTAACCACGCTATTCGCCGGGGAATCCAGAGACCGAACATGGTCCTAGCTGACCGCTTCACCGAAGGCTAAAACACCACCACCCCGCGCCGTATCCGACCCGCCAGCATGTCCTCAAACGCCGTCTGAATCTCGTCCAGCCCATACCGCCGCGATACCAGACGATCCAACGGCAGACGCCCCTCGCGGTACCACTCAGCGAACCGGGCAAAATCCGCCGGTGGGTTCGCCGAGCCGTAATACGACCCGCGAATCGTCTTCTCTTGCCGCACGATCACCGAGCCCGGCAGGTTCGTCGACGATCCCATCGGCGATAGCCCTGAAAACACAATCGTCCCTCCCGGACGCGCCGCTTCTAAGCACAACTCTTGAACCGACGGACTGCCGATCGCCTCAAAAACATAGTCAGCCCCACGACCCGCAGTCAAGCCCCGGATCTGGCCCACCGCATCCTCGCCCGCCAACACCGTATGCGTCGCCCCGAGGTCACGGGCCGCTTCCAATCGGCTCTCGTATCGGTCGATAGCAATAATCGTCGTCGCACCCACCGCCGCCGCGCCCATCACCGTCGAAAGGCCGACGCCACCGGCCCCAAAAACCGCCACCGACGACCCCGGTTGAACCTGAGCTGTGTTCACCACCGACCCCACGCCCGTCGTCACCGCGCACCCGATTACCGCCGCGATTTCCAGCGGAAACCCCTCCGGCATCGGCACGCAACACATCGCGGGGACCACCACGTATTCGGCAAAACACGCCAGCCCGCAATAGTGGTAGATTGGCCGCCCCTCTTCCGAAAACCGTGTGGTTCCGTCCAGCATCGTGCCCGCCCAAATCGGCTCGACATACGTCTCACACAAGTTCGGCTGCCCCACTGAGCAGTAGAAGCACGACCCGCAGAACGGCGCCCAACTCAGCGCCACCGAGTCGCCCACTGACAGGGTAGAAACCTCCGGACCAAGCTCCACGATCGTCCCTGCGCCCTCGTGGCCAATTCCGGCAGGCAAAGGGTGCTTAGTCTCACCGGTCACCAAATGCCAATCGCTGTGGCAAACACCGCACGCCGCCACCTTGACGAGCACTTCACCGGCGTGGGGCGCGGCCAAATCGACGGTGCGGACCCGGATCGGCCCTCCGACTTCATCCAAAATCGCCGCCCGCACCTTCATCGATCCGAGCATACCGGCGCGAAGAAGGTCCGTAGCTCCGAGGGTCGAATTCCCATCTCGGCCACGCAGACGCGGTGAAAATGCGACGCATCGTAGAACCCCGCCTCCACCGCCGCCTCATTCAACGACCGCTCTCCCGCAAGCCGCAACGCCTCGTCGAGCATGATCTGCCGTCGCCGACGCGAAATCGTGCGGCCGCAAACCCGCGAATACTGCGCCGACAAGTACGCTGGCGCGAGCTCCAAACGCCTGGCTAGGTCGATGAGCGACCGCGACGAATCCTCGCGGAGGAGGTCCTCCACCTTCGCCATCCATCGCGCTTCGGCCGCTTCTGGGCGAGCGTTCGTCGGCGAGGAAATCCACTGCGCCACCACCTCGTCAAGATCGTGAGGGTCCGCTGCTTCCCGCATCGCCAGCGTCACCAGTCGAATGACTTCCCGCTTGGCCGACCAACTGGACGGCCAGCCCTCGACCCACGGACGATTTCGTTCATCATCGCGCAACTCGGACAGCCGAAGTCGCACACCGTACGCGAGGGTTCGCTCGTCGGTGGTGCGCACCGCGGGCTCGCGTGGACAGTAATACAACAACTCGAACGGTCCTTGGCGGCGGTGGCCACGCCGTCCTGCCACTAC
Source organism: Armatimonadota bacterium (assembly GCA_016125185.1). NCBI lineage: Bacteria > Bacillati > Armatimonadota > Armatimonadota bacterium. The sequence continues at coordinate 172,516 of WGMG01000001.1, read as the reverse complement.
CTGCAAACCCGAAATCGGAAGCCAAAACTGCCCGTCGGGGCAGGTCGAGCGGTGGTGGACATAGCCCGGATCCATGTCGGCCAAGACGACGTCCACGGTCGAGGCGGTCGACCGGCGCAGAATCTGCCGCTCTTCGAGACTGGTTGGGCCCATGGGGTCTTCCCATGGGATACGAAAGCAAAAACCGATTCGTTTCTAGCCCCGGCCAATCGACTCGACGAAATCGGTCACCGTCTTCCATGGTGTCGGCCCTAGGTGCTCGGCGAACACCGTCTCCACTGCCAGTCCCTCGCGTGCTACCGCGGCCGCTAGTTCCTTGGGATACGAAGCAAAGAAGAATCCCGTCGCCGTCTTTTGCAGCAGGTCGCTTCCGTACAGTAATCGCCGCTCCGGGAAGTAGATCATCATCATGCGTTCGCTCCCTTGACCCGCCACCGGGTACAGCACGAACCGGTTTGGACCCGTCCCAACACTCAGCGACCGACTGACGACGCGAACCTGGGGTTTGGCCGAATGCCGGGCAAACTCGTCGGGAAACGTCCGGTATGAGGCGTCGAGGAGGCGTTGGACGATGGGACGATTCAGGTCGAGAACGACTAGTTCGGCTCCGCGCGAGGCGAACGTGCGAATGCCGCCGAAGTGCGGCCAAGCGTCGTCGGTGGGGACTACCGCTTTCACTTGGCGACCCGGAAAGTCTTTCGCCAACCGATCCCAAAACACCGTCGCAAACGAGGAATCAAGAACCGGCTCGACTACGACCAGCCCGTCCGGCTGGTCGATCACGAACGTGTTGAACGGCCCTTGATACTGCGTGATGCCATCCGCTACCGACACCAGCTTGTACCGATCCATCAGCGCCGCCGTCGCCGTCTGGACTGGTTCCATCGGGGTTGCAACCATCGCCTGCCCCGCACCGAGTGTGAGTTCGCTGGAAACCACGGTTTCATCGTCGATCACGATACCGTTCACGTCGGTCGTGAACTGGTCCGGCGACATGATCCCGAATTGGTGGGCCTCCCACTGGCCCCAGCGCGTAGTCGCCACAGCGTCGCCCCAAACCGACCATGGAAAGGGCATCGGCGAAGTCGTCTCGATCGCCGATGGTGACGCCGTCCCCCGCTTCAGGAACAGCCGAACCGGCGTCTTTCCCCACTGAAATTTCACCACCTGGTGGGGCACACCGTTGAACACCTGATCCTTTTCCAACGCGAGGTCCGGCGCTTGGGCGGCAAGAAAAAGCGCGCGTTCGGGACCGAGCATCAGCCGACGCCGGATGAGCCAAGACTCTAGTGGCGAAGCGCCCTTGGCCGTCGCGGGATCGACGGAAACGGTGCGATGAGTCTCGTCGGGGCCAAAGATCAACCCGGCTGAAGTGATGTCGCACTTCACGGTGAAGGCATCGAAATCCAGCGTTTGCGTCCCCCGCGAATAGACGCACAGAAACGGTCCGGTGGGCCGCTCGGACTGCTCGGCCAGGTAGGCATGGCCCGAAAATCGAACCGTCGCACTCCGAATCGACTCCAGGCGCGACCGTCCACCCAAGACCTGCATCGACCGCTCGACCAAGGCGACCGCCTGCCGATGGTTGTCATCCGAGCCTGACCACATGGCCAGAGCAAAAGCCAAAGACATCATCAACCCGGTGTACCGGGACGTCAGAGCCGAAGTCTTGTACGGATTTTAGGCCGGGCAAAAAATAAGCCCTCCGGGAGGGTGGAGGGCTTGGGTTTGAGAGGGTTAATGGTGACAGAAATTGTTAGTGATGGTCGCACTCGATACTGCCGTCGGCGGCAAAGTGCTCCGCGTGGGAGCCCGTGCTGGCCTTGGCGGCCTGAACCAGGCTCTGACATTCGGCCCGGATGGCTTTGACCGTTTCAACCTCGGCTTCACCCGGGCAAGAGACCGGATGCCGAATGTCGAGCGGACCCATCAGCATGCCGACTTCCTTCACATCGTCCAGCCCAAACATATGGCCGAACTCGTGTCCGCAGGTGTGGCGCATCGTTTTCGCCGTCATGCGGTGGCCGCTTGGATCGGTGGTGCGCAGAAAAACGTCGGCTTTGAAGTGCGGCTTGGGACCGGTGGTCGTTTCTTCGACGGTTCGGCTCCAATTGATATAGCCGCTGACAATCTGATTATTCAGCTTCGTATGCTGGTCAAACTTAATCTTTACATCGGCAGGTTGGCCGTACTCGACTCGCTCGAAAGATACATCTCCGTCCAGCGCCTTCTGCCACATTTCGAACGCGCCCTTCACGGCTTCGTCGCATTGCGGCATCTGATCGACTGGCGTGTCTCCATAATCGACAGACACGGTGATTTTTCCACCCATGAGCATCGCTTCGGCGTAGCTGGCGGCCTCTTCGACCTTGCCCAACTGCGCTTGGATACGAGCATTATCGAGATGCTCGGCAACCGAAGGGTGAATAGCGGCTTTGGCGTGATAACCGGCAAGACTCGTACCCACGATCAGGCCCACCAACGCCAACGCCCCAAATTTACGAAAAACCATACTTTTCCTCTCGGTGCGTTTCTTCCCCCTCTGGATGGCTGCCGACCATGCATCAATACCTGCTCTTGAAGATTCGTTATTTTTACTAGCTAGTAAAATTGACAGGTGGAGGGTCTGAGGGAGGTTTTGCGACGTGACGTCGAGGCTGGCGCACGCGCTCTGTTAGGGTGCATTCTTGTTCGCGGCGACATGGCCGCTCAAATCGTCGAGACCGAGGCTTACACATGGGACGATCCCGGTTGCCACGCCTATCGGAAGGAGCGCATGAAGAACATGGCGATGTACGGACGGGCCGGCACTGCTTACATCTATTTCACTTACGGCAACCATTGGATGCTCAACGTAGTGGCGGATCAGGACGACGTACCTGGTGCGGTGCTTATCCGTGCGGCAAAGCCGTTGAGCGGACTCGAAACGTTTTACTCAAATCGACCTAACATTAGCGTCGAAAAGGACCTGCTGTCGGGACCGGGAAAACTCGCAAAGGCTTTCGGAATTGATAATCAGTATAATTCGATTGATCTGTTAAGTCCTGCAAGCGAAGTGCGGATTCTACAGGCTCAAAGCAAGCCGATCGTTGGCGTTTCGCGACGAATTGGACTCGCTGCCGGCAAGGGTGATGAGGCGATGAGAAGGTACATAGACATAAACTTAATCGGTTGGATTACTCCACATGGACTAAACCGAACTATTTTAGGTGACAAGGGGGCCGAATAAAAAGAATGGCAAGGTTCAATGGAAACATGTTAGGTCAGAATCAGAAACGAAGAAGGGGGCCAGCCCCTCGCAAAACAAGAACAATGAAGGAACGAAGAGTTACCATCAAGGATGTAGCCCAACGTGCCGGTGTTAGTATTGGAGCGGTATCGAGAGTTCTCCACGGAAGAGCCTCGACCATACGAGTTTCAGAAGCGACCTCGGAAGTAATACGAAAAGCGGCAAAAGACCTCAACTATAAGCCTAACAGAAGCGCACAATCGCTGCGAAGTGGGCGTACGCGAGCCCTGACAGTTGCCGCCCCATTCGGCATCCTGTTTTCATCCAACGCATTTTACGCGTCGATCCTCGACGCAATCTTGCGTCATGCAACCGCGAAGGGATACACGATCTGTCTGACCAACGGAGCCCTCGCCGAGACCGTCACTTTCGAAGATTCGAAAGGGAAGTTCGACGGCGTCATCTGGCTTGGCCAGCCGCCGGAGCACCTCAGCGAGAACGACGCTCGCGTCGAGGAACTGCCCCAGGTGGGCATCCACCTCGACGACACGGATCTCCCCGCCAAAGTGGTGAACGTCCGCATTGACGAAGTGCAGGCGATCATCAACTACGTCGGCCACTTGCGCGTTAACGATTTCTCGAAGATCGGCCTGTTCGCCAAGAAGGGCGATAGCAAGGGTTTGATGGACGAACAGAAGCTGAAGGACCTGTGCAAGCGCCTGGCGATCGACTTCTTCTCGTACGAGAGCTTAGACGACGTGGCCACCACCGCCCAAAAGGCCGGTGTCGAAGCGGGAGTCGTTTGGAGCATCGAGGAAGCCGCTGATCTCTCGAAGGTCCTCGGCGGAAGCAAGGGCAAGAAAGGTGGCCTTTCGGCCATCGTTGCCGACACCGATCCGGGTGCCGACAAGAAGGCTCACTTTGTGTTCCCTATCGACGAGATGTGCAAGACGGCAGTCGAGATTCTCATCAGCAAGATCGAGAACCCGCCCGGGCCTACGGCGCCGGTCGGACTCCCGATCCCATTCCCGTCTGCCTAAAGGCTAACCACCGCCTTTCTTTTTCTTCGAAGCCGGTCGCTTGGGCGCCGGCTTCGTTGCTTTGACCGGCACCGGGGCGTTGAGTCGTACCGCATCCAGCGTGGCTCCATCCTTGCCAACCTGGGTCAGCACCGCCGACTTGGCATCGTATACGAACTGCGTGTACGAGGGCCCCGAAACCGCGATCTGCGTGTACGGTTGCCATTGCGTTTTATCCGCGGGAATGCCAGAGGTATAGGCTCCGCCGTCGCCCGCGCCGCTCACAATGTAGATCGGTCCGTTCGGGTCTGGCTTGGCTCGCTCGTAGTCGTGCAAGTGGCCCGTAAAGACGATCTGCACCTTACCCGCCTTCCAAAGCGGGTCGAGCACGCGCATGTGCGTGTCAGCCGGTTCGGCGGTGGACGACGACCAGGGTGAGTGATGGAACGTCACAAATCGCCACGTGTACTTCGCGCCCTTGGTCAGTTCGGCTTTGATCCACGCCTGGGCCTTGCTATCGCTCCAGTCGTTGTAGGTGTTGCTGTCGAGCACGATCCAATAGGCATTGCCATAGGTGAAGCTGTAGTTGCCGAAATACTGCGTCCAAGGGTAGGAAATCTTGGGCAAGTTGAAGAACTTGTAGTAGCAAAGCCCGGCCGGATATTGCTCGTAGTCGCGGTACACGCCTTCGCATTCACCCGCCGCCGCCGCAACCGGCGTACGAGAAAGGGTGTCGCTGTATACGGCGAAGTATTTGGACAGATAGTCGGGCTCTTGCCCGTAAGGCTTGACCACGTCGCCAGTGTTGACGATCAGCATGGGGTCGTAAGTGCCGATCTGCTTGGCCAGAGCCGCCTGATCTGCCGATCCCGTGCCCGAATCGCCAAAGATCGCCACGCGAGCCACCCCGGTGGTCGTCGCCGGAGCATGGCCGGTGTAGGTGACCTTCTGGCCGTCCTCAACCAAGCTGTATTCGAACGTCTGGTTTGGCTTGAGATTGCCGACGACGAACTTCTGGAGTTCCAAGTCATCGGTCTTCAGCGCCATGTTCTCGATCTTCTTGACGTACAGGCCATCCGCCTCGATGGTGATGCGCGGATTCATGTGAGTGATGAACTCGACCACCATGCCCGTAGATGACTCCGTGAGCTGAAGCCACGGGTCGGTGACGAGACCCGGAAGCTTTTCCGGGGTTTGAATCGATGCAAGAAGGAGAACTGCCGAAACCATTTGCCCTAGTATTCCCGATCCGTTCCCGGGCTGGTGGCCGCCTCCGCTCCGATATACTTGAGCCTATGCCCAAAGTCGAAATCCTGAGCGGTGGCAAGGCTTTCGACACGCTCGCCGCGAGTTGGGATCACCTGAGTCGGACGTGCGAGACCGCGACTCCGTTTCAGACTCGCATCTGGATCGAGACGTGGGCGCGAAACTTTGCGTCGCCTTCGCGGCTGACCACCATCGTGGTGCGCGAAGGGGCGGACGTGGTTGGGCTGTTTCCTCTGGTTTCGTCGGTGTCGCCGTGGCGCGCATTGCGCCCGGCCGGAACCGGGCCAAGCGACTACCTGCCTCCGCTCTTGCCGGATGCCTCGCTCGTCGGCGAGATGCAGGACGCGCTGGTCGAGCTTGGCCGAAAGCGCCTCATCGACCTTCACCAGCAACCCAGCGATCACTTCTTTACCGCCGCATTGCCGTATGAGACCATCGACCAGGCTCGATGTCTAGTGTTGGACCTGCCCCCTACTTATGAGGAATACGTGGCGAGTCTGAGCAAGAGCCTGCGCTACGATGTGCGCCGCCTTGGTGGAAAGGCGCTGACCGAGAAGGGCGCGGTGGTCGAATGGATTTCACCGGAGACCGTAGACGAGTTCGCTGATCAGTTTTTCAATCTTCATCGTTTACGCTGGAAGTCGCGCGGACTGCCAGGAGCGTTCTTCGGTCGAGGAGAGCGCTTTCAGCGCGAGTGGATGCACGCCGCTGTTCCCGCCGGCCTCGTGATGATGAACCGCCTGGTGGCGGATGGAAAGCCTGCGGGGTGCGTTTACGCCATGCGGGCGGGCCAAACGTGTTACTTCTACCAAGCGGGCATGGACCCAGATGCATCGTCCCTGTCGCCGGGCACGATTTTGGTGGCAAAAATGATCGAGTGGGCGATCCAAGAGGGTTGCACGACGTTCGACTTTATGCGGGGAGACGAGCCGTACAAGCGCCGCTGGAAACCAAACCGAGAAAGAACGAACTTCCGCATCCTTCTTCCGCCCAGTGGCGTACTAGGAAATGCGGGAAAATGGTGGAACGCGTCGGCCTGGCAGGTAGAGTTGAAGGTACGGCAACGCTTCGAGGGTAAGTCCTTGCGTCCTTCGAAGGCTCCAAAACCCACTCCATAATGTTAAACTTTACAATCCACCCATGAAGCAGATTGCCGTCATCATTCCTGCTTTCAATGAATCCGAGCGCATTACCGAAGTACTGCGCGCGGTGAAGGGTGCGTCGCACATCTCCGAGATTATCGTTGTCAACGACGCGAGTGAGGATAATACGTCCGCCGTGGCACGAAAGGTCCCGGGCATCAAAGTCATCGATCTCGTGAAAAACGTCGGCAAGGGCGGCGCGATGGCGACCGGTGTCGCGGCGACCTCAGCACAGATCGTGGCGTTTGTGGACGCCGACCTCGTGGGACTTCGGGCCGAGCACGTGGACCAGATCATCCGTCCGCTCCTGCGCGACGAGTGCGACATGTGCTTTGGCGTATTTCGGGGCGGCAAGATCCGAAGCAACGCGGCGATGGCGGTGACGCCTTGGCTGAGCGGCCAGCGGGCGATGAAACGCGAGCTGTTTGAGGCGATTCCTTATATCGGCGAGTTGCGGTTCGGTGTCGAGGTGGCTATTACCAACACGGCACGTAAGAAGAAGTCGCGCGTGAAGCGCGTGGTCCTGCGTGGCGTCAGCAACTGCTTTAAGGAAGAGAAATACGGCCTGGTGAAGGGCCTACAGGCGCGGTCGAAGATGTATCGCGAGATTCGCGAAGCGATGGTGCGCAGCCGCAAGAAGGATCGCACCCAACGGCTTCGTCGGCTGACGAAGCGCGATCCGGCGGAGACGTTGCGGGAGCTTCGGAATAAGGTGAAGCGACGCGACGACGGCAATCACGATCGGCGGTAAATCTCAGTGCGAGTGCAAGGCGCGTCGGTCCAGCTCTAACTGCGGCGTTGGATTCCTTATTCGCGCTCGAAAAGTTGGCAAGAAACGGGGGCCGCACTCCCCCACACAGTCCATAAGGCCGTTTGCCGGTGATGGCCCTCCGCTCCTCGAAACTAACTATACAAGTCGGCAAGCGAAGCGAGCCGGTGGGGAGGAGGGAAAGAGAAAACCGGGCTGGACTCCTTGGAGCCCAATGGTGGGCAAGAGGCCCACCTTCCCAGACAGCGAAAGAGGCTTATTCATCCGCGAACGGATCGTATTCGTCTTCGCTGGGAGCGGTTGTGACCGGACGAGCGGCGCGCTGGCCGCCGCCGCTATTGCCGCCGCCACCTTCGTAGTTTCCGCCGCCACCGCCATCACCGTCGCGGGGACGATCGAGTCCGTTGACGTTATCGGCGACGACCTCGACGGTCTCGCGGTTGTTGCCGTTCTGGTCGGTCCACTTGCGGGTTTCCAGTCGGCCGTCGACCGCCACTAGACGGCCTTTGGTGATATAGCTGTTGACGTAGTCGGCGGTTTGGCCCCACGCTTTGATGCGGAAGAAGTCCGCGTCGGGGGAGCCATCCTGAGGCTTGATGCGCTTTTGAACCGCGATGCTGAATTCGACGACGTTACGGCCACTGTTGGTGGTCCGCAACTCGGGGTCGCGGGTCAATCGACCGATCAGGACAACGCGGTTCACGCTCATGGTTTCTTAGGCCTCTTCTTTGACAATCGTGTGCCGGATGACGTCGTCGCTGATGCGAAGAAGTCGGCTGAGTTCGGCAGGGACGTCGCCCGGGGCCGAGAAGTTCATGATGATGTAGTTGCCTTCTTTAAGACCGTTGAGTTCGTAGGCGAGCTTTCGCTTCTCCCACTTTTCGGCCTTGGCGACTTCGCCGCCGTGGTCCTCGACCACTTTCTTGTAGCGGTCAGCGATCTTTTGAACTTCAGTATCCTTCAGCTCAGGACGAACAATATAAAGTGCTTCGTAGCTTCGATTTGCCATGTTTCTCCCTTTGGTCTGTCAGCTCCGACCGCAGTCGGAACAGAGAGTTGAATGAATATGATACCACGTGGCGGAAGGGGGCAAAATCGGCGGAATGGCTCGATTTGGCACGGGCAACCCCACCCAAACCAATACTTTCGTCGACTAATCCAAGAAAATTACTTACGATAGATTTCTTTGTCCATCTCTCGAAGTTCTAAAGTAATGCCTGCTTCTTCGCTCTCGCGGGAGCGGTTGAAACAGTCTTGTAATTCGGCAAACATTCCGTCGGCGATGGCCCTTTTGAGGTCGGGCGAGCGGCCGGTGAGGATCGCCACTTCGCAATGAATGAATCCGCTGGGACCACCTTCGCCAATCAGCCAGGTGTTGCGCAAGACATGATACGCCTTGATCGAATACGGGCCGATGGTATCGAACTCGGCGAGTTTGTCGACGAGGCGTTGGAGGATGTCGACGGCGTCCTGATTCTCCACCACGTCGCTGGTCGTTTCAAGTCGAATATGTGGCATTTACGTGGATTCTAACCCCTCTTCGCTATCCTTTCCGAAAAATGACCAGAAATAGATCCATACGACTAACGAAAAGCACGCAAAGATGAACTTTGCTTCCTGGGGGATGTGGGGGCTGAAGCTGAAGAACCCTTCGATCGGGGCGGCGATGAAGCAGAGAAAAACGCCGGTGACGATCATGGTGACGCCATCCTTAGCCGAGCGTCGGAGCGATTCGGCGCGGGAGTAGACGCCGGGAACGAGGATCGCCCATCCGAAGCGAAGTCCGGCGGCTCCGGCGAACATGACGCCGCTGAGTTCGGGCACGCCGTGGGGGGCGATGGAACTGATGAGGAACGGCAGTTTGTGGACCGAGTACATCTCGCTCGCGAGCGCACCGAGGATCGCGCCATTCTGGAACAGCATCATGATGGACAGAAGGCCCATTGTGCCCGCGCCGACGGCTCCCGCGATGATGGAGACGCGCGGGTTATTGCCGGCATAGAAGAAGGTCATCATGCCGCTTTCGCCCAGGCTTCGCTGGTCGTGGGTGCCTTTCTTCCATTGGTCGAAAACGTCGTCCATGCCGCCGGTGAAGTAGCTGAGGAACGAATGGTCGCGATGGACGAGGAAGAAGGCGAAGAACGAAGAACCGAAGAAGATGGAGAACGAGGCCCAGAAGAACCACTTGTTGCGGCGGAAGGTTCGGGCCGTGTTGTTCAGCATGTCCGAAATCGCCTTTCTGAGCGGCTTGGTGGGCGACTTGTAGAGGATGCCGTGGGCGCGGGAGACCACATTGTTGAGGTACATCGCGAGCGGCTCGTTGGCGCTTCGGGTGCGGATCAGCGAGAGATCGGTGGAGGCTCGCTTGTAGAGGCGAACGAATTCGAGGATTTCGTAGTTGCTGAGAGAGCCAACGCGCAGGTCCGACTTGGCGCACAGCTCTTCGAGCCGTTTCCAGTCGGCAATGCGGCGGTTGACCAGCGACTCCTCGTTCATCTCCCTTTGAATTATAGAAGCGTCGAGCGGAACATTTGTTGTGAATCCTGCGGGGAGCTTTATACGAAAGATGTGGAAAAGCCCACCTAGGGAAGTGCGATTTAGCGAAACCTTCTACTAGAAAGAGTCGTCAAGAGAAACAAAGTAGCATTTATTGGGGCGTGGCACAGAACTTGCGGGGTTAGCTATGCGTCAATAAGATCATCTCTTAGCGGGCCAATCTCACTGAAGAGCGAACTATGTCAGCACAGCGGCAAATGAATGTTGAAAACGAAGAGAGCGTACCAAGCTATCTCGGCCGTCTGACCCAAGAGCCCCTGCTTAGCCAAGAGGCAGAGCTGGAGCTCACCAGAGCGGCAAAACTTGGTGATATCAAAGCACGGAAACGACTCATTGAGTCGAACATGCGCTTGGTGATCAATATCGCCAAGGGCTATAAGTGCCGCAACATCCCCCTTGAGGATTTGATTCAGGAGGGCGCGATCGGCCTGATGCAGGCCACTGAGCGCTTCGATCCCGACAAGGGCTTCCGATTTTCTACCTACGCCACCCACTGGATTCGCCAGGCTATCGGCCGTGCGATCGACAATAAGGGCAAGGCGATTCGGCTTCCCGCCCACGTTTCTCAATCGATCCGTCGCATTGAGAAAGAGAAGGAACGCTATATTCAGGAAACCGGCCTTGAGCCGACGCTGGACCAACTCGCCCATGTGATGGGTATGTCCGAGCGCAAATTGGTGGCGGTTATCGCCTCGGCCCAGGACATGCTTTCGCTGGACAACCCGGTCGGCGACGGCATGGGGACCACGTTGGGCGGCCTCATCAAGGATGAAGGCGATGGCGATCCGGAGAGCCAAGCTCTGAAGGATGCGGTTGTGAACGAGCTTCAGCGCATCTTGAAGGAACTCAACGAGCGTGAGCAGAAGGTGATGTCGCTTCGGTTCCGCATGAACGGCGAAGGTCTGCAAACCGACGAGATCGCGAATGAGCTTCAGATTTCGAAGGAGCGGGTTCGGCAAATCGAGGTTCAGGCGATTCGAAAACTGCGGGTTTTGGCTCACAAAAAGCGTTTGAAAGACGTTTTGTGAGGATTTTCTTTAGCTGAGCTTTTAGCCCCCCCAGGGAGCAGCGTGGTCAGTCGGCTTGGTCGAAGACTTTTCGTAACTTGATTCAGCGAAGCATGCTTCGCTCCATTTCCTTCGCAAGCTCGGCGGGTTCAGCGACAGTTCGAAAGCTCAAGCAGGCTTGAGCACTCCCAAAGAGGCGGGCCTCCTTTGAGGCGAGAACAACCGCTTAGAGTAAAGATCACCCACCCCGTCTCCGATTCTCGGAGCTACCCCTCCTTCGTCGGACAAGCAGACGTCTTTACCTGTGCCACGACTTTGCTTTGGTGAGCGATCCCGATTCGCTTCGCTTATTCCCCTACGGCGGGAACTACGTGACGCTCACCGCTCCCAGTGGGCTGATCACCTACGATCGCTTTTGGTGGGCTAGAAGCCCACCCTCCCAGGAGGCTATTCGCCGCGGGATTGGCGCATTAGGTTTTGGAAAAATTCGGGAGAGAGGCGGAGAAACCAGATGAAAAAGACGACGAGGAACAGATTCAAAATCATCGAGGTCAGGCCGGATATTCGGCCCTTTCGGTACGCCATGAGTCCAAGCACGATTCCGCCGATGCCGAAAGAAATATGCACCCCGATCGGCATGCAGCACAGCACCAGCGAAGCAGCCAGGCATGCCCACGAGCCGGCCAATTCGTACTTGGCGGTGCTGAGGACCTGCGGCGTGTACGCCTTGAACGACTGATTGTCGGCCCAGGCGAGGCCAGGAACCGTCGAGGCGGCCACGCGCATCTGCGAACTCTCCGGCTGGAGCAGGGTGGTGGGGACGACGCGCCCCTCGGCGATGTACTGATTGATCGTATCCAGCTCGACTGGACCATAAACCTGCCCATCCGCGGCATGGATGAAGTAGCGCGCCACCCCAATATCATACTTTTCTAGCGCATAATCTCTGCATGGTCGTTGGCGTGGGAATTGATATCGTGGAGGTCGAGCGTATTCGCAAGGCCCTGCAGCGAAAGCAGTTCTCCCGTCGAATCCTTACCGAGCGCGAAGAAGCCTATTGCGACACGCCCGCCAAGGTCGCGGGGCGATGGGCGGCCAAAGAGGCGATCATCAAGGCGGTCGGGATTCCGCTGATGATGAAGCATATTCAGGTCGTCAACAACCAGCTTGGCCAGCCGATCGTGACCATCACCGACCCAAATTTCGATGGCAAGCGGCTGAAGATCTTCGTCTCGATCACTCATGAAAAGACGCATGCGGCAGCCGTCGCCGTGGTCGAGCGAAGCGTTCTGCAAGTGCCGATGTAGCCCTAGATCGGGTGCGATTCGAACTGCTGGGTGTAGAGGTGGTAGTACGTCCCTTGTAGGGCCATCAGCTCTTGGTGTCGTCCGGATTCGACCAGCCTTCCGTCGCTCATGACTAGAATCTGGTCAGCGTTGAGGATGGTGCTAAGGCGGTGGGCGATGGCAAAGGTGGTTCGTCCGGCCATCAGGTTGTTCAGCGACTGCTGGATGAGCCGTTCCGAGTGCGTGTCGAGCGCGGAGGTCGCCTCGTCGAGGATGAGAATCTTGGGGTTCTTGAGGATAGCGCGGGCGATGGCGATGCGCTGTTTTTCACCACCGCTCAGCTTGTAGCCGCGCTCGCCCACTACGGTGCTGTAGCCTTCGGGCAGGCCCGCGATGTGCTCGTGGATGGCGGCGGCCTTGCATGCTTCGATCAGTTCATCGTCGGTGGCTTCGGGCTTGGCAATCTGCAAGTTCTCGCGGATGGTGGCGTGGACCAGATAGGTTTCCTGGGTGACCGCACCAACGACCTCGGCGAGGTTGTCCAGCTTGAGGTTTTCGACATCGACGCCGTCGATGGAGACTTGACCCTCGTCCACGTCGTAGAGGCGCGGAATCATGTACGTCAGGGTCGTTTTGCCCGCGCCGCTGGCACCGACGAGGGCGATCAGTTGTCCAGGTTTAGCTTCGAACGAGACGTCCTTGAGGGTCCAGTCTTCGCCGTTTTGGTCGTACTTGAAGCCAACGTTGGAGAAGGTGACGCGACCCTCCATCTTGGACTTATCGACCTCGACTGCATTGGGGGCTTCGACGATGTCGTGCTTGACGTCCATGTACTCGAAGATGCGCTCGAACAGCGCGAACGAGCCGAGGATTTCAACCTGGGTGGCGAAGAGGCCGGTCAGGGGGAAGAACATGCGCGTTTGGAGCATCGTGAACGCGACGAGCACGCCGACGGTGAGGTGGGTGTCGCCGCGGTGGAGTAGGTAACCGGCCAGCCAGTAGATGAGGGCGGGGATGACCTGCGTGATCATGCGGAAGATGCCGAAGAAGGTGTACTGCAGGACCGACGCCTTGACCTGCCAGCGGGCGAGGCTGTTGTTTTCGACGTCGAATTTCTGCGCAATCTGGTCGGCGCGGCCGATGGTTTTGGCGAGGAGCGCACCCGAGACCGACAGGTTCTCCTGCATCAGCGAGTTGATCTCGGAGGTCTGCTCCTGGACACCGAGGCGGATGTCCTTGGCGAAGTCGCCGACCTTTTGGCCGATGATCATGAAGACGGGGATGAGGGTGACGGCGAGGAGGGTGAGCCGCCAGTCGATGATGAACATCGAGACCAGCGCAGAGATGACGATGGCGATGTTGGAGAGGGCATCGACGAAGGTGTTGCTGACGACGTTTTGCACGCCGCCGATGTCGGAAATGAGTCGGGTTTGGATGTCGCCGGTCTTGGTTTGGGTGAAGAAGCGAAGCGACATGCCCTGCAAGTGGGTGAAGAGATGGCGACGCATGTCGCACATGATTTTTTGCCCGATGACGACGCTTTGGTAGCCGTAGAGGAGGGTGGAACTGGCGGCGCAGAGGGTGATGACGATGGTGAGGAGCGAGTACTCGGTGACGACGCCGAGGTTGTTCTTCTGCAGACCGCGGTCGATGATGACCTGGAGGAGGAACGGCGGGATCAGGCCGAGGATAACAGCGACCATGACGGTGCCCATCATGAGCATCACCTGCTTGCGGTGGGGGCCGAACAAGCTGATGACGCGGCGCACAATGGCGCGGTCGATGGGTTTTGATTCGGGAGTCATGTGGGCCGGTCTTTCTACGCCGCTTGGACCGCACGCGACGGCATCGGGGCAGGTTATTTCCTGACTTTAGTTTGGCATTTTTTGGTCGGGCGGGGTTTTGGGGGTTGATTCCTTTCCCGCATGGTCTTTGGCTATACGGGCCACCTGGGTTTGTTAGGCGTCTCTGTCTCCTCCATCCCTGCACCTTTCGTCACTCCCAGCTGTGCACTCAGTTCAACGACCATCACCCACCCCGTCTCCGATTCTCGGAGACACCCCTCCTTCTGAACCTATCGCACCGCAAGCGAAAACCTGATCCCCGAGGGATCACAGATGGTAGCCGGGCGGTCGGAGCGAGGTACGAGCGTAGACCCCCGGACGACTTCTAACCTGAAATGGTCCGAGGAGTCCCGACATTCGGGACGACCCCGCCATTATGGCGGCGACAAATGGGGCGTCAAATGTTTGAAAAAACTGCTGTGCGACAGGCTCTTCTGGGAGGGGGAGTTTGATTGGTCGGCAGTCCTCTTCTGAGCACTGGTAAATCCCAGCTTCGCCCTCCTTCGTCGGACAAGCAGACGTCTTAACCAGTGCCAAGACTTTGCTTTTGTTTCTTGGTGGGCAGGATGCCCACCTTCCCAGTGGGCTGAACTCCTTAGATCGGCATTGACGGCAAATTTATCCCTTTCCGTCGTTCCTAGGAATCGGAACGACACCTTTCCACGATGAAACTGCCTTTGTGGCAGTTCCAACTGCGGACCCTCCGAGCCAGCGAGACAAGTCTCGCTCTCCAAAGCGCGGACAAGTCCGCGCATTCCAAATGGGCTACCGGGAGACGGGGACATTTAGTTCCAGTTATCGCCGATTTTGGCGTCGACCTCGATGAAGGTTGTGACGGCCTTGGACGAGTATGGGAAGGTCATGACCTTGGGGCGGCTTCGAATTTCGCGAAGTCGCTCGCTTTCAGATGCGAGTCGCTTTCGGGAATTCGGGCCCAAGTACTTTCGATCACGGGGATGTTGTTGAGGACCTCGCCGCTTTTAAGCGTGATGCGCATGAGGTGGGCACCCATCGAAGATTCGGGGAGTTTTACAATTTCGGCTGACTGCTTCTTGGTCAGGTGGACGTCGGTGAATTCAGACACCAGGTCGTCCACTTGCAAGCTCTCAAGAATCTTGGCTTGGCCGTTTGCAAGACGGACGAGAAGATTCTCCAAAGTGGAGAGACGTTTCTTAATCTCTTCCATAGTGGAATCTTTTGCCGAAACCTCCTGAAGTTCCTTCAGGGCCGTCTCACGAACAAACCTTGGACGAGTTGTCGTTGAGCGATACAGCTTTTTTCCTGCTCCTCCGCCCGATCCAACTTTCCTTGCCATGACTCTTCTCTATTCTATACGGCTATTCCACCAATCGTGCTCAACGTACCGAGCAATTCAGCACTACCCGCTGGCAACGAGTCCTGGATTACGACCTCAAAACCGCCCCCAAGTTGCCCAAATGCGGGTTTGACTCGCCCCCGGGAGTACTGAACACCCTTTTGTAGCACAACCTTGTAGACATCGTACGCAACCGTGCTGGGCGTTGACCCGCCCGCTGGAAGCGCATAGCGCCGCACTGCCTCAAACGCCGATTCGCAATTGTGGGCATCGAAGAAAAGGGTGCAGTATGTACCGGCGGCTACGGCACCGTTCGGCGAGACGCGTGGTACGTTCACTCCTGCTTGCTGCAAGCGAAGCAGAATCTCTCCGCCTTGACTGGTTTCAGTCAGGTTACTGGACGCCTCGTCCCACGGATTTCCCGATTGCCCGACTACAGTAAAATCGTTCATGGGCTACCGGGAGACGGGGGACATTTCGTTCCAGTTATCGCCGATTTTGGCGTCGACCTCGACCGGGACTTTGAGGGGAAGGGCGACTTCCATCAGGTGGCGGATGGGTTCGACGATTCCGTTTTCGCCGTCCTTCAGTTCGAACACAAGTTCGTCGTGGACGTTGAGGAGCATGCGCGTGGACGAGCCTTCCAGCTTGGCCCGCACGTGGAGCATGGCCAGCTTCAGCATGTCGGCGGCGGTGCCTTGGATCGGCGCGTTCATCGCCTGCCGTTCGGCGTACTGGCGCTCATTGAACTTGGCGGCGTGGATGTCCGGGAAGTAGCGGCGGCGACCAGTCAGCGTGGTGGTAAAGCCCTTCGAGCGGGCCTCGTCGATGACGCTTTGAGTGAAGCCCTTAACGGTCGGGAAGCGCTCGTTATATAGGTTGATCAACTCCTTCGCTTCGGCGCGGCTGAAGCCGCCGCCGAGCTGGTTGGCAAGACCGAAGTCGGTGACACCGTAGAGCACCGCGTAGTTGAGCAGCTTGGCGTAGCCGCGCTGTTGTTTGGTCGGCTCGTCTACGTGGAACATCAGCTTGGCGGTGGCGGTGTGGACGTCCTCGTGGTGCTCGAACGCATGGACCAGAGCCGGTTCCTCGCACATGTGGGCGAGGACGCGGAGCTCGATCTGCGAGTAGTCGAACGAGGCGAGCGCGTAGCCGTCGGCGGCGGTGAACGCCTTGCGGATGGACCGTCCGAGTTCAGTTCGAACGGGGATGTTCTGCAGGTTCGGGTCGTTGGACGAGATGCGGCCCGTCGCGGCGATGGTCTGCGAGTAAGTCGTGTGGATGCGCCCGTCGGAGGCGATCTGCGTTTGCAGGGCCTCGGCGTAGGTCGAGCGAAGTTTGGTCAGTTCGCGCCAGGTCAGCACTTCACCGGCGATTTCGTACGTCGGCGCGATCTGTTGCAGAATCTCGGCGCCGGTAGCGTAGCCGGTCTTGGTTTTGGTCGCGCCGGGGATGCCGAGCTTATCGAACAGGATCTCGCCGAGTTGCTTGGGCGAGCCGATGGTGAATTCCTGACCCGCCAGTTCGTAAATCTTGGCGGTCGAGGCCTCGATGGCTACCGACAGTTCCTTGGAGAACTCGCGGAGCTGATCTTTGTCGGCGCGGATGCCCGCGACCTCCATTTCGGCCAGGATCGGTGTGAGGGGAAGCTCGATGGTCTCCATCACCCGTAGCTGATCTTCCTTCTGCAAACGCGAGTGCATCGCATCGCGAAGGGCAAGCAGGGCAAAGGCCGACTCCTCGGGCGACTCTGGCGCGGCGTAGTCAGTGTAGCCCTGGACGAGGTCGCCGAGGTCGTATTTGGCGCGGCCGGACTGCAGAACGTACCCGGCGATCAGAGAGTCAAACGACACGGACCGGTCGAAGACCTGCGCGGCCTTGTACATCGGCTTTGCGTCGTGGACGATGGCTTGCGTGGGGAAGGTTTGGAAGAGGCGAATGCCGTCTTGGCGCGAAGCGATGAGCACTTCGCGGCCGACGGAGACGAACGCCTTTTCGGCATTCTCGTCAAACAGGTCATCGGCGGGCAATGCGGCGAAGTGGATGCCGAACGGCTGGCTGTTGACCGTGCTTTTGAGCATCAGGAAACCGGCGTCGCGGGTGGTGAACTGCATCTTCTCGGCCACCACTTCGACGGCGGCGTGGACGCCGTGCTCGAAGCCATCGACGTAAGGGCCGAGCACGCGGTCGCAAGCGCGGAGGCAGGACTTCAGTTCAAACTCCTGAAGGAACTTCTTGGCGGCTTCGAGTTGGTCTTGAGAGAGGATGAACGGCTTGAAATCGTATTCGACGGGAACGTCGCGGATGATGGTGGCGAGCCACTTCGACATCTTCATTTGGTCGATGGCGGGCTCGATCTTCTTGCGATATTTCTCGGGAATTTGATCCAACTTGGCGAGGATGTCTTCGACGGTGCCGAAGTTGGTGATGAGTTCGGCCGCGCCCTTGTCGCCGATGCCGGGAACGCCAGGAATGTTGTCGCTGGTGTCGCCTTTGATGCCTTTGAAGTCGGGGACCATGACGGGCGGAACGCCAAGCCGCTCGACCACTTCGGCGGGGCCGTAAGTGTTGATTTCGGTCACGCCTTGGCGTGGAGTCACGACGGAAACGCACTCATCGACCAGTTGCAGGGAGTCGAGGTCGCCGGTGATGATGGTGGTGAGGTAGCCGTTCTCCTCGGCCTGCTTGCTGATGGTGCCGACGATGTCGTCCGCCTCGAAGCCGACCAGTTCGATCTGGGGAATGCCGAGGGCGGTGAGGAGGTGGCGCGACTCATCCAACTGGGAGATCAGTTCGGGCGCGGTCTCTTTGCGCGTGCCTTTATAAGCCGCGTATTCGGTGTGGCGGAAGGTTTTCGACGGGTGGTCGAGGGCGACGACGATGGCGTCCGGACGGTCTTTTTCCAGCAGATTGAACATCATGGTCGTGAAGCCGTGCAGAGCGTTGGTGGGCCTGCCGTCGGCTGTGCTGAGGTACCGCGTGGCGTAGAACGCCCGGAAGAGGAGCGAGTACCCATCGATGATGATCAGGCGCTTTTTCGACATGGTTTGTACGGCCTAGGTTACCGTGGGGCGGGGCGAAAACGCGGCGGGTTAGAAGTAACACGGATCAGCGTGCTGTTCGGCAAGCATTCCCGAAGACACACTTGCACGTATCGGTGCCACCCCATTTGGCATCTATGTGGCTAGTGAAGAGAGTCAATGATTCGGCTCTGCTCGGTCTTGCGGCGTGGTATCCGTGCCACCTTTTACAGTAAGGGTTTTTGAGATCGCTTTTAGTGTAAGAGAGACATAAGTAACGCTTTCCCACTGGGAAGTTGGGAAAACCTAGTAACCGCTTTAACGTTAAACCAGGTACAATAGCTTGCGGGGTTAGGAGGCGAAGCGGCCTCTATAGGCCGATCGGAAGCTGATAACGATGGTGTACAGACCACTTCGGTACGAGCAGATCATGCAGGCAGGAGATGCCTACGAAGTGCGCGCCCGAAGGATGTTCGGCGGTATGGGCGTTTACACCGGCGAACGCATGTTTGCCTTCCTCATCGATAACGATGTCGCCCTCAAGCTTTGTCCCGAACACTACGAAGAAGCTATTTGTCTTCCTGGAGCCGGCGAGATGCGCCCGGAAGCCGGCGCCGATCCTCTGAAGGAGTATGTCAAACTCCCTAAAGCTATTCTTGATAATGCCGATGAATTTATGAAGTGGGTCGAGCGCAGCGCCGAATACGTAAGGAATCGGTCCGCACGGCTCGCCTAACCGACGACCCGAGTCCTACCACCGTGCGCAAGGTTATTTTTCTAACCATCCTCCTTGTCCTGACCGCACTCGGCTATTCACAAACTCCCGTTCCGGTTCGAAACCGCATCCTTTTGGTCCCGTTGGACAGCCGTCCGGCGGCCGGTCAGTTCTGCCAAATGATCGGCGCGATCAACGACACGAAGGTCGAGACGCCGCCGATCGACATGCTCGGCAAATTCACCACGCCGGGCAACGTGGACGAGATTTTCGGCTGGCTGGAGTCCCAGCGCCTCGACGACGTGAGCGCCATCATCGTCAGTTCGGACATGATCGCATACGGCGGGCTGATCGCCTCACGCGTGAACGACGTGGACACGACCACGGCGATCGCGCGACTGCAGCGGCTGATCGATTTTCGCAAGAAGGCTCCCGAGCCGATCAAGATGTATGTGTACGCATCGACG
The DNA here is from genome assembly GCA_016125185.1 of Armatimonadota bacterium. Taxonomy (NCBI): domain Bacteria; kingdom Bacillati; phylum Armatimonadota; species Armatimonadota bacterium. Next base: position 152,881 of record WGMG01000001.1, on the reverse strand, counting down.
ATGCGTTTGACGCCGACGGCGACCAAGGAGGCCGCGTCGTATCGCCTCAACCTCGCCAAGTACGAGGAGATGAAGGACCGGTATGAGCGCACCCACGACCCCGCGCTCCCATCCAAGTTGACGAACCTGCGGCGCATGGTTCCGGCGATTGAGATTCAGCACTACGAACAGACCCGACGGCGCAACTATCAGGTTCAGGCCGCGCTGCTGCGGTTTGCCATCGGCAAAGAGATCGACTTTTTGGTGATGGGGCAGGACGACGCCAAGCCGGACGGGCCCCACATTCAGGAGAATGCGCGCCTGAAGCGGCTGGCGACGCAGTACCACGTGGAGGACAAGGTGTACTTCTGCGAGGGCATCGACCAGCACTCGAACCTGTTGCTGTCGCGGGCGATCCTTGCTGAGCACAACTGGAAGCCGAAGGTGCGGATCGTTTACAGCGATGAAGCGGGCAAGGACCAGTACGCGTCGTACGAGTCGAAGACGGTCAAGGAAAGCCTGCAGGACCAGCTTTTTGCGTCGGGAGCCGAGATGGCCAAGGACACCGACCAGTACGACTATTCGCTTTATGTGAACACGCCGGACCGGCGCGAGCCGCAGTTTGAGGCGTTTTTGGAGCGGATGCGCAACGAGATCGACCAAGGCTTCCCTGTCGCGGTGGCGGACATCAACTTCAGCGTGAGCGGGACCTCGGACGAGGAGCTTTTCAACTTTTTGGTGCGGACGGGCAAGTCGTTCCGCCTACTGGCGTTTGCCGGTTGGAACACGGCCGGCAACACGATGGGGACGGCGATTCCGGCCGCCAACGTGTACCTTTGTGCGCGGAAATATGAGGTGAATCCGCTTCGACGCGAGCTGGCTCAGCGAGAGTTTTTGATGCATCGGATGATCGATGATTGGGCGTATCACCGGTTCACGCGTCCGGCGGCGTACCAGATGATCGATGAACTGCAGGACACGCGGGACGAGGTGTACGGGGCAAACTTCGACGCGGTGAACACTTTTGTGGCGAACGACTTGCGCAAGTACGTGCGGCAGATCTTTCTTTCGCAGTTCCAGTATCGCCGGTTCTTTGCCGGGACCAAGGAGTATCAGATCTCGGATATTACGGATTTGAAGATCGAGCTTCCTTGGCCGCGTGCGTACGAGGTTCGGGTCGACTTCAAGCTGAAGGCTGAGGAAACTGGTCCAAACGGGTCGGGCGGGTCCTAGTTTATTTTTGTGATCGGTCCCGATTCACTTCGTTTTCCGATTCAGCATCGCCTCTCGGAATCGTAGACATTTCCCTCGCTGAGCTCCTAACTGAGTGATCCAAGTTCGATCCTTTCCCGCATAGCCTTCGGCTATACGGGCCACCCGAGTTGGCCATTATTTCCGCCTTTTTGTGAGCGAGACGTGGGTGGGTCAATGTGTCTCTGTTGCGTAGCCACCCTGTCTACGGAAGGCTTTTGAACCTCTGATGTCAGATTCACACGTTTGCCGTAAGCCTCGGCACAGAGGTAGCGATCTCGAAATGTCCTGCTCAATGACCCACCCACGGGAAAAGCGTTCACTTTCCTGAAATTCTTTGGAACTGATGTACTTGCTGTTTGCGTCCATATTGTCAGTACCAAAGTCTGGATTATGGACCAGAGACTATTTAGTCACTATCATTGATGCATCTACCGACCACTTCTGGTACTCATTTCGGGCGAAGCCCCGAAGTCGATTGGCTTCATTGCGAGGTCGTCCAAACAATCCTTGACATCCAAATCCTGGCCCGCGAGTGGGAGGTGCTTCATGGGTGCATTCCAAATGCAAGCATGTGTGCGCACCCAGAGTGGACGATCGCCTGGTGGAACAACTTTGGACATCGGGGGCGCGGCACAGGGCGTGAGACTCAACCGTACGTTCTGACCTTTCGCGACGCCGACCGAAAGCTCGTCGCCGTCATTCCCCTTTACGAGGACCAGCCGAAGTCGCTCCTCAAGCTGCGACGTCTGCGTTCGATGGGGTACCTCGGCCGCGAGCGTGCCTACGACATGACCGAGGAGCCGACCGTACTGGTCGAGCCGGGATATGAGCAAGCGGTCTTCAAATGCCTGGCCGGACACCTGCGGCTTCGGCTCGAGCAGGGTCGTTGGGATTTCGTCGCGATGATCGGCCCCGGTAGCCTCGCATTGGACGCGGGGGGTTCTTTGGAATCCCTCGCCCTTGTGCGTTCCAATCAGCGATCCGGCTCGGACGATGTGAAACTGCCCGAGTCATGGGAGGCGTATCGGCGGTCGCTGTCCAAGTCGATGCGCGAGAACATCCCCTACTATCCTCGTCTGCTGACCCGCGACGGGCACCGCTGGGAGGTTCGCAAGCTGGACAAGGCGCAGGACATTCCGGCGGCGGTGGCGAGATTGGCTGAGCTTCACAAGTCGAGGGCGGAGAGCGTACGGGGGCGACAGCATTCGAACCATCTGCATACCGCGACTCAGGTTGGATTTTTGCGCGATTTCCTGGTGACGATGGCCAAAGAGGAATCGGCCTTCATCGCCGAATTGCTGGTCGATGGGCAAGTCGTGGCGTCGCAGGCCTTTTATGGCCAGGGCGAGACGCTCACTCTTTCCTATTCGGGTTACGACGAACGCTTTTACCGCTATAGCCCCATCTTCGTCATTCACTCGGTCGTCTTTCGCGAGGCGCTGGAAGGGGGTATTCGACGAATCAACTTTTTGCGGAATATCGGGCCGTGGAAGACGCGGTGGCTGGCGCAGACGGGCGAACCGATGACGCGGATGTACCTGGTGCGAAGGGGCCTCTTTTCCTTCGCGCGGTACTTTGGCCACACGGCTTGGATCGGGTTTGAGCGCGATGTGATCCGGCGGATTCCCGTCCTGTGGGGACGAGCGCAGAGGCGTCTTCGTCAGATCCTTCGCGAGTCGATGGTCCGCGAGAAAGGGCCAGACCCGGTAACCGGCACGGAACCAGCCGTGAACTAAAACTTGTCCTTACCCGTGTGCTGAAGAAGATTCGCATCGGGCTGATGGCGGCGTTCGCCGTGTATTTGGTCACGTTCCGGCTCGTGCTGGAACCTCATTCGGAGGCGAATTGGGCGACGTATTTCTTGGTGCACAACAGCTTTCTGCTAGTGCTGGCGTGGTGTGTGCTGATGGCGGCGCTCCACATTCGGGCGTGGCGATTTTCCCTCGGCTGGGTCGGGATGCTGTGCGCCGCGCTGGTGGTGGCGGGGCATCCGAGTTGCGGGTCTGAACCGGAGCCGATGGGCGATCCTCTACGGATTCTCACCTACAATGTGGCGCATTTCGACCTCGACAAGCCGGGCGTTCTGAAGGTGATGCGCGAGTCGAAGGCCGACATTCTGTTTGTGCAGGAGGCGTGCAAGCCCGAGGAGCAAAAGGCGACGGGCGAGATGCTGTGCAAGGAGATGGGCGGCTACCAGTACGTGGTGGCGTCGTCGAACATGATCGTGTCGCGGTATCCGATCGAGCTGACGAAGGTCTACGACATGCCGACGAAGTGGCCCACGAAGAAGTTTCCCGAGGCGATCGTGCATTCGCCGCTCGGGCCGATCCGGGTGATGTGCGTGCACATGGAGCCGAGTTGGGTGGAAAAGATGCCGCCGGACTTTGGTCATTATGCTCCGGTGGTAGGGAAGGTGGTGCAGGATCGGCGGGCGCAAGCGCGGATCGTTCTGGAGGCGCTTCGGGGGTCGAAGGAACCGGTAATCGTGGCGGGCGACTTTAATGGGTCGGCGGGCTCGGAGGTGATTCGTCAGTTTGGGGACGACTTTACAGATGTGTTTGCGGCGACGGAGAAAGGGTTTGGCATGACGCTTTTGGCAAAGATGCCGTATAAGCGGATCGATTATGTGTGGGAGCGCGGCTTGACGCCGATGCGGGCGGAGGTGATTAATTCGACGGCAAGCGACCATCGTCCGGTGCTGGCGGTTGTGGAGAGGTGATGGCGGTTTTTGACGCTCACTTCTGCCAGCGAGACAAGTCTCGCTGGTGAAAGCATCCCGAGGAGCATGACGCAGTCCCACACGGGCGGAACTCCATTTCGTTTTTACTATGGCCACGTCTTGCGAAAGGCAGAAAGCAGAAAGCTAGTAGCTCACCCGTCCGTGCTCAATCACTTCATCGATGGTCTTGGCGTCGTCGATCGAGATGTGGATGAGCGGGGTGGAGGAGCCAGGATAGATGCCCCAGGCCGTGTTGCCAGGTTCGCCGAAAGAGCGATAGCCGTCGCCGGTGGCCATGCGCCATACTTCGACAGCCGAAACGGAGGCGCCCCGCTCGCGGCTGACCTTCAGGGCTGCGCGCATCTCGGCGAACATGTCGATGGCTCCGCCGCTGGCGGGCGAATCCATGCCGAGGCCGATGATCAGCCCGGCGTCGAGCATTTCGCGCACGGGCGCGGGCGGGCATTGTAAACGGATATTGGAGCGGGGGCAGTGGGCTACGGTCACGCCTCGTGCGGCCATGATTTCGATGTCGCGCGCGTCCACGTCGCAACAGTGGACGCACTGCATGCCGGGCCTCAATACACCCAGGTCGTCCAGGACTTCGACGACCGATTGCCCATAGATATCGAACGGCACGCCGTAGGAGCGGCGGCGGTCGGCGATGGGCCCGGTTCCGGTGCGCGTGAAATTGGATTCGTGGACGGTCTCGGCGACGTGGATACTGCTGGGTTGCTGGTTGGCGCCGAACTCGCGGAGGACATCTCGGGCGACGGTGAAGTAGGCGTGGGGGTTGAGGGAGGAGCCGATGGGTGAGTTGGGAGTCTGGAGCTTGGAGTTGGGAGTGCTCAGTGCCGGGTGGTGGGAATCAAGCAAACGCCGCGTCTCCTCCATCCGTGATTCAATTTCCGCCATGCGTGCACCGACATCCGGCGAGCCCGACGTGATCACTTCATGAAAAATCCACCCGCCCAAGCTGGCCTCCAGCATCGCTTCGGCCGACCCTGGTCGATCCGAATGTTCGCCGATCCATGCCACACCGCTTCGGCGGTTTTCCCGTGCGGCCAGTCGGCACTGCTCGCGCACGAACTGCGGCGACTCCAGCGGCTTCAGACGCGTGAGTTCGTAGATCCATTCGTAGTACTCGGGGTGCGGAATCTGGTCCTGCATGCCGCGGTACTCCAGGTGCGAGTGGGCGTTGACGAACGCGGGCGAGAGCACAAACGACGACGGCGGTCGGGAAGACGAGCGAATGGCCTCGACCACGCCGTCCGGCGAGACTAGGACCTCCAGCCCAAACTCAAGCTGACCGTCGATCACGACGGCCAGGGGGCGAAGCCAGTCGTCCATCAGAGGGGTTTGGCCCAGAGTTCGTCCAGTTGGTCTCGCGTCAGCGGTTTGGCGTGGAAGTCGCCCATGAGCGTGTTGTAGCGGTAGGTGCGGATGAGGTCGAAATACGTGTCGTAATCGTCATCGCGCTGAAGGGCGCGGCCCGCGCCGTGCCAATGACCGGCGCCGTCGAACAGCACATTGACCTCGGCGGGAAGCTGGAAGCGGTCCTGCGAGAAGAACTTGAACGCGATCTCAGTGCGGAAGAGGTAGCTGGAGCGGTAGGTGGAGTACAGCGACGGCGACGAGATGAACTGGTCGGGGAAATGGTTATCCAGCACGCGGGTGCCGCTATCGGCGGGGCAGTGGAAAATCTCTTTGCTCTTGGTGTACGGGAACAGCGCGTCGGGGAGCTCCAGCATGTACGGAATCTGGGCCTTGAAGGTTGGCTCGTGGTCCCAAATGGACGGATCGTACTTGTCACTGGCATCCACCGCGTACGGAAAGATGTCGTCGTTATCACCCATGTAGAGCGTGATGGCGGTGCCGATCTGCTTAAGGTTGCTCAGGCAGGCGGTTTGCTTGGCGGCGGCTTTGGCGCGGGCAAAAACGGGGAACAAAATCGCAGCGAGAACAGCGATGATCGCGATCACCACCAGGAGCTCGATTAGCGTAAAGCCGCGCCTCATATCCCTCATTGTACGTCGTAAACGCGCCGTCGTTTCTGGATAGTTCCGACGTGACGAATCTGAGTGGCAAAAAGGTGCGCCGATCTGCCAAAATATAAATTCGCGCCCGTATGCACGGGCATCTAGGAGCGAATCTTTGCCCAAGCCGATTTCCATTAAACCAGAAGAAGCCGTAGCACGATCCTACGCCGACCGCCTGATCCTCGAAAAGCTCTCCGAAATGGAGGCGGCGGTGAAGCTGGGTGAGCTCGCCGACAAGTTGTCCGACGCAGGTATCGGACTCGCGGCAGTTCGGTCCCTCATGGCTTCGAATCCCGATGTTTTCGCCTATCATGAGCGACGCTGGGTTCCTGCCGCTCGACTGAACAGCCAGGGCCGCCCGATCGCCGAGATCGTTCGCGCCATCCTGGATAGTTTTGGCGCGCCCGTCGCCTTCACCACCCTCGTCGAAGAAGTCGCCCGTGCCCAGCGCACCACGCCGGAAGCCATCGAGCCGATGATCCGACGATTGGTCAACGGCCACCAGGGTTTCATCGAAGTCGAAGGTGCACTCGTCGCCCAGCTCAGTTGGGGATTCGTCGCCAAGGACGAGCCGCTGGCCCGCGCGCTGGCGCTCAACGGCGTCTCGGTCGAGACGTTGGAAGCGACAACCAAGAAGCTGGCCGGAGTTGATTTCCGCGCCGAAGGTTGGGCCACCGAAGTTCTGAAGCACGCTCCGCTGAACATCAAGGCCATCGGCGCCGTCGCGTACAGCAAGGTCAACAGCGACGACCCGCGAAGCGCCCTCATCTTCGACGCCGAGTCGTTCTACCGAGCGCTCTTCGCCGTTCCAGGCTATATCTATAATAGCGACGGCACGTTCATGACCGAAGCCGATGCCAAGTCGCTGGTTTCTGCCGCCCTCAAGCTGGCGCAGAAGTTGACGCCGTCCATCGATGTGGACGACGCCGCGCCGCTGGAATTCAAGCCGGAAGACGTCGATCGCCTCATCAAGAAGATCGTCTCCAGCGAAAAGACGGTCACGGCTATCCGCCTGCTGGAAGAGTTCTTCGAGATTACGCCGGGCAGCAAGACGTTCCCCGACGACCTCGCCAATATCATCGCAACTCTGTGCACCAGCGACAAGGTCGAATGGGTGGGCGGCGACCGGTTCCGCAAGGCCGGCGACCATCCCGAGTACATCATGGAAGTGCCGGAGCCGTTCCAGTTCGTCCCGTCGGGCGTGCTGAACGAAGAAGGCGAAGAGGTCGACTTGGAACTCACCGACGACGGTCTCAATAGCTCGCTCCGCAAGCTGCTGCAGCACCCGCTGGCCCTCGACGTGTTGGACGAGGACATCCAACCGGCGCTGAAGAACCAGCCGGAATCCATCCGAATGGTGCTGAAGTCCATCCACCGCGAACTGGGTACGTTCCCACTGGCGCAGGTTCCCACCGGCTGGCTGGACGATCAGCCGAAGATTCAGGAAGCGATGTTTGTGGACCCAACCGGCCGCGAACTGCAGGTCTGGATCAACCAGGAGGCGCGACTGATGTACGGCCTCATCGACTGGTGGCTGGATCAGCCGATCGAGAGCGGCGCGGTGTTCACGCTTACCAAGACGCCGTCGCCCAACGTATTCGAGTTCGAATACCTGGATCAGCCGGACCCGGTCGTCTACATCAGCTCTCAGCGCATGGAAGAGCTTCGAACCCTCGGGGCCGAATCCGAAGGCAAGAGCACGCTCGATGTGCTCATCGACGTGATGAACCACTGGCCGAAGGGTGCGGACTACCTCACCATCCTGGCCGAAATCAACGTCGCCCGACGCACTTCGCGCCGATTGGTGGCTTCCCTGCTCTCCAGCTACCAGTGCTTCTATCAGCGCTCCGGCTCGCCGGTTTGGCACTTCGATGCCAAGAAGGTCGACCAGGGCTTCGACAAGAGCAAGAAGAAGTTCGTTAAGAAGTAAGTATCGTCCCCTCGTAAACCGAGGGGGTGAGACGAATCAGGCGACCAAAAGGTCGCGCAGATTTTCCCCAATCGGGTAATATCGATTGTTCAGAAATGGCAAACACTAAGGCAAGCAAGAAAGATATTCGACGAATCGCCAAACGGACGGTTCAAAACAACGCGGTTCGCACCGCTCTGAAGACGTACGTGAAGAAGTCGCGCAAGGCTACCGAGGCCGGTGACGCCGACACGACGCAGACCGCGTTGAACACCGCTGTGAAGGCTCTGGATAAGGCCGCGCAGAACGGCGTGATCCACCCGAACCAGGCTGCTCGACGCAAGTCGCGAATTGCCAAGCAGGCCGCCGCGGCGATGAAGGCCGCCGGCGTGACGCCGACCGCCAAGCCGAAGGCCGAGAAGAAGGCTCCGGCTGCCAAGAAAGCCGCTCCCGCGAAAAAGGCTCCGGCGAAGAAGAAGTCCGAGTAGTTTTCGGACGCCGTTTCTGAAAATCCCCGACCTGCGATGGGTCGGGGATTTTTTTGTGCTTGGGTGTCTTGCCCGCTCGGACAGCTTCGAGTGGCCCGTGAGCCGAAGGCTATGCGGGAGAGGATTGATGCGCCCACTAAACCGCAAGGCAGGTAGCCAATTGGATCGCCTCAGCCGCAACTTCACCCTCATTGTCGCGATTGTCTTCGGCATCATCGCCCTTTGCGCTCTGGCAAAGGTCCGACAGTTCGACACAGAGCACCCAACAGTCAGCTCCGCAAACGATGTGGCACGGTAACGGTGCCTCGCTTCACTACCAGAAATCAAATTGATCTGATTCAAGGGAACGAGGAACACAGATTGAACAAGCAGACCAACCACGCTACTCCCCCCTTGGAGTAGTGTGGTTGGTCTGCTCGAACGGAAAGCGATCCTCACTCATAGCTACAAGCATGCGACTAAAAATCTCCCACCATTCAGCATCAAATCATGTAGGCTAGAAGCGTATGTCCGTGCTCGCCCTCGCCACCGTCATCGCCCTCGCGCCGACCGCCGGTATCGCCGTCGACCCGAACACCAAGTACCAAAAATGGGATGGGTGGGGCACGTCGCTTTGCTGGTGGGCCCATGTGGTCGGAACCTACCCGCCCGCCGTGCGTGAAGACCTCATGCAAAAGTTTTTCGGCTACCTCAAGCTCAATATCGTGCGCTACAACATCGCAGGCGGCGAGAACCCCGAGCACCACCACATGCAATACCGTGCCCAGCTTCCCGGCTACCAGGACAAGGACGGCAACTGGGATTGGAACGCCGACGCGGGACAGCGATGGGTGCTTCAGCGGGCAAAAGAGCTCGGCGCAAATCGCTTCGAATCCTTCTCCAACTCGCCGCCCTATTGGATGACGAACTCGGGGTGCGCCTCCGGCGGACACGACGGAAAAGATAATCTTCCGGCTAAAAACTATGACGCATTCGCAAAATATCTCGTCACCGTCAACGAGCATTTTCGAAAATACTGGGGCATCACGTTCGAAACCCTAGAGCCCCTGAACGAACCGCACGTGGACTGGTGGCCATACGGCGGACGGCAGGAAGGGTGCCGGGTGCCGATGGGTGAGGCTCAGTCGGGCGTTATCGAAGCGGTGGCTCGCGAGCTGGCAAAAGCCAAGTCGCCCACCAAAATCGCCGCGTCCGACGAGTCGGTCATCGACACCGCCGTCAAGAGCTGGGACGCCCTCACGCCCGAGGCCAAGAACCTGGTTTGGCGCATCAACACCCACCACTACGGCGGCAACAAGCAGAAGGAGCTGGCCCAGCGCGCGGCCGAGTATAAGAAACGCCTGTGGATGTCCGAAGAGGGCAACAACGACGCGAGCGGCATGGAGATGGCGGGCAAAATCGTCCACGACGTGCGAGACATGAAGCCGAGTGCATGGATTTATTGGCAGGTCATCGACACGACCGGCTCCAATTGGGGCTTCCTCGACATGGACCTCAACAACCGCGGCGAGACCTACGTGACGCACAAGAAGTTCTTCGTGATGGGCAATTTCAGCCGGTTTGTGCAACCTGGCGCAACCATTATCGACGTGGCCGACGACCACACGATCGCCTCGTTGAAGGACCGCGAATTGGTGCTGGTTTCCGTCAATAAGGGCGCAGAGCGACCGGTTTCGTTCGACCTCTCTGCTTTCCCCCGCGCGGGTCGCGACCCGGTGCAGGTCTTCGTCACCGACCCAACGCACGACCTCTCGCCGATGCCGTCAGCGACGGTCACGAACAAGACGCTATCTACGACGCTCTCAGCCGACTCGGTCACGACGTTCGTGATCAGGGTGTGAAGAATTGTCTACGTGGCTTCTGGGAGGGTGGGCTTCTTGCTTCCTCAATCCTCCCCACCGGTTCGCCTACGGTCTGCTCAGCCACGCCACCTGGGGAGTGGCGTGGCTGGTACAAATGTTTGACATCCTTGCACTTTTGCACAGGCGAGACGCCTTTGCCCCCAAAAGAGCCCCCCTTCTTTCAGAAGCCAGAAGCTAGAAGCTAAAAGCTAATCCTTCACACTCTTCAGCAATTCCACCACCGCTCGCTCGGTCTGTAGGTCGCGGCCCTGCATCCACGCGTTCGGGTCGAACCAGACCGTGTGGTCGGGTTTGCGGCCATTATTCTCCAGGTTCGTGCCGTTCACCGCATACGCGCCGATGGCTGGCATGCGGATACGCCCGCCGTCCCACAGCGAGTACGCGCCGGTGCCGATCAGGTAGCCCGGCGTTCGCTCGCCGATGATCGGGCCCAGCTTCAGCGCCCGGAAGCCCTCGGTGATAACCTCGGCATTGGAGAACGAGAAGGTGTTTTCCATCAGCGCGGTCGGCTGTTCCAGCGCGTCGCCACGGAAGATGTTCTCACTCAGCTTCAGACCAAAGTCGCCGCGCGTGCTTCGCATCATCCAGGGCCGCTTGATCAGCACGCCCAGCACATCCACCGCAGTCGAACCACCGCCGTTAAACCGTACGTCGATGATCATGCCCTTCTTGCCCTCGCCCTCAGTGCGAATCTCGCGCAGGAACTTGTCCAGCGAGGTCTGGTCGAAGGCGCGGATATGCAGATAGCCCAAGCGGTCGTTGCTCAGCTTGTGTACCATCTCGCGTTGGCCGTCGATGAACGCCTCGTACTCCAGTTCGGAGCGCAGGGCATTCGAGCCCGGCTTGATCAGCACGTGCTGGCGCTTGCCGTCCCGCTCAATGGTCAGATCGACCTTCTTCAGCAGCTTGCGATTCAGAAGCGCGGCCAGCGGCGTCGAACCCACGGCCTCGCCGTCGACTTCCTTGATCGCATCGCCAACCTTCAGCAGGCTGTACGGCTGGTCGGCAGGCGAGTTTGGCACCACGCGGCCCACGACCGCCTCGTTACGCCCGAGGGCGACCGGGTCGAGGTCGATACCCAGGAAGGCGGTGGCTTCGTCGTTCGAGCCAGGATAGTCCGCCGGGGGCGCGGTCGAGCCGAGGTGTGAGGAATCCAGTTCCTCCATCATCTCACCCATCAGACGGTAAAAGTCTGACCGATCGTAGGCGTACGGCACGATCTTGGCGTATTTGTCGCGGATGCCGTTCCAATCCTTCTTGTTCATGCCCGGATCGTAGTAAAGCTGGCCCATCGCCCACCAAACTTCTTCGAACAGCGCCTTCTCCTCGTCGCGCGCGTCCACCGAGTACTGCGCGTTGAACGAGATCGGAGCGAACGACGCGGCGGGACCAGCGGTCGAGAGAGTGGCCATGCGGCCGTTGTTGATGACGTACACCTTGCCATTAGCGGCTTGGATTGACTGGATCGTGGCGATGGCCGTGTCCGGCATCAGCGTGGTCCGCTTGCCCGTAGCCACGTCGATGCTTTGCAGACCCTCGTCCGTTAGCGCAATTAGCGACTTGCCGTCCGGGTTTGCGACGGCCCCCGCGCACATGCGATTGGTGAGGCGTCGCAGGCGCTTGTCGAGGTTCGGCTCGTAGATTTTGACTTCCGGCGCGACCTTCTCTTTGCTGGGCGGCGTGTCGATCTTATCGAGGTCATCCTCGGAGAAGGTCACATCCGGCGGCACCAGGTCCACGATAAAGAGGTCGGGGAAATCGAACTCGGGAGAGGTGAAGAACAGGGCGCGACCATTCGGCGTGAACTGCGGCACCGAAACATCGCCCTTCTGCGGACGATCGACCATCTTGGCCACGACCGTCGTCTTGCCCGTCTTCACATCCACCAGTGCAACATCTGTGCGGCGACCGACGAGCAGGGTAGTGGCGATGTACGCGTTGTCTGGCGACCATGAGAAGGTGGGCACGCCACCGTCGAGGGCGTTGCGGAAGTTACCCTTGACCAGCAGGTGGGCGTTCTTGCCTTCGGCGTCGGCCAACCAAATTTCGTCGCCGCCCTTATGGTAGGCGACGGTCTTGCCATCGGGCGACACGACCGGCGTGTGGATTTCCGCCGAGGGATCGACGATGAAGTCCTTGACGACGCCATCCACGGTGACCGTCTTCAGGCGTCGCCGAGAGTCCTCCATGGCGGTGTAGACGATGGTCTTGGGGTTCAGCCATTGCGGCGAGTAGTCGCGGGCAGGGTTGGTGGTCAGTCGGCGCGTGGTGCCGCCCTTCTCGGGCAGGAGGAAGATGTCGCCGCGGGCGTAGGCGGCGACGCGTTTGCCATCGGGCGAAACCGCCATTTGCTCGATGCCACCGGCCAAGGATATTTCCTCGATCGGGTTGGTACGCGAGTCGTCCGGCACGGTCACCGGAACCTCTACGTCGGTGTCCTTGGTGGTGTCGTACACCCACAGCGCTGACTCAAATTCGTACGAAATGTAGCGTCCGTCCCGGCTGACGGTAAGGTTGCGGCTGGTGCCGTCCTTGTGGTGGGTCAGCTCCACGTCGCCTTTGCCCAGTCGCCACACGTTAGGGAATCCGCCCCGATTGGTCACGGCGAAAATTGTGCCGTCGGGCATCACTTGGGGCGTGAGGTCGGTGAACTCGTTGTTGGTGAGGCGTCGATGGTTGGAGAGCGGAACCGTGTTATCCGCCACCCAAATCTCGGGCAGGGCCGAGGACTGCATGGTCGGCTTCTGCCACGCCGTCTCGCGGTACGAACCGCGATTGTAGTACACCTTGGTGCCATCAGCCGACACGAACGGCGCGAACGGGGCTTCGAACGGGTGGCTGGTGAGGCGCTGGAGATCACCGCCGATGACGGGCACGCGGAAGAGGTCGCCTCGGCTCCATAGATTGGTTTGACCGTAGATGAAGCGTCCATCCGGCGAGACGGAAGTGGGAATCTCGGCGCTGGAGTCGTACGTGACACGGCGCAGATCGGTGCCGTCTGGGCGCATGGTGAAGATGTCGGTACTGCCATAGCGGGCCGACGCGAAGGCGACGCGCGAGCCATCGCGGAACCACACCGGGCGGGAGTCGATCGCCGCATGGACGGTGAGCCGGGTGGCCATTCCGCCGGTTCGGGCCACCGACCAAATGTCGTTCTGCCAACTAAAAAGAACGGTGGAGCCGTCGGGGGAGATGGCGGGGTACTGAATTCGCTTGATCGGACCAGCTAGCGCCGCCGACGCCATGACCAGCGCCAGCGCGCCGGAGAAAAGCTTCATTCCAAGATTGTAGCTGAACCCCTGACAAAAAAAGAACCCAGCCGTAGGGCTGGGTTCTTTTGCTATTCAGCGGTTAAATTTAGAACTTAACCGAGAACTGAGCACCGAAGGTCGAACCCTTCATCGCGCCAGCGGAGGTGAGGCCGTAGAACGAGGAAGCAGGGGTGATTCCGGTGATGTCGCTCGCCTGGTAGAACAGCTTGAACATGGTGTTTGCACCCATGTCGTAGCCGAAGCCCAGGGTCGTGAACTTGAACTGAGGAGTCGTACCGTCGATCACGTAGCCACCCTTGAACTTGGTGTCTTCGTAGTCGGCCATAAGCGTCCAGTTGTCGTTGATCTTGAAGTCAGCGCCAACCGTCGTGCTCTTGACGGCATCCTTGTTCGAGACCGAGATCTGGTCTCCCTTCATGTATCCACCGTGGATCGAGAACTTGTCGTTGACAGCATAGTTGGCCTTAACCGACGTTTGCTTGAGGTCGTTCAGATTGTGGTAGATAGCAGCCTTGCTCCAAGCGCCGGCAGCAACGTAGCCGTTGCCGATTTCAGCGTAGGAAGCGTCGATTCCGAGACCACCGGTCTTGAAGTTCAGCCCAACGTTGGTTCGGGTGTTCTTCGAGCCGTAGGAAACGGTGCTCGTGCCGTTCTTGAACTGCGACTTGCCGGTACCAGCAGTCAGACCGAGCGAATCGCTGATCTTGTAGCTGAAGTCGGCGCCGTAGGTCTCGAGTCGGTTCGCAACCGGGGTGTTAGCCGAGGTGTTCGAATCGAGGTCGACGAACGAGAGGTCGAGTTTGCCGTTCTCACCGATCTTGAAGCCAAGGCTACCGCCCATGGCTCGTGCGGCGGAAAGGGTAGCCGTACCGAAGGTAGCGGCAGCTTCCTCACCGATCATGATCGGCTGGATCGGGTTGCCCGAAGCATCAACGATGTTGGCGACTTGACCAAGGAACAGGTTCAGGTCGGTGTTCTGACCGAGACCGAACTTGAGGTTGGCGCCGTCCATTGCGTACTCGCCGTTGTCCCATCGCTCGTTGCTCCAGAAGGACGTGGTGTCCGGTCGCTCGAGGACGTAGCCGCCGAGCTTGAGACCCTGTCGTCCGATCTTGGCATCGAAGTTGAGGCCGCCGAGACCGTCGTTGAAGGTTGCGTAGAGTCGATCAGCGTAAACCGAAGTGCCGGTTCCAGCCGCGTTGTACGGCATGCCGTTCGCGGTCGTGGTCGAGCTCTGGTTGCCGAAGCCCTGGGTGGCGTTGCCCACCACGAGGTCAGCAACTACGTTTGCGCCAGTTGCGTTGTTCGTGGAGAACTTGAGGCCGAGTTCGTGAAGAACCGTCAGGGTGTCGATACCAGCGCCGGTTCCGGTGCCACCGAAGTAGCGACCGTCGCTGTTAAGAGCAGCCGATCCGGTGTTACCCTTGATGCTGGCGCCCATGAAGAAGCTGGCGTCGCCCGAGATGGTGACGTTGTTCTTCTTGTTCTCAAGATCGCTGACGCGCTTGGAAAGGTCCGAAAGGTCCTTCTTCATCGCTTCGACGTCGACGCCCATCTGCGAGAGTTCCTTCTCGTAGGTGCTGGACATCTTCTTCAGCTGAGCGATGTCGTCGCCCCAACCCTTCATGCCGCTGACGTCCTTCGAGAGGGCGCTCAACTGGTCGCGAAGAGCCTGGATGGCGGGACCGTTGTCATCGCCGCCCGGCTTGAAACCGTCGACCTTATCGCTAAGGGTCTTGATCTGAGCATCAAGGCCGTCGGTGACGTTCTTGAGGTTCATGTAGAGAGCGTAGAGGAGGCTCGCCATTTCGTAGCGAGTCATCATTCGCTTACCGCCGAAAGTGCCATCCGGATAACCCGTGATGATGCCTTCTTTCTTGAGTCGAGCGACAGCCTCGTAGGCCCAGTGAGTATCGGCGACGTCCGGGAAGTTATCTCGCTGTGCGAAGGCCGGGGTTACCATGCCTGCGGCGAGAACGACCGAGACTGCATATTTGAACGTTTTGTTCATCTTTACTGTGTCGTATCTCCTGTTAGTTTTTGCGACACAGGAGTTCTAAGTTCGCCTGGTATCAGGGAGGCCTTACACTTTCCTAAGTTTCTTATAAAACCTCTTTCCGATATCCCAAGCTGCGCTAGTGCATCCTGCATCATTGGCTATTAGCCATCGTTATTATGGACGAGTGGTTTTTCTCCTCGCAACCATAAAATGGCATTTTAGGCAAAAAAGCCCGACGAATCCGACGTCTCTCACCCGTCTGTTTTGGGTTTGGGGCGTCGTTCGAGGGCAAAGGGGTTGAAGCCATTAGCCTCAAGCCGCAAGAGAGATCGGCCCGCGCCATGCAAGGCATACAGCTTTCTGCTCTCTGCTTTTTGCTTTCTGCCAACTCCCAACTGCCGACTCCCTCCCAACCTCTCTTGGAGCCAGAAGCTAAAAGCTCGCACAAAAAAATCCCGCGCACCGGGGTTAGGAGTGCGCAGGAAATAGAGGAGTTGCTCGTGGTTATTCGCGTCTGAGCTTAGGCTTTGCTGATGCGTACCGTTTTGCTCGGCGTGAAGCTGTACTTGAGTTTGGCGACCTTACAAATCTTGTCGAGTGCGAACTTCAGCGAAGTGTTGAAGAAGTAGGCGTCGAGCTTGTAGGCCGGGACGGTGTCGTCGATTTCGATGTCCACCTTGGTCTGGGCCGAGAACTCGGCGAAGACTTCGTGAATGTCCACTTTCTTCATCTGGACCGTCAGGCGACCTGTCAGGTCGATCTCGTTCGGGTCCTTGAATGTTTCGGCGGCGGCAGCGGCCGGCGGAATCGTCTTGGGCACCGCGCCCTTGGTCCCGTTCTTAGCCGTGATCGGCGTGGTCTTGGTCACCGGTGCCTTCTTGGTCGGGGCCATGGTGTGCACGTACCAGATGCCGTCTTTCTCCTTAAAATCTAGGTCGGCGAGCTTGGAAACGATATCGATCGCTTTCTCAAAGGTCACGTCGTCGAGGCTCATGTAGATGGTCTGGTACACGTTGGTTTCCAGCACATACTGCTTGCCCGACTGCTCGAAGATCGTGGCGATCACGCTTCGGACGTCGTCACCCTTCGACTTAACCTTGATGGTCTTGGACTGAGCAAAGGCGCTAAGCGCGATTGCGAGTACGGCGATGCTAGCGATGGTTTTCTTCATGTTCTTACTGCCCGTTGTTGGTCGGAGTGCCGTCGGGTGCATAAACGTGGACGACGCTTTCCTTGGAAGTCTTGGGAGCCGTGGTGGTGTGCCGTCGGGTCGATCGGCGAACCGTGCTCTTCTTGGTAGTGTGGAGGACCGGTTTCTTAGCGGTCGGCTTCTTCGCGACTGGTTTCTTGGCCACAGTCGGCTTGGCGATAGCTGGCTTCTTGGCGGTTACCGGCTTCTTGGCGACCGGCTTCGCATTCGCAGGTTTGGCGGCCGTCGGTTTGGCGACTGGCTTTGGCTTCGCGGGGGTCGCCTTGGCAGGAGCTGTCGGCTTTTGCGGCTCGATTCGACCCGTTGCCGGATCAACGAATCCTTCGGCGCGGATGGCCTGCTTACTGGCGTCGGCGTCCAATCGCTTGGCCGTCGATTCGCCTACCTTCGGCGACTTGGTCTCCTTGGGCGTGTCCGTCTTGGGTCGGTCCTTCACCAGCAGATTGTCCTGGTTGGCTTTGCCACCCAGCAGGCTGGTCGGGTCCTTCACCACGAACGACATGGCGGCGGCGGCGGCGCAGACTCCACAGAGGTACAAAATCGGTTTGTTGAGGCCCGGTCGGTTCTGCTTGAGGGCCTTTTTCGCCTCGCGCAGATTGTCAGCAGTCATGGCCGGCTTCACGCCTTCGGGGGCGTTCGGCACTCGCTCGAACAGGGCGAGCGACTTGAACAAGCTCTTCTTTTCTGCCTTGGCGGCTTTGGGGGCTTTGGCTTTCTTGGTCTTCTTGGCGGGCGCGTCGGAAGGGTCGAGGTGAATCGTGGTGGCGGCCACTTTGGGCGCATCCTTGTGGGCAAAAGCGGGAGCGACTTGCGGAACTTCGATCACGTTTTCGTCCTGCTTGGCGAGGAGCTTGCCCAGGAGCGAGGCCTTGGGAGTGGCCGGTTCGGCCGTCATTTCTTTGGGCTCGCCGGTGGCTTGGATCGGTGCCGGCCGAGTCGGTTCTGGCGTCGGCGTGCTGGTCATCGCCACCGGAACTTCAACGGTTTCAATGGTCGATCTGAGCTTGGCTTCCAGGCTGGACTTCTTCTCCATGAGAAGCTGCTTGCAGCGTGGACATTCGGAGATGTGCGTTTCGAGCTGACGCGAGACCTCCGGATTGAGATTTTCTCCTGCAATATAACGCGCGATCTGCGATTTAGCGATGGCGCATTCGAAATCTGTTACTGACATGGTCGTTAACCCCTTTCTTGGTGGGATCGAAACAATCCCAGTAGTTCTATCGGGGTGTTTCCAAATCTCTGAAGGGTGGGCGCGAAAAATGTTGGAGAAGTTTGTGAGGTTTTGGGTGGGAGGCTTCAGTTGGCGGAGAGCTTTAAGACTGCGTCACTGAAATGAGAATCCCTTAGTGTGACGCCCACCTCTTACCGGTCCCTACCTTGGGTGGCACTGATAAAGACGTCTTCTCGTCCGCCGAAGTCCAAGGGACGAGGACAGAGAAGGGCGAAGCTGGGATTTACCAGTGCTTCAGTCGTTGAAGAAGGGGCTAAACACCACGCATAGGTGGATAAGTGGCATTCAACCAGCCCAACTCCATCGCACCTATACGTGCCACCCGAGGCTGTCTTGGCATGCGAGACGAGCCCTTACCGACCGCTTTCTCGAATGCGATCCAATTCATCCGACAGACGAATCACCACGTCCAGATGCTCGTTCGCCACGTTGCGCGTCTCGCCCGGGTCGGTTTGTAGGTCGTACAACTGCGGCTCTCGCGAGTTGCCAAGTTCAATGCGCGTCTCCTTGTCGTACGCCGCCCGTTTGCTCGGCTGGATGTACTTCCACCGGCCATCGCGGATGGCGAGCGAGCCGCCATATTCCACCAGGCTCTGACGCGCCGAGTCGGTCTGGCCCAACAGTGCGTCCATTACGTTCATGCTGTCCACGCCGTCGTGGGCGCTCAGCGGCTGGCCGACCAGATGCGCGAACGACGCGAGGAAGTCAGTCTGGCAGATCAGCGCGTCGCTGATGCCCGACTTGACGTGGCCGGGCCAACTCACTAGCATGGGCATGCGCGTCCCCGCCTCGAAGATGCTGTACTTGCCGCCGCGGTAGATGCCGCTCGGCTTATGGTCGCCGATCCGCTCGAACGCCTCGTCCTGATAGCCGTCGTCCAGGACCGGACCGTTGTCGCTGGTCAGGATCACCAGCGTGTTCTTGGTCAGGTTCAGACGGTCGAGGGTCGCTAGAATCTTGCCCACCGACCAGTCGAACTCGGCGATGGCGTCGCCGCGCGGACCCATGTCGGTTTTGCCCACGAACCGGGCATGCGGCACGCGCGGGACATGGATATCGTGGGTGGCGAAGTAGAGGAAGAACGGGTGTGAGCGGTTCAGCTCGATGAACTGCACACCCTTATTCGTAAAGATGTCTGCGCGGTCCTCGTCGACCCACTGCGCCTTCTCGCCGCCGATCGAATATCCGATGCGCGGGATGCCGTTCACGACGGCGTTGTTGTGCCCGTCGCTCGGCTTCATCTTCAGGTGGTCGTACTCGTCGGCGCAGGTTTTCTCGCCCGGAAACGGGGCTTTGTAGCTCACGCGGATGGGATCGCCAGGGTCGAGGCCCACCACTTTTTGGTTTTCCAGATACACGCACGGCACCCGATCGCCGGTCGCGGCCATGATGAACGAATAGTCGAACCCAACCTCGCGAGGGCCGGGCGAGACCACGTGGTTCCAATCCTGCTCGGCCGATGCCGACCCCAGCCCGAGGTGCCATTTGCCGACGATCCCGGTCGCGTAGCCCGCCTTCTTCAGCATGGATGGGAGCGTGGCGTGATCGGTGGGCACGATCAAGGCGGCGTTGCCGGGTAGAACTCCGGTGCCCTTCTGCCGAAAGGCATAGCTGCCGGTCATCAGCGAGAACCGCGATGGTGTGCAAGTCGAGGAGGATGCGTAGGCGCTGGTGAATCGCCGTCCGCCCCGCGCGAGCTTGTCCACGTTGGGGGTGAGAACAGCCTTCGCACCGTAGATTCCGGTGTCGCCGTAACCCAGGTCGTCGGCGTAGATGAACACGATATTCGGCTTCTGCGCTGCCGTCATCGCGGCGACGAACAAGGCGGTGATCAGGCCGAGCGCGCGTTTCATCTGGACAGTATAAACCGGGGCGAGCTTTGAGCTAGTAGCTTCAAGCTTCTAGCTTCAAGCGGAACTCCATCGAACGAATCGATTGCAATACCGAAACTTTGCCATTTCCCTCGCGATGCTCGATGGGGACTTCGTGACGCTCACGGCTGCCAAAGGGCTGAACTCCACTATTCGGCAGAAGGCAGAAGGCTAGAGGCTAGAAGCTAGAAGCTAAAAGCTAAAAGCTAAAAGCTCTCCCTAACTCCTCGCCGTCGAGAAGCGCATCTTCAGCAGGCTTCGAATCTGCACCAGGGTGAAGCCGATCAGGATCGAGCCCATCACCCACGCCGCCGCCGTCGCGTATCCAAACTTCAGATACATAAACGCGTTTTGCCACACCTCCAGCCCGATCGTGCGGGTCGAGTTCAGAGGACCGCCCATGGTGAGAACGAACACGTTTTCCATCGCCTTGAACCCGGCGATGAACACGCCGAGGAGGTTGATGAGGATCAGCGGTTTGAGGCCCGGGAGTGTGATGTAGCGAATCTTCTGCCGCCAGTTCGCGCCGTCCAGGTCGGCGGCCTCGTAGCGCTCGGTCGCGATGTTCTTCAGCGCAGCGAGGTACAAAATCGAGCCCGGCCCCGCTCCTGCCCAGATGCCGGGGAGCACGACGGCGAACATCGCTAGCGAAGGGTCGCCGAGCCAGTCGTTGGCGGTCGGCCAGGGCGCATGCCCGACCAGATGGAACAGCGGATTCACCACGTGCTCGATGACTGGTCCGACGATGGAGTTGAGCAGGCCCGACGGGCTCTTGTCGTAGAACTGCCGCCACACGAACGCGATGACGATGCTGGAGGTCATCGCCGGTAGGTAGAAAATGGTGCGGAAAAGGACCTTGAAGCGCGGAATCTCGTTGAGCGCGAGGGCAAGAAAGATCGGCATGAAGAACCCGATCAGGAGTGTCAGCGAGACGTACACGACGCTGTTCCATAGGCTCTTGTAGAAGAGCGGCTGGGTGAAAACGCCGATGAAATTGTCCAGCCCGACCCAGCGTGGCGGACGCTGGATGCCGTAGTCCTGGAACGCGATCTCCAGGCCACGCGCCAGCGGATAATAGCTCCATACCGCGATCGTGATCACCGCGGGGGCGAGGCACACCGTCATGAATCTCCGCATTTTGCGGCGGTCGGTACCGGGCGGAATCCGTTCGACGAAGTGCACCGGATTGGCCCGCGCTCGACGTACGAAATAAATAGCTAAGGACACTAAAGCTATACAGATCACCGACAAAATGCCGATAGCCCATCCGCGTTGGCGGGCCATGATCTCGGGCGGCGTGTAGCCTAACAGCTTGTCGTTCATCTCCGATTCGGCGGCGGCGAGGATACGCTCGACCGGCTCCTTCGGGTTGAGGCGAGCGCGGTCGAGGGCGTTGTCCAGCACCGAATACACCTGCTGGCAGTTCTTGCCATATGGCTCGGGGTGGCCGGTCTGGAACAACTCGTCGTTGGCCTCGGCGTAGGCGGGGTCCACCTGGGCCAGTAGGTCCGTGTAGCCAAACTTTTTCAGCCACGACGGGTTCACCAGGTTGCCCATGCCAAGCTCGATGCACTTATCGGTGTTGATCTTGGCCGCCTCGTCGCCGGCAAAGAACTTGATGAAATCCCAGCAGGCCTTCAGCTTGGCTGGGTCGGTGACGCGCGAACTGATCGCCCACATTCCGGCGTTCACCTCGTTCGAATAACCCGCAGGACCGGCGGGCACCCGCGCGATGCCGATCACCGAGGGCGGGAGCTCGCTCTGCTGGAGCAGAACATCGTTGGTGTAGTTCAGCCACATCGCGGCCTTACCGCGTCGAATGTCGTCGTTGAGGTCTTTGGAGACGGTACCTGGCGGGTTCTCGCCCACCATCAGGCGGCGAAAGAACTCAACGGCTTTGCCCGCAGCGGGCGTGTTGATGGCCGATTTCCAGTCTCCGTTGGCGTCCTGTCGCACCGATTCGCCCCCGGCGGCATACAGAAAGTTCGACCATTGGTAGCCAGGCGGACTGGAGAGCGCAAAGCCGTATCGGCCGACCTTCGGGTCGGTCATCTTCTGCGCATCGGCGACCAATTCGTCCCATGTCTTGGGCGGCTTATCGGGGTCCAGGCCCGCGCTTCGAAAGAAGTCCCGGCGGTAGTACAGGGCGGTGGCGACCTGGAAGAATGGCACCGCGTACACCTTGCCGTCGTAGCTGGTGAGGACCTTTTTCACGGTGGGATTGCACCGCGCCATCACGTCCGGGTCTTTGGCAATCAGGTCGTCCAGCGAGCGGCAAAAACCCTGCTCGAGGAAGGTGTAGTACTGGCGGAAATTAACGTAAAAGATGTCCGGCGAAGAGTCGCCCGCCATCGACATCAGGAACATCGAATCGTCCAGATTGCTCCCGCTGAAGCTGAGGCCCCCAGCGTTGACCACGCGCACACCGGGGTGCGAGCGGTGGAACGCCTCGAAGACCGATCGGCGAACCTGGGCGGTGATGGATGTGGACTCTTTGGGCGGGATGCCATAGCCGCCGCCGGGAAGCATACGGATGACAATATCACCGTCGGATTGGGCGAAGGAACTTGGTCCGAGAGAAGCCAAAACGACGCCAAGAAACGCTAAAATTCGCTTACGGGCGCCCACACTTGATTAAAACACAATTCGGATCGGGTTCGCGACGAACGTCCGGGTGAAAACTGTCAAAATTGCCAGCAAAGTACTTGACAAAAGATTATCAATAAGGGTTATAAATACTAGACACGCGTCTATAAATTACGCAGACAACAGGGAAACATACAACGTGAGAAAGGCAGCATTGGACATCGAAAAAGGTTTGGCGAACGGAGACGCGAGTGAGAAGACGAGGGCGCTTCAGATGGCGCTCAGCCAGGTCGAAAAGAATTTTGGCAAAGGCTCAGTCATGCAGATGGGCACCAACGACCGGGAGCCCATCGAGGCGATTCCGACCGGCTCGCTGAGCCTGGACATGAGCCTCGGCATCGGCGGCATCCCGAGGGGCCGCATCATCGAGATTTACGGACCGGAGTCGGGTGGTAAGACCACCCTGGCTCTGCACTGCGTGGCCGAAGCGCAGCGGATGGGCGATATCTGCCTGTACGTAGATGCTGAGCACGCACTCGACATTGAGTACGCCCGCATGCTGGGTGTCGATATTGACAAGCTCTACATCTCTCAGCCGAGCAGCGGCGAAGAGGCGCTGGAGATCGCGGACACGATCATCAAGTCTGGCGCGGTCGGCCTCGTGGTTGTGGACTCGGTGGCGGCGCTGGTCCCTCGCGCGGAAATCGAAGGCGAGATGGGCGATACGTTTGTGGGCGTGCAGGCCCGAATGATGAGTCAGGCTCTGCGAAAGCTGGGCGGCACGCTCAGCAAGTCGAAGACTGCGTGTATCTTCATCAACCAGATTCGCGAAAAGATCGGCGTCATGTACGGCAACCCGGAGACCACGCCGGGCGGCCGCGCCCTGAAGTTCTGGGCTAGCGTCCGACTCGAAGTGCGCAAGGGCGACGCCATCAAGAACGGCACCGAGCAGACCGGCGCGCGAACCAAGGTCAAGATCGTGAAGAACAAGGTTGCGCCGCCCTTCAAGGTCGCCGAGTTCGACCTCATTTTTGGCAAGGGCATCAGCAAGGCCGGCGACGTGCTGGACATCGGCACCGCCAAGGGCATCATCACGCGAAGCGGAACCTATTTCAATTACGACGAAATTCGCCTGGGGCAGGGCCGCGACAACGCCCGAACCTACCTGGAAGAAAACCCGAAGGTGTTCGAAGAGATCGACCGCAAGGTACGAGACATCTTCAAGGCCGAGCGGGCGAGCCTCCCGGCTCAGGCCGTCGTCGAGGACGAAGAAGAACCCGATCTCGATGAACTCTGACGTCCACGCGGCCCTGTTGGCCGCGCTGAAAATCCTGAAGCGACAGGACCTGACGATTCAGGAAGTCGCCCATCGGCTCGAAAGTAATTTCGAGCCGACCGTGATTTGCGAGGCGCTAGAATTCCTGCAAACCAAGCGGATTCTCGACGATGTGCGCCTGGCGCGGCTGGCAATCGAACGCAACGAGGGCCGTCGAGCCGTCGGCGACGAGGCTTTGCGAGCGAAGCTGGAAAGCCGCGGCGTCCCGCCCGAAGTGGTGGCCGAGTTGTTCGCCGAAGCCGACCTCGACGAACTGAGCCGCGCGCTGGTGTTGGTGGATGCGAAGTTCAGCGGCTCCCAGAACCCAGGCCGCGTCGCCCGATTCTTGGCCAGCCGAGGGTTCAGCGAAGAGACGATCGAATCGATCCTCGACCGAATCGGAATGGCGTAGGCTCAGGGCCGAACCACGGTTCGCTCTTTCCACTCTTTGGGGTCCAGAACTTCAGGGCTTTCGGGGATGATGAAGTCGTCCTTCACCATTGGTCCCGAAAAGTTCAGTTGGTCTACACCATTCTGGCCGACAGAATAGACGACCCACCCGTTCTTCTGATGGGAAAGCCGGAGGGGTTTTCCGTCAGTGTCCAGTGTCGCGCGTCCTCCCAACGGCAGGGCTTTGGCCCTGACGCCGAAGTCCATCAGCGCAAGGGCTTGGCGGATCACATTTCTCCTTGCCATTTCGGCTACAAAGTCGTCTATCCAGGCAAAGTCCGTAAGCCCGGGAAAATTCCTTAAGAGGCTTTTACTGAGATCCAGTCTGGAAGTCCATATTGTGCTTTTGGACAGAACTTTCTTCGCCTGTTCAAAGTCGCTCGGATCCCTTGGTAGACCTTTCTCGACGTTGGCAAAGTACTCATGCACCTGGGAAAGCTGAGCCTTTCCGAAGAGCGGCAGGCGACGGCCAGCCATCAAGACGCCGGGCAACCTGTCCTCATCGGTGTAACCAAGGTCACGAAAAGTCCCTTTAGACGTGTCGCCCATCAGAACAGAGCCAGCCCAAACGGCTCGCCAGTGATCTATTCTGACGCTATCGCGCAAATCGTATGGCTTGTCCATCCCATCGAGCAAACTGGCAAAAGCCTCGCGACTCTGCAATTTGTGAGCGTAGGTTGGGATCAGGTCTCGAAGCGAAGTCTCGATTGATTTCGCGAGTGCGAGCCGGAAACCAATTAGATCTGGGTCGGCAGAAAGAGGAAGACCGGAAACACACTGGCCTACCGATGCGAACACTTTGCCCCGACTACCACCGAGCCGGTATCCTGCGAAGATGGGATTTGGCTTCGAAGGCAAAAGAATTCGTCTGGTCCCCTTGGACCCAGACAAGCATCTGGACAACGTTTACGCGTGGGTGAATGACTGCGACGTCACCGACACGCTCGGCTTTCGCGGCACGCCGATGTCTCGCGCGAGCGAACAGGAGTGGATGGAGCGCATCGGCAAGGACCCCAACAACATCGTGTGGGCCATCGAACTGCTCGACGGAACCCATATCGGCACAAGTGGCATCCACAACATCAACCTCACCAACGGCGTGGCCAACACCGGCTCTTTCATCGGCGTTTCGAACCTACATGGGCAGGGCTACGGCACCGAGGCGTCCGTCCTACGCGCCCGATACGGCTTCCACGTTTTGGGCCTTCGAATGCTGAAGAGCACCCACCTGGGCGGTAACCACGCATCCCGCCGAATGCTGGAGAAAACCGGCTACGCGGAGTACGGCCGCATCCCCGGCGAGCACTGGAAAAACGGCGTCTTCCACGACATGGTGTACATGCTTCTCACCAAGGAGAAGTTCCTAGAGCTTCATCCTTAACGTTGCGTTCGGAACCTTTTTGGCCTAAAATGCATAGAGTAAATAAGCAATTTCTATTGCGAGGTACGAACATGAATAGAGGAATTCTCGCCATCGGAGCGCTCGTCGGAATGTCGATGATTGCGACCGCGTTCGTCAATAGCGGCTTGGAGAAGGGTGAAATGGTCACCCCGTTCCACCCGAAGCACGTGGCTGGCGCCCTGAAGGGCACTGACTCCTGCTTCCCGTGCACCTACCAGAACCGACCGCAGGTTCAGGCATGGGTCACCAACGGAGACCAGAAGTCCATCATGGCATTCGCCAAGACTCTGGATTCGGCGATGGACAAGTACGCCGACAAGGAATTTAAGGCCATGGTCGTTATCTTTACGACCAAGGACGGCGGCAAGATGATCGAGGACAAATCGCCCGAGCTCAACCGCGAGTTCAAGCACGTTTCGATCAGCTACCTGACGGCCGACAACCCAGCGGTGAAGAACTACAAGATCAACACCAGCGCCAAGAACACGGTCTTCGTGTACAAGAACTGGAAGGTCGAGGACAAGTTTGTGGACCTCGGCACCGACGCCAAGAGCCTCTCCGCTCTGAACGGCGCGATCGACGATCTGGTCAAGTAAGACTGACCAATCCAAACGCCCTGAGCTGGCTGGCTCGGGGCGTTTTTTTGTCAGAGAGACAGTTCAACGATGGTCCCCGGCACAACCCGGTCCAATGAGCTATCGACAATTTGAGCAAAGGGCAGAAGGGCACGTATTGAGTTCGAATGACTCTTCAAAACGAATTCGAATGACTCTTCAAAACGAAGATGCATACGCTCTTGCCGGTAAGCGACTGCTGATACCTAACATTCTGGTCCACCGTAATCATCAGTTCGAAACCGTTCGCCTCCGCTTCGCCGATCAAATGGCCATTGTCGAGATGCCCCCATTCGAGCCGACTGGTGTGATGAACGTCATGTCCAGCTAGGAACTTTTCAAAAGGTCGCGGGACGCAATGATCCAGAAGAATTTTCACGAGGCTTGATCAAGACCAAGGGCAGCGCGAGTCTGACGATCTTGCCATCGCAGAACGGCCTGAATCTGTTCGAGAGTCACGTCGGGGTACGCGTCCATGAACTCGGCCAGCGGAACGCCCTCGACATAGTTGTCGAGCAGAACCTTGACTGGAATGCGGGTGCCAACGAAGCAAATCGAGCCCGACATGATATTCGGGTTTTGACTCAGCACGCCCTTCAGTTCCTCGGGGATCATCGATTCTATTCTACATCGACTTCCGCAACGTCGCCCACATGATCGGGTGGTCGCGGGTCTCGACCACCGACGACACCACCCGAAAGCCCGCTTCGGCGAGTTCACCAATCAGGTCCGGCGTGTCGACATAGCAATTCAGCGGCACGCCGTCCTGCCGCGTTATCCGTGCGTCCGGGTCGTAGCGAAGCATCTCCCAATGCTCGGGATCGGGTTGGTTGACGATGGTGCTGACGAGGAAGTAGCCGCTCGGCCGCAACACGCGATGCGCCTCGTCGAGGAAGCGACGACGGTTGTCGCCGTGGAAGAAGTGTAGGCAGTTGGCATCGAGCACGGCGTCGAACGACTCGGTGTCGAACGGCCACGGCTCGCGCAGGTCGGCGACCCGAAATTCAGCCTCCAAGCCCTGTTCGGTTGCAAACTCTTGAGCCCAGCGCACGGCGGTGGGCGCAAAATCCACGCCGATCGACCTCCAACCCAGGCGCGCAAACGCCAGGGCGATGTTGCCACGCCCGCATCCCAACTCGACCAAGTCTCCGCCACTAAGCCCGACGGCCGTCAGTTGCTTTTGAAACATGCCGATGGCAAAGGCACTCGTGACTTCGTCGGACCATCCAACTCGGTCCGTGCCCGCGATTTGCGCGTAGCGCCGCTCGAACAGTTCTTGCTGTGCTTCCATTTCGTCCCCAATCAACCCCGACCCCGGTAAATCTACTTATCCCCATGATACAGGCGAACTCTCTTCTGTGCACGCCGTTTAGCCGATAAGATATAATAAGGGAGCCGCGAAGTGGACAGATGGCTGAGTGGACGAAAGCGCCCGCCTGCTAAGTGGGTAAGGGATAATATCTCTTCTCGGGTTCGAATCCCGATCTGTCCGCCAGAAAACTTTTGATTGTGATTAGAAAGTGGTTGACAATTGTTGCGGTGCTTAGCATCGTTGGGTCTGCGTCCGCGCAATCGCTGGACCAGTATCTTTCGCTACGCCAGGCCAACAAAATAACGAAATTCTCGCCCGTCGAATCGCTCGACAACTTTGTGGGCGAAAAAGTCCTCGAACTCAAATGCGTCGTCAAGGGTTCGCTGGAGCTCGACGGCAAGGCCAGCATCTACGTCGAGTACCCGGACAACCGGGGCGAGCAAGCCATCGACGCTACCGAAATCCCCGATTGGCTTCAGGGCGGAAGCGTTGCCGCTCGATTGTTGGTCAAAGCCACCCGATCCGAACCTCTGGCGGTCTGCGAAGTCACTCTGCTCGGCGCGGCTCCCGAAGCCGATATCGCGGCCTACGAAGCCGCCCACGCACCCAAACCGGCCCCGGCCAAGCGAACCGTGACCACGGGCGCTAAGCGCGGCACCACTGCCTCGCGCGGCGGAAAGGTCAGCCGTGTGAAGGGCGATCCGCGCATTATCTCGATCTACGCGTCGTTCATCAAGAACCACAACAAGAAGCTCAGCAACTCGGAAGCGTACGAAATCGCCGACGCGGTCATCCGCTGGAGCCTCACGTACGATGTGGACGCCCGGCTCGTCGTGGCGGTGCTCATCACCGAAAGCGACTTCCGACCCGGCTGTATCTCCGGCGCAGGGGCAAAGGGCCTCGGCCAGTTGATGGACGAGAACTGCGAAGAGTACGGCATCACCGACGTTTTTGACACGAACCAGAACCTGTACGGCACGGTTCGACAGCTTCGCGAGCACCTCGATCGCTATCGAGGAAGCGACAACGATCCTGAAAAGTTGGCACTGGCCCTGGCGGCGTACAACGCCGGTCCGGGCGCGGTGAAGAAGTATGGCGGCATCCCGCCGTATCGCGAGACCAAGGACTACATCAAGCGAGTCTTTACGCGGTACAAGCAGTTGTGCAGCGGCGACTAGTTCGCTTTCGAGCCTTCTGCCTTCTGAACGAAGAGGGTCGAACGATACCCAGCCCTTGCGGACTGGGCAAGCTTGGATCACTCCGTTGGAACTCAAGCGAGAGGTGGGAGCCGCCCTATGAACCACTCCTGTTCTCGTCCAGAACTCGCGCCGTCGAGCAGGCGGGGGTGCCGTCCTTCATCGTCCCGGCGATGGTGACCTCGACATCGCCTTCGCCTTCGCCTTCGCCAAGGTTGGGCACATGGTCGAGGTAGAGCTTGATGCGTCGAAACCGCTGTCCTCGCTCGCCGATCCAGGCGAGGTAGATAAATCGGCGTCCGTCGCCGTGGTAGTGCACACCGTCGCCGGCCCAATGCGTCTCACCCTTGCGATTCTCCTTTTGACTCATGGGTACGGTGTAGACGCCATCTTTGGCCTCCTCAAACGCTTTCTTGGTCTGAAGCTGCAAGCGAATTGCGCCATACGGCTCGCATCGAGTCGGAGCATTGTCAACGCGGATAAGGAGGCGAGTCATTTGACTTGAGTTTAGCTGTCTTCCGCATCCTGCGTAATCGCATCTACGTCCTTTATGTCCCGATCTCCGATCTCCGCTTTCTCCTCCCAGATCGCCCACGATACACCGGTAAACTCGTCAGCAAATGAGTTCATCGTTCTACCTCAGCGACGGGTGGGAGTTCATCGAGACGCGGCTGGATAAGCCGGGCGCGGTCATCGGCTATTCCGACGCCGAATGGCTATCGGCCACGGTCCCCGGCCACGTGCACCTGGACCTGATGGAGCACGGCATCATCCCCGACCCGCACGAGCGGATGCACGAAATCGGGGCGCAATGGGTCGACCAGACCGACTGGAGCTACCGATGCACCTTTACGTGGGAGGCCGAAGAGGACAAACCGAACCAGAAGCTCGTGTTCGAGGGGCTCGACACGGTCTGTACCGTCTTCCTGAACGGCGAGGAAATCGCCCGCCACGACAACATGTTCGTGCCGCTAGAGGTCGTGGTCACGGGCAAGCTAAAGGCCGAAAATCAGCTTCGAATCGACTTCAAATCGGCGCTGAACACCGGGGCCGAGCGCATGGCGGCGTACTTCCAGAGCCAGGGTCTGCCCGAGGCGGTCGAGCGGTTCGAAGAGCGGTCGTTCGTACGCAAGATTCAGTGCATGTTCGGGTGGGATTGGGGACCCCGGCTCATCTCGTGCGGTGTGTGGCGGCCAGTGAAACTGGTGGAGTATGGGAAGCTGATCACGCATCTGTCGGCTCGGCAAGAGTGGCACGAAGATGGGTCAGTGACCGTACATGCCATTTGCGAAGTCGACGGTGACGCTAAACCGAAATTTACAATCCAGTATGGGGATTACATTGCCGAAAGCTCAACGGGCGTGATTCGGATCCCATGCCCAGAATTATGGTGGCCAGCAGGATGTGGCGACCAGCCGCTTTACACTTTGAGAGCCGAACTCCCGAATTATGAAAGCTCGGCGTTTATCAAGTTCGGTTTGCGCCAAGTCAAGCTCCTTCGCGAGAAGGACGAAATCGGCGAGTCGTTCGAGTTCGAGGTTAACGGCAAAAAGGTCTATTGTAAGGGCTTTAACTGGATCCCTGATTTCTCTTTTCCGGCCGCTATTAGTCGCGCACGCTACGAAGAAAGACTGTGGCAGGCGTACGATCTCGGGTCGAACATGCTACGCATCTGGGGCGGCGGCATGTACGAGTCCGACGACTTCTACGACCTATGCGACGAGCTTGGGATTTTGGTCTGGCAAGACTTTATGCACGCCTGCGCGTACTACCCGGATACCGACGAGTGGCAGGACGTGGCGCGCACCGAGGCGACATACCATCTGAAGCGTCTGCGCCACCGGGCCAGCCTCGCGCTGTGGTGTGGCAACAACGAAAACCTGACCATGTGGCAGGGCAAATGGAACTGGATGGGGCACCCCCACCCGCCGCGTTTGTACGGCGAAAAGCTGTACGACGACCTCTACCCCAGCCTGGTGCGGGAGCTCGACCCGGAGCGGTCGTACATCCATACCTCACCCTGCGGCGACCTCGAAAAGGACTGCAACGCGGGCAAAGTCGGCGATTCGCACTACTGGGACGCCTGGCATGGCCGCGGCGACTGGAAGTACTACCTCGACTCCGAGGCACGGTTCAGCAGTGAGTACGGCTTTGCGTCGTCATGCTCGTTGGCGCTGTGGGAGGAGACTTTGGCCGAGGAGGATTGGGACTACAAGAGCCCGGCCGTGCGTTGGCACGACAAGACGCGCAAGGGCTATGAGACCTTCGTGGGCTACACCGAATTGCACTATCCAAAGTCGGAATCGCTAGAGGATTGGGTGTATTTCTCGCAACTGAATCAGCGCGATGCGTTGCGGATGGGGGTCGAGCATTTCCGCCGATCGCCGTTCTGCCGAGGGTCATTGATTTGGCAGTTGAACGACATTTGGCCGGTGCAGAGTTGGGCGGTAATTGACAGTAGCGGTCGCTACAAGGCGGCGGCGTATGAACTGCAGCGGCGGCTTTACGCCCAAGACCTTCTTTCGTTAGAGCGAGTGAAAGAGAAGATTAAGATTCACTACATTAATGACGAGTTAGAACCGATCCAATCCACATATATGTTTGGGGCTGTGGCGATCGATCTCCCGACTGGCGATATCGTGCGTGAGTGGGAATATCAGCCATTCGAGGCAGGTCCTGGCTTTCGTGGGGTCATCGCGGAACTCGACCTCACAGGTCTCTCGGTGCCAGACACACTCATATCCGTCTTAGGCTCGGGAGGACACGCATGGCACCTGCTCGGCGAGCCGAAAGATATGAATTTCGCCAAACCGGGAAGGATCCTCGGCTCAAGCCAGCCCGCTCATTACAGTTCGCAGCACGACGCGAACGTTGGCCCGCGCTTCGAGATCGAAATTGACCATCCGGTCGTCGATCTGATGCTGACGGTCGACGGCGACACCAAGCCGTTCCTTCGGAATTTTGAAACGTTCCATAGTCCTGGCGTCTACGAGATTCAAGTGAACCAGCCGATCACGCATTTCGAGGCTCGGTCGCTCGCTGGCGAGCACCCGACGCGCATGACTCGCTCGCCGTTGTAAACTCATTGCCAACTCGGGTGGCCTGTATAGCCGAAGGATATGCGGGAGCGGATTTAGGGTGGCACTCGTAATGACGTCCGCTTGGCTGGGGATTTCCAGTGATTCGTTCGGGTGACCCGGCGAGACAATTCTGGTCGATAAAGCGCGAATAAATTCGGGCAGTCCCCAACGGGCAAAACTCCTTTGGTCAGTTCTTAGTGGGCTGGAAGCCCACCCTCCCAGTCGGCGATTGGCAGTTGGCAGAAAGCAGAGAGCTAATGGCTCTTTGCCCGGTCCGCGTTCATCTTCGCCTCGTACGCCGCGCGGTCTTTCGGTGACATCTCGGCGGAGTGCTTGGCATAGTTCACCTGCTCCATCTTCTTGCGAATTTCGGGGGCTTTGGCGGAGGCGGATTGGATGATCATCCAGCTAGCGATCAGCATCAGCGAGAAGAGCGTCACCGTCGCCGCCACGAGGCGGCGGGTGGGGGCCATCGAAATCTTGCGCCGGACCGGCGTCTTGGCGATCTCAAGCACTTCGGCCAATTTTTGCGCCTGTAGTGGCGCGGCCTGCTCCTTCTCGGCGCGGATGCGGCGCAGTTCTTCCAGCACGACGGCCGGTTCGACGTCCATGGTCTCGGCGATGTCACGGATGCGCGGGCGATGGTCGTCGGCGAGGCGCGCGATGAGTTGTCGGAGCTCGCCCGACTCGACGGGAGTGTCTTCGTCGAGCGTGTGCCTAGCGTCCATGGATGACCGTGCTAGGGTTTACGAGCGTAGGGCGCGCGCTGGCGTGCATCACCTTGCTCAGCGCGACCACGAATACGAACGTGCACAGAATGAACCCGAGCCTGCGCGGGCGCGGACGGCCATAGAATCCACGCTGGTAGACCGGCTGAACCATCGGCGGTTCGGCAAAAATCGGCGGGGCGGGCGGAGCCTTTTCGGCCCGCATCTGGTTGAGGCGCGCGATCACGACCTCGACGTCGACATCCATCGCCTCGGCGAGGTCCTGAACCGTGGTTTTGTGCTCGCTCGACATGCGTTCGATGAGTTCGCGAGTTTCGGTTTCGCTCAGCTCGGTTTGTGCGGTCACGTGGTTCATGTTCTGCATGCAGGGTCTCCCAATCTTCTATATCATAGTTTTTTGGGTTGCGTTGCAGGAATTCGTGTCCCGGCGACCCTAAAAAAATTGCCGGGAAATCCGAAACCTTTAGTAATGGTTGAGCTTTCCGTTCGATTGGTCCTTGCCGGGTTGATGGTTTTCATCGCCGGAGCGACCGGCGTGCCACCGTTCATTGCGATGACGAAGATCTCGCTGATTCAGAGCGCCCTGGCTGTTTTCGCCTTCACTCTCGATCGGAAAAACCTGCGCCTGCCCGCCGTCAGCGCCCTCATTGCGTGCGCCGATGCGCTCATGATCCAGTTCGCGCTGGGCTCGATCACCACGCACCCCGCCCTCGAAACGTTCGGATTTCTCTCGCTCGCCCCGATCATCCTCGCCGCCGCCCGCCACAATTCCAACCCGTTCCTGATGACGCCGGTGGCCAGCGCAGGCATGGTCCTGGCCCACATGGCCAACCACGGCTGGCACCTCGCCAACCTCAACATTTTGGGCGCCGCCTGCACCTTCCTGCTCATCGGATGCCTGGTGAAGCCGTTCGGCAAGGTTTCCGTGATGGAGACCGAAGACGAGGACGAGACCGTGACCGACGACATGCCGATGGTGGAGCTGCACAAGCTGAGCCTGGCCGAGTCGCACAACGAAGAGCTTCGCAACAACTATCGCCAACTGAAGGACGCCTACCGCGACCTGGACCGCAAGAGCCGAAAGGACCGCGTGGCGGCCATGCTGGCCGACATCCACGGCACCTCGCAGCGATCTGGCTACTTCTCGCTGTGTGAGAAAATCACGGAAGCGACCGGCGCCGCCGGCGTGCTTTTGTACACCGTTTCCAACGTGGGCGACCAGTTCATCGTGCGCGGTGCGGCCGGCGAAGTGAACGAGGTTCAGCTTTCCGAATCGCTGAGCGTGAACGCCAAGCAAGCCATTGCTTTGGTGCGCGAACAGGCCGACCATCTTTCGCAGATTCTCGAACCCGAAAAGCCGTGTAGCAACGTGGTTCTTCAGCACGAAGGCAAGGTAGTGGGCGTGCTCACCGTCACCGCTCGCGACCGCGACCAGATGTTCGAGGCGCTGGAGGCTCTTCAGCCATGCGCGCCGCTGATCGCCAGCATCGTGCTGGAAGAGCAGGACAAGGAGAGCATGCGCCGACGCCTGACCGAGGTCGAGGTTCTGTATGCCGTGGTGAGCAACGCCGAGGGCGCGACCACGCGTTCCGAGGTCGCCGCTCGCATCGCTCGCGACTTCCAGTCCGTGCTCCAGATCGAGCACCTTTCGATTTACTCCATCGTCGACGACGAGCCTCTGCTCCTGGCCAACGAGGGACGAGCGATGAACCTGCTGGGTTCGATGACGTTCCCCAACGGCAGTGGCGCGGTGGGCTGGCTGAACTCCGGCTCGCCCGAGATCGTGGTGAACGACGCGCGCACCAGCAGTCTCCTGCCCAGCGAGGCGATCGTGCGGAGCCGCATCGGTAGCTACGTGGTGATTCCCGTTAACGGCGAGTCGGGTGCGTACGGCTACATCACGGCCGCGTCGGGCCGCATCGGCGGCATCGACACCAGCGACCTTGGCACCCTGCGAAGCGCGGCGGCCGAGCTTTCGCGCCTGTTCATGAAGCCAGAAACGCCCGAGTTCGACGACGAAGGCATCCTGTCTCCGCGCAAGTTCATCGAGGCGGTGGGCAAGAGCGAAGGTACGATGGTGACCCTGGTTCCGCTTCAGTACAAGGAATTTGAGCGCAAGTACGGCAAACCGGCGATGAGCCATGCCTTGCGGTCGCTGACCATGCGGGTTCGGCCCCATACGCCGTCCGGCGCGCTGATGTGCAAACACCCCGACGGACTGATCATGGTGTTCCTGAAAGGGACCGATAAAGATTCTGCGTCGGTGTGGGCGAATGATGTGACATCGAAGGGTTTGGGCAACGACCTGCGCACCCCGGATGGATCGGCGAAAATACCCCTTCAGCTACGGGTGAAGGTTGCCAGTTTGAGCCCGCAATTAAACCAGTTTTTGGTACCCAGCGCGGCCTAAAGTCCTCAATCCATACTTTTACCAGGTTCTTTTCGGGGCTCCGATTGCTATCCTATGATTTATCGTAGGTCGTATGATCAGATCTCCCCACCCCACATCCAAAACGGAAACTTCCCGGCGAAGAAGAATCGCCCTGCAAGTGGCCAAGGCGGAGCGCCATCTGGGGAAGAACGAATTCAATGAGGCGGCATCCGTCATTCAGACGGTGCTGGCCGAGACTCACGACCATTTGGGAGCCCTGGAATTGCAGGCTCGCTTGCTGTGGAAGCAGGAAGACTTTCGCGCCCTGGTGCAGACCACCAACAAGCTGATCGCCCTCAACCCGTTCGAGCCGGGCTACTACGGCCTGCGGGGCATGGCTCTGCGCGCGCTGGGTCACTACGGCGACGCGGCCAAATCGCTGGCTCGCGACCCCAAGGCGGCGCAGCAATTGGCGGACCTGGAAGGGTTTCAGGCCTCGCTGATCAAGGACGCGATCAAGCACGACCCGGTGTTTGCCGCGCAGTACGCCAAGGACCCGGTGAAGGCTCTGACCGAGAAAGGCTTTTATTTTAAGGAGCGCGACGCCGCGATCGCATGGGTGAGTCAGCAGACGAAGCCGACGAAGCCGTCCGTGCATCGGAAGGCGGGGGATTAGCCTTTTTTAGCTTTTAGCTTTTAGCCTTTAGCCGTGAGCCGAAAGCCATCTGCTTTCGGCCTTCTGCCTTCTGCCTTCTGCCTTGGCAGTGATGGTAGCTCTTCGACCATCACTGACTAACGACCCTTCCCCCTGTGGAGTAGCGTGGTTATTTGGCTCGTTTGGAAGTCTGTTGACGCCCCATTCCTCGCTTCGCTGATGAGGAGGTGGATTGGGGCGGTCCTTCAGACCGCTGTCTATTGGGTTCCTCTGGACCCAGCCCTGGCGGACTGGGCTAACTTGGATCGCCCCGTTGGGGCTCCGTGGGGGATATGGCTCGGAGTAGACGGCCGAGAGCAGAGAGCACAGGGCAGAGAGCAGAGAGCACAGAGAACAGAGCACAGGGCGCGGAGTGCAGAGCGCGGAGGACAGAGCAGAGAGCACAGGGCGCAGAGCGCAGAGCGCGGAGTGGAGAGCAGAAGGCCGAAAGCCGAGAACCGAGAACCGAGAACCGAGAACCGGGAACCGGGAACCGGGAACCGAGAACCGAGAACCGAGAACCGAGAACCGAAAGCCGTGAGCCGCGAGCAGGAGGCAGAAGGCAGAAAGCCAAAACGCGAGAACCTCAAAAGCTGAGGCCAGAAGCCTGAATCCTGGAGCCTAAAGACGTAAACTACCACTCGTGACCACACGGCGGACGACGAGGTTTGCGGTACTGGGGCTAGCGGCCCTATCCCTCCTCAGTTGCGCCAAGCCGCCGGGCGACGGCAAGATCGTTCTTCGCATCGCCACCTGGGCGGGGGCAGGCGAGGGTAACGATTTCGATAAGCTTGTCGAGCAAATCTATAAAGATTTCGAGAAGCAGAACCCGGACATTCAGCTCGTGGTGGAGAACATGCCGGGCGACTACGTGTCGAAGGTGATGCTGAGCCACATCGCCGGAGTGGTGCCGGACGTGACGGTTTTGGACGCCTCGAGCTCGGCGCTTTTCGTCAAAAACGGGGTGCTGGAGGACCTGACGCCGTTCATCCGCAACGATCCTCGCTTTCACGAAAGCGACTTTTACGAAAACACCCTGCAGGCGGGCACCTACAACGGCCATTTGTACTCGATTCCGGTCGATTTCACGCCGATGGTGATGTACTACAACAAGGACCTTTTCGACCGGGCAGGGGTGCCGTACCCGCGCAACGGATGGACGTATCAGCAGTTCCACGACACCTGTGCGGCGCTGGCGAAGAAGGGTCAGAAGGCGTTTGTGATGTCCACATGGATGCCGGGCTGGGTGATGTGGCTGTGGAACAACGGCGGCGCGGTGCTGGACCCCACCGGTACGCGCGCGAGCGGCACGCTGGACTCGCCGCAGAACGCCACGACGGTTGAGTTTTTGAAGGAGCTGGTGGACCAGGGCTACGCGCCCAAGCTCAGCGAAGTGGCGGCGACGGGCGTGGACCCGTTTGCCAACGGCGACGTCGCGATGGCGGTTAGCGGGCACTGGTCGATCATCGGCTATAAGAGCGCGAAGAAGATCGATTGGCGGCATCTGGGCATCGTTTCCATGCCGACCGAACTGCCTTCGCCCGCGACGGTTTACTACGAATCCGGGCTGGGAATCGGGCATGGGTGCAAGCACCCCGAGGCGGCGTGGAAGTTCATCAAGCACTTCACCAGCTACCAAAACCAGATGCGGTACAACTCGTCGGGCATCGCGGTGTGCGCGCGCAAGGACGTGGCCACCGAGCGGGCTAAGGACCCGATCGAGCGCGACTTTTTGAACCTGATTCCGGGCGCTCGTCCGCCCACGGGGACGCAAGTCGAGGGGTATGCGTTTGTGGAGCAGCAGGGCGAAAAGATGATGGAAAGCGTGCTAAACGGGCGGCGAAAGCCCGCCGACGCCCTGCGCGAGATGGCCCAGCGCGTGGATCGGGAGTTCAGCAAATGAGCTCGTCGCTGCGGCAGAAAGAGAACCGCGCCGGGTGGCTTTTTGTGGCTCCGGCGACCCTGCATCTGTTTCTTTTTGCGCTGTTGCCGATCGGTGTGACGCTGGTCCTCAGCCTGTTTCGATGGAAGCTGTACCAGCCGGACAAGACGTTTGTGGGGGCGCGGAACTACCAATATTTGGCGTCGGATTCGGCGTTTCTGAACTCGATTTGGAACTCGCTGCGGTACACGGCGGTGGCGGTCCCGGCGGGCATCGTGGTCGCGCTGGGGGTGGCGATTTTGCTGAACCAGAAGATGCGCCTGAGCCCGTTTTTCCGCACGCTGTACTACCTCCCGGCGATCTCCAGCGGGGTCGCGATCTCGATGATCTGGATCTATATCTACCTGCCGGAGAAGGGCCTGTTGAACGTGCTGTTGGGGCACCTCGGGTTTAGCAGTATCGACTTTTTGGGCAAGTCGGAAACAGCGCTGTGGGCGTTGGCCTTTATGTCGATATGGACAGGTTTAGGTCCGAAAATGATTCTTTTCTTGGCGGGATTGATCGGGGTTCCGCAGACGCTGTATGAGGCGGCGTCGCTGGATGGCGCGGTCGGCTGGCGGGCTTTTCGGCACATCACCTTGCCGATGTTGGTGCCCACGACGCTGTTCGTGACGGTGACCTCGACGATCTCGGCGATCCAGATTTTCACGCCGGTGTATATGATGACGAAGGGCGGGCCGGAGGACTCGACGGACATGGCCGGGTACCACATCTACTCGGAAGCGTGGGTGTCGTTCAACACCGGGCTCGCATCGGCGAAGTCGTTCGTGCTGTTCGTGATCATCGCGGTGGTGGCGGCGGCGCAGTTCCGGATGACGCAGAAGCAGTTGGAAGGGCATAGCACTTTTTAGCTTTGCGCCCTTTGGTGGGCTGGAAGCCCACCCTCCCAAGCGGCTGAACTCCCTCGATCTTCCGAAGATGCGGAGATGAGCCTAGGGGATGCTCGTTTCGTGGGGCATTTTGAGGCTGGTGACGACGGGAAAGAGGATGACGAAGATGGCGAGGAGCTCCATCACCACGACGACGGCGATGACAGCAGCTAGCCAATCGCCGACTTGGCCGGTGTGCGCGGCTCGCCAGAGGTCGGGGACGATGAGGGCGGTGGCGGGAATGATCGCGATGACCGCGCTGACGGCGTTCACGCATTTGGGAAAGCCGTGTCGTCGGTCGACGGCGTAGGCGGCGATGAACAGCAGGGTGAACGCTCCGCCGACGTAGATGGCGGTCGGGTTGATGACGTGGAGCTGGCCGTCGCGCAGGAAGGTGAGTTGTCCGTGGGCGAAGAAGGCGAGGCAGGTGAAGAGGGCGATAGACGCGAAGGTCGGCAGTCCGTATAGAAGGAATCGACGGAGGGTTGGGTTCATGGCGTGGGCTCCGACGTGGGTTTTCGCTTGTCGAGTCGAAGGACCTTATAGCCAACCGAACAGAATGAGGGCAGCACCGCGACGAAGACGACTTTGGTGCCCGCCCGCATCCAATCGAACGGTTGGCCGTCGTGCCAGGTGTGCCACGCAAACTCGATGGAATAGATGAAGACGTAGGCGAGCATCCCGCCAAGGGCCGAAGCCAAGACATGGTTGTTGGGGCCGTGCTTGCGGTCGAGGAGGTAGGCGGCGAGAACGCTCCCCTCGAAGATGATCCACACGATGGACGCATCGACGTGCCCGAAAACGAAGCGCCCGTCGGGGTGCAAGACTTCTCTTCCCAATATGACGCCAATGATGACGGATGGGAGTCCGTAGAGCAGGAATCGGCGAAGGGCGGGGTTCATGAGGTGGCGGGTTGGCGGACTTCCTGGCGGGGAAGGAACTGCTTGCCGGAGCGGACCTCGATGAGGGCGACGAGGTCGCGGTTGCGTTCGGCTGTTCCTCGGAATTTGATGAGGGTTCCGTCGCGAAACTCGACTCGGTAGGCTTTGTCGAAGTTGTTGGAACGATCCTCCGAGAGGAGGACGACGTCGGCCAAGTTTTGAGTGAGGGTGGGCCGATCGGATTGTCCGTAGAAGCGAATTTCGTGGTCGTCGATCTCGATTTTGCGGGAGCTTAGGAAGCGGGGGAGCTGCGTGCTCGCCGAGAGGAGAGCGATGAAGAGCCAGGCCACGCCGAGGATGATGCGATTGTCGATCGAGCTGCGGTCGAGAAAGAAGAAGAGCATGGCGTTGACCAGCGCCAGAACGGGAAAGGAGACGGACATGTAGTCTTTCCAGGTTCGGATCGAGAAGGTCTTGGCCATGGCGCTTGGGTTTTATTATAGGGGAGTTTGGAGTTGACAGTCGGCAGTTGGCAGAGGGCAGAAGATCCTGTAGCGGGGCCTTTGTGACGCCAAGCTTCTCGCTCCAAGGAAGGATCATCCACCCCGTCGCTACGCGCCACCCCTCCAATCTTTGGAGGGGAGAGGTTTTTGAGAAACGGGCGTGAGAGATGTTTAGCCTTTCAGTTTGGAGTTTGGAGTTGGGAGTTGGGAGTTGGCTATGATCCATCGGGGTCTTCGCTTCGCTACGAGAGTTTGGGGCTTCGCCGAACGAGAACATGGGCCAAATGCTGAAAACCGGGAGAATATTCGACTTTTTGGTACAAAAGTCCCCGACTTTATGGCCCAAAAGGGGTTTGGACGGAGCTAATGGGCGTAGGATGGGTTTGTTATGGCACAACAAATCAAACTAGCCGTCGGCACGATGCTCGAGGAGAAATCCACGGGCAAGCAGCTCGAGATCGTCGAAGCGAACGACTGTGCGGCTGCGTCCTACGGGACGTACCAGTACAAGTTGAGCCCAGAAAACCCGCCAATCGCCTACTCGAATGAGATCGGCCCATCGCCGATGCAGCGGTTCGTAGTCCTGAAATAGCCTCCGACCAGGAGGATTGAGGCCGAGGCTCTGACCCGGCTTTTGCGAATCGGGGCAGAGCTTCAGCCACTGCTTCACCCGTCATTCCTTGTTTTGGTCGGCTGCCAACAAAGCAGACTTCTATATGGGCGAGACGTGGGTGGGGCAATGTTTCTTCCTTGGGAAGTCATCCTGCCTACTGAAGACTTTTGAACCTCAGAACCTCTGATTACTGATTCGTGTGTTTGCCGTAAGCCTCGGCCCTGAGGTAGCAGTCCCGGGCTTTTCCGCTCTGCCATGCCGTTTGGGTATGCGGCTGGCTCTCTTCGCAATTAGAATTGGGGGTCGTCCCGATGCTCGGGACTCCTTGGGCGAAGCCCTTTTTCATCCCCGCACGAATTGCGCCCTCTTGTGGTGCCCAATTCGCAGACCTTCCTTTCTCCGCAAAGGAGCAAGATGCGTGTGTCTGTCATCATCCACCCCGTCGCTTCGCGCCACCCCTCCGATCTTCGGAGGGGAGATGGTTGCGTCTTGTGCCCAAGCATATGACCAGTGCCACGACTGGCATTGGTTGGCCCTCCTTCTCCGAGATAGGGCTTTCTGTTGCTGTACGCAGGCTCTGGGAGGAGAGGAATTTGGGCTTGCGGCGCAGCGTGGGTGATGCGGGAGAGGGCTGGCTTGGCGCGGTCCTTCAGACCGCTTTTCTCGGTGTCTCGGTACCCAGCCCTGGCGGACTGGGCTAACTTGGATCGCCCCTTCAGGGCTGACTTGTCGAGATTGAGGCGTGGGTCGGGGCCAATCTCTACCTCACCTGTTGCCGAGCTCCTATCGTCGCGGCAACGTCCTCTCCTGGGAGGAGAGGAAACTTGGGGCTTGCGGCGCATCGCGCCTTCAGGAAGAAAGGCGAGTGGGTCGAAGCGAAGAGGCGAGCCAAGAAAGGAAATGGTTTACCACGAGTCGTCGGAGCGGAACGGGTCGTCCGGGTCAAGGAGATCGATCGATGGAGTCGGCAGTTTTCGAAGGTCGTCGCCCGAGCGAATAGCGGTAATACCCCCCGGCTCCCAGGTTGTTTGTTTGAGGAAGGCACAGAGGGTTGGTTCGATCACGGGAATGTCGATCTGACCTCGGCACTTGTAGAAAGTACATAAATATAAATCCCATTCCTTCGCCTGGAGATCAAAACTACAGTCGAAAAAATTGCATCTGGTGGTTGTCATTTTTTTTTGCCTCCAAAATTAGAGATAGTGCATCCTTGAAATCGGTCCTCATTAAGGCTTTGGCCATCCAAACGACATTGAAACCACCTGTTGTCGCCGCTATATTCACTTGCACTCACAGAAAGAAAGAAATCAGAGTTGCGAAAGGTGTTCCCACGGAAATAGATCTTAGAAGTGTTGGCACCAACGAATGAGACTTTGAGAAAAGTGCACCCATAGAAAGTGGCATGGGAGAGGTCGCGACCTCCCAGCGAGAGCCTTGAGGCTTTCTTTAGCCAACGCTGCTCAAAGTCGTCCGACGAGGCAAAGTCGCGGAAGCTGGGAAGGTCTTTTCCAATCACAGCTCCCTCGATGAAGAGATTGTGATGAGGCCTCCACCAGTCTGGCATCAGTGAATCGAAGGCTCCGTCCAGAAACGTGAGGCCGAAGAAGGAAACATAGATTGCGAGTGCGAGGGACCAACTCAAGGCTATTTGGCTGAGCCGATACAGGAAGAATGTCCGCCTTCGCTTTCGAACATCAACGACCCACCCGATAAAGAGGACGAGGCAGTCGAGGAAGATGAGGCCGCGGTGTATCCAGGTGACTTCCGGCGAGTGGTACGGGAGGAATTTGTACTGGGTGAAGCCGAGGGCGATGAGCGGAATCCAGATGGCGGTGACGGTGAACATCAGGCGGATCATCGTTTGGAACCAGGCGACCTCGCCTCGGTTGGGGAAGAAGATTCGGTTGATAAAGAACGGAAAAACGAGCTCCTCGGTGCGTCGGCCGAGCTCGCCTTCCTTGAACGAGGGGTCTTTTTCTTGATGGCGGTCGATGGCGGCGACGAGCTGGTTGACCTGGCTCTCGAGCATTCGCACATGAACGAAGAGATTGAAGTGGAGGATGACGTAGATGACCGGGAACCAAATGTAAAAGAACTTGAGCGGAACTTGAACATTGAGGATGGGGAGTTGGAGGGGGCTTTCGTAGAGGAGGTCGAGGTCGGTGGTTCCGGCGGCGGAGATCACGAGGTAGGTGGTGACCAGGAGGAAGGCGGCAAAGAACCCGGCCACGTGCTTGGACGCTTCGTTGACGGATGAGGCGATCTGGACCAGGTCGTCGGGGAGCTTTGGCGTGTCGCTTTTGGGCGGCTCGGGCTTGCGCATGAAGCGGGGAAGAAACGGCTTGGACTGGATTTTGGTTTGAATCGGCGCATCGCTTCTCCGGCGTGATAAAAGCCTAGCATAGTCTTGTGTGTTTTGGGTCCCAAGTTCGGGGGTAGGATGGCGGTGTGGGGACGTACAATTTGCGGCCATTGATCCTGATGCAGGACAATCCGTGTCCGAATCGGCTGGGCGACGGGTTGCGTCTGCAGGATGTGGCGGACACGGTGGCCGGGGCGGCGGTGGGCAACGAGGGGCCGTTTACGATCGGGGTGTTTGGGCCGTGGGGGACGGGCAAGACGTCGCTTTTGAACCTGGCGCGGGAGATGGTGGATGGGTACGGGCAGAATTCCACCGTCACGGTTTGGTTCAACGCCTGGCAACACGAGCGGGAGCCGGAGCCGTTGTTTGCGCTGATCGCGGCGATGGTCAACGCCATTCGGAACAGCGACTCGAAGGCGCAGACTAAAACCGAGATTTTAGGTCAGATCAAGGCGGCGATCGTGGCGATCGCCAAGTCGATGAAGATCAAGGGGGAGTTTGGGGTCTCGAAAGTGCTGAAGACCGGCATCGAGATGGACTTTGCCAGGCTCATCGATGCCTACCAGGAGTTGGTCGACGCCGAGCTGGTTCTCCCGTTCGAGTTGGCCTATGCTGATGCTTACGAGACTCTAACCACAGTTTCGAAGAATGGGCAGTTCAAGATCGTCGTGTTCATCGACGACCTGGACCGGTGCGACCCAGAGAAGGCGGTGCATCTGCTGGAGTCGATCAAGCTGATTTTGAACCAGCGCGGGTTTGTGTTTGTGCTGGCGCTGGCGGACAACGTGGTGACGAAGTACCTGCAGTACGTTTACACGGATAAATTCAAACTGGACCCCGAGCGGCAGTGGGGCGAGTCGTATCTGGAGAAGATCGTGAACCTGCCGGTGCGGGTGCCGTCGCACCGGGCGGTGTTTGTGAAGTACGCGCGCGAGCAGGTGGTGAAGCTGGCGGCGCGGCACGAGCTTTGGAAGCCTGCACTCGGAAATCGGACGCTGGTGGAAACTGAGGAGCAGGTTCGCGGGAGCCTGTTTATCGAGAGCGATTTGCCTGGGGGCCAACTGGTGGCGAACACGGCTAAGGCGGGCGAATTCTCGCCGGAGCTGTTTACC
This sequence comes from Armatimonadota bacterium, assembly GCA_016125185.1. NCBI lineage: Bacteria > Bacillati > Armatimonadota > Armatimonadota bacterium. The sequence continues at coordinate 109,018 of WGMG01000001.1, read as the reverse complement.
CTAGCGTCGATTTACGAGCCTTTGGCCTCGGGAGCGAACTACAATCCGCGGCAGTTTGTGCGTTTGGCCAACAGCTACTTGGTGAAGGCGCGGCTGTGGCAGAGTCAGCAGAAGTTGGACGGTTCAGACGCTTTGATCCTGGCGACGGACGCGATTTTGGAGGCTCGCCTGACTCCCGACGAAATGCAGACGTTGGCGGACGACGACGAGCTTTGCGTGCAAATATTTAAGGCTTTGCGAGGTATCATTGAACTTCCTAAGGCGGATTCGGACGGTGGCGCGGTCTAACGTGGATTCGGAAGGTAGCGCGGCTGACTCGCGTCTGGCGTTGATGACGCGCGTGGTTCGCATGTTGTCCGACCCAGCCCTTAAGCCTTTGGTTGATGCGCTGTCGGAGCACTCCAAGGACAACTGGTTCACCGACGGCGGCAAGCGAAAGGCGGTGCGCCGAGTGGCGGCGAGCCAGGTGGTGGCAGCGGCGCTTTCGCTCCATCCCGAGATCGAGATCGAGGTTCGTCGGGCGCTGAGGCTAGGTGAAGATATTGTGGTTTCTCAGGCTCATTGCGACGATATCGAGGAGCTGAAACTGGCTTCGGTGGGGTTGGGTACCGAGGATATGCGGGCGCTCGCGACGCGGTTCCGCAACCTGAAGCGGCTCCACCTCGAGTACAACAAGATCGGCGACGCGGGGGTCGAAATCCTGGCGGGCTCGGCGCGGCTTTCGAACCTGTCTCTGTTGTGGCTGACCGACTGCGGGTTGACGCCCGCGGGGGTTGGGTTCTTGGCGAGTTCGGCTTACCTGAAGAACCTTGAGCGGCTGGGCTTGGCCCAGAACGGGGTTGAGACGAGCGGCATGGCCAGTATCGCCAACTCGGCGAATTTTGGCGAGCTTCGAGCTCTGAACTTGCATGAGTGCGGCCTGAAAGATGCGGACATTCGAACCTTGGCGGACTCCAAGGGCTTTCCTAAGCTGGAATACATTCAGGTGCGCGGCAACGACGTTTCGAAGGAGATGTTGGGGCGTGTGAAGTCGAAGTTCCCAGGCATCGAGATCGACCGCTGAACCTGATTCCAGATTTTTATGTGGAATTCCGTCTGCTAAAACGGACGATTTTGGTTGGTGCAGGTTCGCCGCGTATCATATTTCCGTGGGCGATCAGTACAGGGGCGAGGGAGGTGTGAATGCGGGGAACTCCGAGCCGTCCTGCCTAAACTTGAAAGCTCCCCAACTGAAACCTAATGCTCACCGATCCAGCGGCTTGTCCACCTTCGGTCGAGTCGCCTCATTCGCAACCGTCACGCCGGTCACGAACACCGTTCGCGCCACATTCTGCATCTTGTTAAAGTCGATCTTCGACACCTCATCGCCCACGCGGTGGTAGTCCTCGTGTTCGCCGTCGAACCAGAAGCAGATCGGAATGCCGTTCTTGGCGTAATTGTAGTGGTCGCTTCGGTAGAAGAATCGGTTCGGGTCCTTCGGGTCGTCGTACTGCTTGTCGTAGTCGATCTTCAGGTACTTGGCATTGACGCCATGCACGATCTCGCCCAGGCGAGTCGACATCATGGTCGTGCCGATCACGTACACCGCGTTCGGCCCGGTCAGGGTTTTGTTCAGTGGGTTCGTATTGCCCGCCGGCTTGCTCCGCCCGATCATGTCGATATTGAGTTGGGCGACGATGTTCTCTTTAGGCACCGTCGGATGCTGGTTGAAGTACGCCGAGCCCCACAGACCCTTCTCCTCGCCGCAGTGCCACACAAACAGCAGGGACCGCTTAGGTCGAGCCGGGGCCTTCAGTGCGGCTTCGGCGATGTTCAGAATCGAGCAGGTGCCCGAGCCGTCGTCGTCCGCGCCGTTGAAGATCTGATCACCCTTGAGGTTGGGGTTCCAGCCGATGTGGTCGTAATGCGCGCCGAAGGCCACGTACTCGCTCTTCAGCTTGGGGTCGCTCCCCTCGACGATCGCCACGATGTTCTGCGTGTAGGCCACGTCCATTGTCGCCTCCAGGTTCAGCGATGCGGTTTGGCCCACCTTTCCGACCAAATCCTTGAACGAATCCGAATTCATCGTCACCGACAGGGTCTGCGCTGGACCTTGGCCGTTGCCCTCGTCCGCCGGTCGATAGCCACCGCCGAAGCGTCGCATGCCGTCCACAAACGCCGGAAACGATGCTCGCGCTTGGCCCGAGTCGGAGATGATTGCCAACGCGCCGCTTCCGCGCAGGGTGCGCATTTCGGAACGCGCATCGGCGGCCAGCAAAACGACCTTATTCTTGACGTCCACCTGCTGGCCCGCCTTCTCGATGTACACCATCTCGCCCGACACCTTGCCCGACCCGCCGAACGCCACGAAGTCCGTCTTGTACGCCAGCATGGTGTCACCGACGGTCAGACTGCTCGTCGCTTCGTTGATGGTCGCCTTCTCCAGCTTGATCTTCTGGAAAAAGGTTCCGTCGTCGCCCGCCGGCTTTGCTCCCCAGCTCTTGAGGTTATAGGCGATGAAGTTCGCTGCGGCGTCCAAGCCCGGCGACGGCGTGTCGCGGCCCAGCAGAGCGTCGGCGGCAATGAACGTCAGAAAATCCTTCAGGCGTCCGCTGGAAATGTCGTTGGCGGCGGATTTGGCGGCCTCGTTGGAGAGGGTCTTGTCGGGGGCCGAGGTGAAGCCCACCAGCGCGACAGCGGCTAGAGCGAAGGTTCCGAGTCGTTTCATGGAATTTCGAACATCTTACCGGCTACGCAGGTGCGATAGTTCCGGGAAGCGTGTTAGAAGAATTTCCAGGCGTCGATGCACTCGCCGCGGTACAGCCTTTGGGCCACAACAATGGCGTCCACGAGAGCGAAGATGATGACCGGCAAGGCCATGTAGCCACCCGTGAGGCACGAGATAAATATCCCGCCGAAAAGGATGGTTAACCCTTTCGCCACTTGGCCGTTGTACATCTGCCCGCCGCCGGTCAACAGAATCGAAAATAGGGCCGCTAAGCCGACACTTTGCCCTGGCTTATAGATCATGCCTGGGTGGTAGCCATAACCCGGACGCGGGTATTGGCTGTAGCCGTAGGGCTGCTGTCCGTAGCCCGGCTGCTGCCCATAGTTTTGTGGCTCGTAACCCGGCTGATCGTAGTTCTGTTGGTGGTAGTTAGGCTGTTGGTAGTTTTGCTGGGGATAGACGACTTGCGTCGGATTGGGTTGGCTCGGAACCTGGATGTTCTGAGGTTGGGGAATCGTCGAAGGCGCAAACATCAGTCCGCACGACGCGCATACTTGGACGGACACATCACTCCTCATCCGACATCGCGGACACTCTTTGGTCGGAAACTGCGGCCCCACAACTCCTCATGATACGCCGTAGGCATGGGGTTTAGGTGCATGGTTTTGCAGCGGAGTGAGGCCAAGAAGTTTGACGCATCACTGGCAAACCTCAGATGAATTCGAACCTGAAGTGGTCCGAAGAGCAAAGCGACCCTGCTCATTATGATGGCGACAAAAGGGTCACCAATATTTGGAAACCTGCCGTACGATAGGCTCTCCTAGGAGGATATCTTTGCGAAGAGGTGAGGTAGAGAGCGATGGGAGCGACTTTAGAGTGGGCTAGAAGCCCACCCTCCCATAAAGCCTGAAGCCCAACTCACTTATACCGATAGATCACGTACCGCGGGCGGTCGACGAGGACGGTGCCAAGGATCGGCGAGGGCGTCTCCTGCGCGGACTTAATGAAGTAGATATATACCGGTCGGTGGTGCAGCGTTGGGGCCATCAAACCCAACTGCCAGAGCATCCATTGGCGGCTTCGTTCGATAGTCTTTGGCGTTCCAAAATTATACAAATCACGAAGATCGGGGCCGATTTCCGGTGCGTTTTCCAGGGGCTGCTGATACGGCATCGAGAAGAGATTATTGATGTAACAACTCTCCTTCAGGAGCAGGAGGCAGTCGGCATGAATGAGCGACGGCGACCACCCGGCGGGATCAAGCGGGTTAGCACGCATCGACACCATTTGGTACACCAGCGACTTGTCGGGAATGACACGCAGGTCGGCCTGAAGCTGATCGAACGTGGTGTTCCATCCTACGAATCGCTGGCACAAGTCGACGGTGCGAACCCCCAGCAAGCCGAGAACCACCAGCGGCGCGATCGTCACTTCTTCGAGGGCCGCGCCCCCGACCAAGATCGCCCAAATCGAGATACGACCCGACAAAAACGCGCTCGTCATGGCCATGTGCGGCAACACCAATCCGAGGGCCAAAAAGCCACCCAATAAGGCCAGACCCAATGAGTGCTTTTTGCCGGATCGGCGCATCAGCCACAGTGCCACGCCCACCACCACCACCCAAAATAGAAGGTCGCGCACCAGGTCGGAGAAGTAGAGTGGAAAGAAGACGTTGCGCAGGTGCTGGCCCAGGCGGTCGTAGCGGAACCCGGCGGTGACTGGCGCGGTGGTGCACATCTTCATGTACACCAGCGACAGCACGCTCCCAATGGCGAATCCGACCCACAGCCCCTTGCTGCGGTCGCGTTGCCACCAAGCGATGGCGAGCAGGGTCATGGCCCCCAATACGAGGGCGAGCAGATGGTTCAAAAGCAGGATGGGAAAGCCGATCGCCACCACCGCTCCACGCCATTTGGGAAAATCCTTCAGCCACAATTGGACGCCGACGAACAGCAAGGCCAGACCGATGCCGAAAAGGTAGTTGATGAACCCGAATCCGAGCACGTAGCTGTAGGCAAACAGCAGGCCGAAGAGGCCGTACGCGCTCCATTTTCCGGTCAACGCCCGGTTCAAAATCGCAAAGCCGAGGCCGGTGACTCCCACCATGTTGATGAGGAAAATCTTCATCAGCGTGAGGGCGCTCAGGTTGAAAAGATAGACCATCGGCGTGACGAAAAGGTCCACCGCCAGGTTGGGCAGCAACGCCCAATGCACGCGGTAGAACAGCCACAGAGAATGGTTCTCTTCCAGCGAAGCAAGCACGTGCAGGCGCGCGACGTGGTTGGGGGTGTCGACGCCGGGCACACCGTGGAGCATGACGAGCGGAATTGAGGCCACGACCCAAGCGAGCAGGAACCAAAGCGCAAATTTTTTCGGGTGCATCAGGGCTTCTTGCGGGTGCAGAACATCGCTTCTACTTCGTCGAGGCTGAGGGGTCTCCTCCCCCAATAGCCAGCGGTGCCGCCATAGACGGCATCGACCACGAATCCAGCCTGCTCAAGCAAATTCACCACTTCGGGCGCAATAAAAAGTCTTTCGTAAACCTGAACCTGTTTGGTTCCCGAGGGGAGGTTCCATTCGTCCATGTAGTTGCTCACCATCGTTGCCGGGTTGAATCGGCCATCGGCGATGAACTCGTCCTTCATCTGCCGGATGACCGAATACCCGTTGAGACAGGTTACGATCAGCGGCGCGTTGGGTTTCAGGTGTTTGGCGATGTTTCGGTAGATCGCGCTGTCGTGCGCGACTGGGTTCTCGCCCTTCTCGATGAGGCCAAGCCCACCTTCGCAAAGGCAGATCGCCCCTTCGAACATCTGGTCGAGGGCAAAGTCCAGGGCGTTGCCGTTGATCCACTCGACATCAAGTCCTTCGGAGTTGGCTTTGGCCTGCTCCAGCATCTTCTCGCTCAGGTCTAGGCCGGTCATTTTGAATCCGCGCTTGGCCAGTTCGATGCTGTGGCGGCCCGTGCCGCACCCGATATCGAGGATTGTCGCGCCCGGCTTTAACGGGTAAAGCGAGAGAAGAAAGTCCACCTCGGCGACGGTGTTCTTGGTGAACGGATTTTCTTCGTAGGTCGCGGCTTCGCCATCGAAGAAGTCCCTCCACATCGAACTCATATTAGTGTTAAGGGTACCTTTTTCGGTGATTCAGGTTCTGACTAATGCGCGGCTCCGGGCGGGACCCAGTCTTTGTCCATCGGCTTCATTTTGGATTTCCGACCGGTTAGTTCGCGCATGTCGGACCCAAACAAGAAAAGGGGCGTCGAGACGTGCTGTCCGAGCATCTCCGGGGCTAAGTGGACGATGAGATCAGAACTCGCCGGATTCGTCTGAACCTTTTGCTGCATGGCAAAAATGGTATTGGGGTCCGCACCAGATACATAGTTCGGCGTTCCGAAGTGCTTAATAAAGGCGGCCATATCCAACGCGTCGGAGAACAATTCATACATGCGAGATCGGAGGGCATTCGTAACGTTTGGAAGTTTTTGGAGGAACTTCGATGACACCGAAAAGTCCTGCGGATGGCGGTAGGCGATGGAGTTTGGATCAAGCTGTCGTTCGCCGAGCAGCATGTCGTAGTTGAGCGTCATCCGAAGGAGCTCCTTCCTCAGCATGGGTTCGAGTCGAAGAGGCTTGCTCAGGTTGGGCATACAGGCATCGATCACAGATCGAATCACCTTACTTTGCGTCTTCGAGCGAAGCAAATCAACCAATTCGTCGGCAATGGCTAGGCAAGCGGAATTTCGATCGATGAATGCCGACCACGAATACCGGCAGTCGAGAGTCGAAGCAATATGGGTCGCCAAAACAAGAATGTCCTTTTTGCGTTGGCCGTCTATTCCGAGAGGAACCTCGCGCGACCTTCCCACCAGTTGAATGACTGCCGATCTCATATCGGTTGCCATCTGATCGATCTGCTGTTCGGTATAGGCCAGCGGCTTGGAATCGGGATTTTTGGCCATCGCCCGGACAAAGCCATCGAGGTCCGGCAAGCCCTTGGCGTTACTCGCAATCAGGCTTTTTTCCGACGCTACCTGATACGCCAGGATGAGGTACTTCTCGTCCGCTTGGGCAGAGCCGTCATTCATCCGCGCGACGTTGTAGTCGGCTTCGGTGGGATACGCGCCTAGCTTTCTGGCGCGAAGTTTATTCGTTTCGAGGTCACCAGAGTATGTGCTCGTACTGTTGCGTGTATAGAAGATTCCCACCAGCAAGACCGCCACGCTGGCAATCGCTACCAGGGCGATGCCGATCTTGACCGTACGGTTTTCGGTAAAGACCTTGATCCTGCGGAGGAATTTCTTCACTCCAAAGATTATCGTCCAATCCGGCCGCTAATTTGGGCTTAGGCGGTGCGTCGTTTGCGCGAGCTGAGCAGTTTCGTGCGGTCTCGGTACTTGTTGACGGTTCGCCGCGCCACCTGCACGCCCTTGCTAGCGAGAATCTGGGCGATGCGCTCGTCGGAAAGCGGATTGTCCGGGTTCTCGGTCGCTAAGATCTCCTCGATCATCTTTTGGATGCGAAGCGCGGGCTTGAAGAATACGTCGAATGAGACGGTCTCGCCGGTCGCCAATTGCACGAATTTGCCCTGCGTCGCCCGGCTGATCGTGCTTTCGTGCAGGCCAATGTCGTGGGCAAGCTGGGTCCGAGTCAGCGGAAGCAGGAACGTGGCGTCACCGGTGGAAATGAAGCCGGGCTGATGCTCGATCAGATACTGGCCGATCTTCATCATCGTTTTGTACCGCTGTTCCAGGCACTCGATGAAGTTCGATGCGCGCTCGACGAAGTGGGCCACGTGGCGGCGCTCATCCTTGTCCTTGCGGCGGTCTTCCTGCAGTTCCTCCAGGCGTTTTTTGTAGTAGCCGTTGAGCGAAAACTCGATACTGACCGGACCCTTGACCGCCACTTCCCAGCCCTGCTCGGAGCGGATGAGGACGAGGTCGGGTTGAACGGCGGGTAGGCGGGCTTCGGAGGTCGCCGAGGACGACTGGAAGGACTCGCCCGGGAACGGAGTACAGCCAAGAATAAGGTCGAAAACTTGGTCGATGACGTCGGGCGTGACGCTGAACTTCTTGGCGAGCTTCATGTGCTTGCCGTTCGTGAACAGGTCGAGGTGGTCGCGGACGATGCGACGAGCAATCTTGCCTTCGAGAGTATCGACATGACGAAGCTGAAGTAGCAGCGATTCCTGAATGCCACTCGCGCCGACACCGGCAGGCTCACACTTCTTCAGTTGGCCGACTACGAACTCGGCCTCTTCGATGGAGCAGTTAGCTCCCAGAGCGATCTCCTCGATCGGCTCGTACAGGTAGCCGTTATCGTTGAGGCATCCCACCACATACTCGCCGACTCCACGCAAGGCCGAAGGCAGATTAGGCAGAAGCTGGCCGCTCACATGGTCGCCAAGCGTCACATCGGATGGGGCAAGCTCGATCCACGATGGGGTGTCGTCGTCGGTTGGAAGGCTTCGCCAAAGCTCGCGGTCGTCGCCACGCGGCTTGAGGTCGCGACCGGCGACGCTCTTCTCGATCATTCGATCGGTCATCGGCTCCTCTTCCGGCGCGATACGCTCCAAAGCTGGGTTTTCGTTCAACTCCGTCTGGATCATCTGCTCGAGTTCTTGCTGGGTCAGTTGCAGAATCTGACTGGCCAGCAGGAGCTTCGGATCGACTCGGAGTCCAGTTTCGAGTCTCTGACTATTTCGGTAACCGATATTCAAATGCCCACCCACGGGAAATGCTTCCCTTCGGTTAGTCTCTTGCCACAGTCCGGTGAACTTGTGACTGGTAGAGTTGCTAGCTCTGAGATTCCCGGGGGAGTCGAAAGCGGATGTACAATGAATCCAAAGGTGCATGCGAAACCTTAGCGTCCTCCTGATCTCCATCTTGGCCGTCGGTTGCGGTTCGAAGCCGGAGCGGGTGTTCGTGGACCTCGATAAGGTCGCGGTCACGATCCCCGTTAAGCCGAAGTTTCAGGCGATCCAGCCGTCGGTGTCGTCCGCGTCCTCCTCGGCACCCAAAACCATTCCCGGAGAGCCGGCGACCGAGGTCGAAAACTTGCGCGGCGAGCAGAAGCAGGCGATTCGGGACGAAGTCGAGCGGGAGACTCGTTCCGCCATTGCGACCATCACCGAGCGTCTACGTGACTACTATCAGCGCGAAGTGGACGATTTTTACGCCGACCAGCAGAAGGCGCTGGCTCCATTCAAAGAGAAGCTGGATCAGGACTATCTGGACAAACTGCGGGCGATCTTCGAGGAGTCGGCAAAGAAGCGCGGCCCAGTGCTGACGCGACTGTCGTTCCTGACCGAGTTTCCCCCTCCCGAAAAGCTGGTGCCGATCGAGGGCGAAGACCTGACCAAGCGCGAAAAGGCGAAGCGGGAAGAGATTCGTGACCTCCAGCGGCAAATGGCCCAGATCGACCGCGAGTACGACGATGCAGTGTCGAAGCTGGACGGCGGTAACGTCGAGGCTCTACTAAAGGAAGCCACCCGCCTGCAGGACCTGCTCAAGGCCAAGCAAAAGGAGATCGACGACAAGGCGGCCAAGGAGGCAACCCAACTGGTCCGCCGGTTCAGTTCTGGCCTGTCGGAGCGCATCTTCAGTCGCTACACATTTCAACTACGAGAAATACCCACAAAAACCGTGAACTTCCCTCAAATCGGAGCCCAGCCGGGGGTTCCGGGGGTACCTTTTGACAGAGCGCAGATCGACCAGGATGACAAGCTCGCGCTGACGAAGGAACTCGAAGCCTTTCTCAGCCTGAATCACTACGAGCGGTCTCCCAATCCGGCGGACTCGCGGGACGTGACGGCGGAATTTATCGAATGGAGAACCAACCTCAAGTCTGGACACTGGGAGAACTGGCAAAAACCCTCCAAGCCGAAATAGTCGGCCCCGCAGACTTGGTGATTTCGGCCCCGGCTACGTCGTCCTCGGCCAACCCCAACGGGCTCGCTTTTGCCGAGTCGCAAGAGTACCTCGATGAAGCCGCGGCGAGCGGCGTTGGCGCTGTCATCGTGCCGATGTCGGTCGAATCCTTTTCGAAGCCGATCCTGCGGCATCCGGCCCCTCGGGCCGCGTTTGGGCATCTTCTTCATCTCTTCAATCGGCCCTATCCTTTCGTCAGCGGTGTGCATCCAACCGCAGTAGTTTCCCCGGCGGCGACGGTCGATCCGACCGCGTCCATTGGAGCCTATGCCGTTATCGAGTCGGGCGCGACGATATCAGCTAGTGTGCTGGTGATGCCGTTTGCCTATGTGGGCGAGAACTGCACCGTCGGCGAGGGCTCACGTCTGTTGCCCCACGCGGTCCTGCTGCGCGATGTGACGCTGGGCGAAAACTGCGAAATCGGTCCGGGCGCAGTGCTGGGACACTCGGGGTTTGGTTACTACTGGGACGGCACCAAGCACGTGGCGATTCCGCAGGTGGGCGGTGTGACTCTCGGCGATGCGGTCGATGTCGGCGCGCTGACGGCTATCGACCGAGCGACGGCCGACGATACGTTCATCGATAGCGGAAATAAGTTTGACAACTTGGTGCAGATCGCGCACAACGTGAAGATGGGGCCGCATGGCGTGGTTGCGAGCCAAGTGGGCATTGCGGGCAGCACACGCATCGGCGCTCGCCTGACCGCAGGCGGGCAAAGCGGCTTTGCCGACCAAGTGACCGTCACCGACAACGTCGCGCTGAGCGGGCGGGCGGGCGTCATGAACGACATCCAAGAGCCTGGCATGTACGGCGGTGCGCCGAGCATGCCGATTCGCCAATTCCACCGAGTTTTCTCGCTGATGAGCGACCTGCCGAACCTGGTGAAGCGCCTGAAGGCACTGGAGAAGAAGATTCAAGAGCTGGAAGGGGGCGAATGACGTTCGTTCGTCGGACTGTGGTGCAGGAATGCGTGTTCGAAGGCTTGGGCCTCCATTCGGGCGAGCCGACAACCGTGCGAGTCTTGCCCGGCGAGGGAGGCATTGTCTTTCGGCATGGCATGACTTCGGTCGTGGCCGAGCCCGCCAACGTCACGGACACGTCGCGATGCACGACGCTCGGCGAGATTCGCACGATTGAGCATCTGATGTCGGCGTTTGCCGCAACCGGGATCACCGACGCGGTGGTCGAGCTCACCTATCCCGAGCTTCCCGGCCTCGATGGCAGTTCGGTCGCCTACTACCAAAGCCTGTCGGCGGCGGGATTGGTCGAGATCGGCGAGCGGGAGATCGAAGACATCTACACGCGAATCTTTCTACAAGAAGGCGACATCAAGATCGCGGTCGGCAAAGGGACCGGGCATTGGCGGTTCGACTTCATCACCGGCGAGCGATGGCCGGGCGAGCAGTCGTACGACTGTCCGACGATCGTTTCGTCGTACGGTACCGAGGTGGCTCCGGCCCGCACCACCGTCTTCGCCGAAGAGATCGAAATGGCTCAAAAGGCGGGGCTGGGGCGTGGGCTCGACGAGTCGTCGGTGCTGATTTTGGGCGCTCAGGGGTACGAAAATGAGGCGCGCTTTGCCGACGAACCGGCCCGGCACAAACTGCTGGATCTGATCGGCGATTTGTACCTTTCCGGCGTGCCCATCGATCATCTGAACGTGGTCGGAACGCGGAGCGGGCACCGCTGGAACGTCGAGATGGCGCGCCGCATGGTCGAAGCCACGCGCAAAGCCTAGACTTTCGCATATACTCACGCCAAGGTGCTTTCCCTCTTCGCCGCATCCGCTTTGACCGGCTTTGCGCCCGCCCGCGCGTGGATCGCTGGGTGGGGTGCCGCTCCCGACCTCACGTTCGCCGCCGACTTTAGCGGTGATGGCCGCGCCGACATGGTGGCCTTCGACCCGCGCGGTAACGGAAGCCTCCACATTCTTCCTACGGTCGATGGCTTTAAGCCCTCCGATGGCATGCAGATTCTGCCCGAGTTCGGCAAGAACTGCCAAGCGGCGGCAGTGGGCATCCTCACGCCCGGACAATCGCCCGTGCTGGTGGGCGTATTCGATGGGCAAACGGTGCGGCTAGCCAAAAAGGACGGCGACTATCCGCTGAAAGTGCAGGCGACCTGGGCCAAGCTTCCGCACAAGGTCGGCAATCCAGCGATGGCGGTCATCGAGGGTCATGTATTGGTGTTTTCGACTCGCGATGGCGACGGCTACATGGTCGATCCCGAAAATCCGGCGAGCCCGACGGCGGTCAGCGTGCCACGGGGCACAGTCTGGGTCGGCGATGCCGGGGCGGACCTGGTGGGCAAAGACACGAAGGGCGAACTATTTTGGCTAGATCGAGCCAATATGCGCCGTAAGGGCACGCTCGGGCACGAATCGCCCGGTTCTCAACCGGCGGCGATGCCGGGGCTGGTGGTCTTTGGCGATAAAGCCTGGACTCCCAAGGGTCTGTTCGACCTCGCGCCCGATGGTCTGCCTGCTGCCGACGTCCAGCGCGCGGTAGGTACCAGTGGCAAGTTCAATCGACCCATCATCTACGAATGGCGGCGCGGTAAGGAACTCGGCACCGGCACTCTCGTCGAGCTTCGGCGTGGCATCATCGAGCAGGATAAGAGCCTGCCCGACAGCGATCCTGAGTCCGATGCTTACAATCGCTGTTCCGGCAACGATGGCCTCCTCGATGGGTGGAAGCTGTACGGCTACCGCGGGCTCGATCTGAAGGCGATGGGGTGCAAGCCGGGCCAGGCGGACGTCGTCTGCCTGATCTCCCGCTTCGACGGCGTGAAACCGGAAACCCTCGACGCAGGGATCAAGCGGATCGAATCGTTTTACACCGGCCTGCCGTGCAAGAACGCCGACGGCACGACGGGCATTCATTTTCACCCGCTGCTCATCGACCCGATCAAAGGCGACGACGAGCGGCACGCGTGGCAGTCCAACCGCGCCAAGTACCTGCCCGAAAAGTGGCGAGGCATCGTTCACTGGATGCAGGTCACGCCCGGCGGTGGCGGACAATCGAACGAGCTTTCGGACGGCGGAACGTGCGGCCAAAACGCGCTGTGGGCGGTCTTCGTCCACGAGTTTGGGCATCAGCTTGGGCTTAACCACGAAGGCTTTTCGCCCGGCTACGCTTCGCCGATCTATACCAGTTTGATGAACTACACCTACAGCTATCGGTTCAATGATAGCTTGGAGAACGTCCATTACAGCGACGGCTCGTTCAGCAGCCTCAAGCTCCGCGAGGACGACCTCGATGAGACACTGCCGTTCCCGATGGAGAAGGTCAGTTTCCTCGGCAAGGGGCCATATCACTTCCCGCTGAAGGATGACGGTGACAAGACGCTGGTGGACTGGAACCGGAACGGAATCTTTGGCGAAAAACACGTGAAGGCGAGCATCACGTACGCCTATTCGATCTCGGGCGGCACGCGCGACGACCTCGGGCGATCGCGCCTGAAGACGGCCCCGTGGCTGTTAGAGCATCGTGGCGACGCCTACCTGCTTTATGGCATGAACGACCTGCACCCGGATAAGACGGTGGACCCGACGATCTCGCCCGACCGGCCCGGGCGGCTGGTGATCCGCCGCCTGCTTTCGAGCCGCACCGACCGGCGCAAGAAGTGGGAGCCCGAGACGGTGATCGAGTCGGGTGGCCTGGCCGGAGACCCGGTGGCGACCAGCTACGACGGCAAGATTTTGGTGGCATACCCGACCCAAGATGGCGTCGTTTCCCGCTGGGTTTGGGAAACTCGTGACGGGTACCAGATGTCGAGCCCGATCGTATTGGACGGCGATCCGAACCTGACGCCGACGATCGGCGTGTATCAAAGCCGCGCGTACGTGTTCCTCACGAATCCGGTCGACGGCAAGGTCAGCTACCGCATCTTTGAGCGTGGAAACTTGCTACCCGAGGCGAAAACACTCGAGTTTGCAAGCACGAACCCGGTCGGGCTGTGTACCGACACAAAGACGGGCGAGGCGATTTTGGCGCTGGCCCAAGACCAGCCGGAGGGGCGCACCCACCGGTGGCAATATCGCCGCCTGACGGCAAGGACCGATGGAACTTTGGTGCAGGCGTCGGGGCCGTTTTGGGTGGAAGGCGAGAAGGGCGGAAGTCGTGGGACCGGACGAATGATCGTGCTGTTCGATGCGAGCAAGGACGCGGGTCCGAAGGGCCGCGTGACGATCATCGCGAAGGGCCTAACGGACGAGAAGACGCCGTGGTCGTGCTGCTACATGGCACACGAAATCGCCGATCCGAACTTCCACGGAGGCTGGCTGGTAAAGCGGTACTACGACGAGTGGACGCAAAGCCGCTCGGCCCCAGCGGCGTGCTGGTTCGACGGCGACATGCTGTATGCGTACCGCTGGGTCGACGGCGGGCAAGGCGAGGGCGACAATATCCTGCACGTGGCGTATCGCGGCACCGGGCTTCAGCGGGCAACCCTGACGGACTTCGACGACATTTCGTACGTACGGGGTTTTGGGTTGGCGAACAGCATTCCGGTGTTGGGAAGAGAATAGGACGGGGGTGATCGACCACGCCAATCCCTGGATAAGTCGCCTGGTCGGTCGGAACATCGATGCTATCAACTAGCGGGCTCGAATCGACTATGCACGTTCGTTAGCAACTCAAATCACGAGGAATTGCCAAGCAAGGCGAGGACAGGAATCTCGGGTGGCGCCGGTAAGGATGTCTGAGAAGCGGGGAATTACTGGGGATCCGCTTAAGCCGATAGCTCTTCAAAAGCCCAGACTCTCTCCCGTCCGAATCTTCGAAATCCCGCGTGCCCAATCTACGTAATTAAGTTAGGGAGACGGTCCAAGGCACGGGCCGATTGAACCTGAAAAGGTATCCTTAAGAGAAAGAGATAGGCTCGCCCCTTTCCATTTCGTTTCCCGATCCGGCGAGCCAACTTAGGTTGAATTCAATGAGCATCGAAAAGCAGATTGCGGCGAAGAAGACGTGGCGTGAGAAAGTAGGTTTGGCCGAAATGCTGAAGGGTGGCGTGATCATGGACGTGGTTAACGCCGAGCAGGCCAAGATCGCCGAGGACGCGGGCGCGGTGGCCGTCATGGCCCTAGAGCGCGTACCGGCCGACATTCGAAAGGACGGCGGCGTGGCGCGAATGAGCGACCCCGAGCTGATCATCGGCATCAAGGAGGCGGTGACGATCCCCGTCATGGCCAAATGCCGAATTGGGCACTTCGTCGAAGCCGAAATTTTGGAGGCGCTGGAGGTCGATTTCGTCGATGAATCCGAAGTTTTGACCCCGGCCGACCACCACAACCACGTGGACAAGCACGCGTTCACCGTGCCGTTTGTCTGTGGCGCGCGGAACCTGGGCGAAGCGCTTCGACGCATCGCCGAAGGTGCGGCCATGATCCGAACCAAGGGCGAGGCCGGCACCGGCGACGTCATCGAAGCGGTGCGACACATGCGGACCATCCAGTCGGAAATGAAGATCGTTCAGAACGCCCGTGAGGACGAGTTGTACGTGCTGGCCAAGGATCATCAGGCTCCGCTAGAGCTGATTCGCGAGGTCAAAGCTCTGGGCAAGCTCCCAGTGCCGAACTTCTCGGCAGGCGGAATTGCCACCCCGGCCGACGCCGCACTGATGATGAAGCTCGGAGCCGAAACGGTGTTCGTCGGCTCGGGCATCTTCAAGTCCGGCAACCCGGCCAAGCGCGCCCGCGCGATCGTCGAAGCGGTGCTGTTCTACCAGGACCCCAAGAAGCTGGCGGAGATTTCGCGAAACCTCGGTGAGCCGATGGTCGGCATCAACTGCGACAGCCTGGAAGACAAGGAACTACTGGCCACCCGCGGCTGGTAACGGATTGCGATATACAGAGTGGGGCTCATTGGCCCCACTTCATCGCGTTGGTATCCTCACGGCAAAATCATCCTTCCCCTTTTTCGAATCGAACACGCCGTCGTCATCGGTCAGGTTGTAGCCGATGGAGTAGATGATCCAGCCATCGGGCGTTCTTCGGAGGCGCAATGGGCTGCCGTCGGCGTCGAGCCGGTGTCGATCTTGGAGCGGAAGACCATTATTCAGATCGGCTCCATCGAGGGCTCGGACCGCCTGCAGAAGCGTGCCGATCTGGGCGTGATATCGGCAGATTGATTTGACCAACCCCTCGATTCCAGGCGTCACAGAGTTCACAACCGTCATGCTAACGTCGCTGAGGTTTTGGAGCGATTGCAATCGCAGATGATACTGCCATAGCGCTTGGTCATCCCAAAGATTGGCTGGGTAGTTGGCCATGGCGTATGCATAATATTCGTCCAGCCTCGACATGCTTGCTCGCTCAAAACTCGGGATGAATCGAGCCGGGCTGCTGGGCGCTCCCGGAACCCCTTGTCTTGGCTTCAGTGCTTGCTGCACGTAGTTAAACGCTTCCCAGTAGTTTTGGCGAAGCATGGGCCGCAAGTCGATCGGAATGTCCATGATCGTGGCGGCATCGGACACGATCTTGCGATAAGCGGTGTCCTGACCGTGGAGGTTCAAAATGGCCTGAAGGGCTCGTTCAGCCACCATTCCCCCCGTCATCCTCACTAGCGTGAACTCTACACTGGGATCATAGCCAATCAGTACCACCAGTCGGGCCAATACACCGGCGGTGCGTCGCGTCTCCTCGCGGTTGTCTTCTTTAGCCGATAACTCCAAATGACCAGCCAGAATCACGACCAGATCACGATAGGGCAAGGTGCTGACGTATGGCGAAGCCTCGCCGGACCGAAAGATGAATTTCTGCGAGAAATTGGACTGGCGGCTCGCGCGCTCGACGACCGGAAGGTCGGCCGCGAACTTCGGCAAGCCTTGCGGGCAATGTCCTCGGTCTTGTCGTTGTAGTTGAAAGTGTCGGCCTTGCGGATGGTCACAAGGTCTTGGATCACGGGCCCAAGGGTCAACGCCGCGTTATCGGCATCGGGTACCGCTCGCATCCGCTCCAACTCGGCGTCCGACATGGGAAGCTTTGCGCGGAGCGCGGCGGCGTGGTTGCGGTTGTAGGCTCCGGCGGCCTTGGGCACGTCGGTGAGCAGGTAGGCGATGGCCACCAATCCGAGCAGGATGGAAAAAACGACGAGGGACACCTTGCCCACGACACCCCACTTCGACCTTGGCTTGTCGATTACCTCCACCTTATAGGGATAGACGTCGTCGAGTGGCCGATCATTCTTTGGGGGTGCTTAGGTGGGCTAGAAACCCACCTAAGCAAGGTCTCAGGAACCTAAATCGAATCTCGGCCGAAATACGGGGCCAGAGCGGGCGGAATTTTCACCGATCCATCCGCCTGCTGGTACGTTTCCATCAGCGCCGCAAACAGTCGCGGCACCGCCACACCCGAGCCGTTGAGGATATGCACGAACTCCGGCTTGGCTCCCGCCTCTGGGCGGAAGCGGATGTTCGCTCGCCGCGCCTGATAGTCGCCAAAGTTGCCGCACGAGGACACTTCGAGGTACTTCTGCACGCCTGGCGCCCACACTTCGAGGTCATAAATCTTAGTCGCCTTTGCGCCCATGTCGCCGGTACACAGTTCGATGACCCGGTAGTGCAGGCCCAGCGCCTGGAGGATCGATTCGGCGTCCTTCACCAGCGATTCGAGCTCGTCGTAGCTGGTCGAGGGCTCCACAAACTTCACCATTTCCACCTTATCGAACTGGTGGATGCGGAGCAGGCCGCGCGTGTCCTTGCCCGCCGCGCCTGCCTCGCGGCGGAAGCATCCCGAGAAAGCGGCGTGCTTGATTGGCAACTGGCTGGCATCCAAAATCTCGTCGCGGTACAGGTTGGTTACCGGCACTTCGGCGGTCGGAATAAGGAAGAAATCGTCCTGAGTCTTATACAGATCGTCTTCAAACTTTGGAAGGTTACCGGTGCCGATCAGCGACTCGCGGTTGACCACGAACGGCGGATAGATTTCTTCGTAGCCGTTCGCGCCGGTCTGGTGGTCGACCATGAAATTGAACAGCGCTCGCTGGAGCTTGGCCCCGACGCCGCGGTAAACCACCCAGCCGCTGCCGGTGATCTTGGCGCCACGCGCCAGGTCTAACATGTTATGCTGGTCGGCCAGGTCCCAGTGCGGTTTCGGCTCAAACTCGAAGCTCGGCTTTTGGCCCCAGTCGCGGATGACCGGATTTTGGGTTTCGTCGTCGCCATCCGGCGCGGAGTCGTGCGGCAGGTTGGGGAACTGCAATTCGACGTCGTGAAGCTTGGCCTCGATCTCGCGCTGTTGGTCTTCCAACTCGCCCACGCGCTTCTTCAGCTCGCCGGCCTTTGCTTTCGCGGCCTCTGCCTCGTCCTTTTTGCCCTGGCCCATCAACATGCCGATGCTTTTGGAAACCTGGTTCATCTCGGCCTGCGCGTTGCCGGTCTCGGTGGCGATCCGCCGGAATTCGGCGTCCACCGACAGGAACTCATCGACGATCGACGAATCCAGACGCTTGCGTTGGATTCCGGTCCGGACTAAATCCGGCTGTTTTCGAATGAGTTCTCGGTCGAGCATAGAAGCTCAATTTTAGCTGATTTGCATGCTGTACTCGATGCTTTTGGGGAATCCCTACCTCACCTCTTCGCCCCGATTCCGCTTTGCTCCATTTCCCTCGCTTTGCTCGGCGGGGTCCAACGACATGCTCCTACTGTCGCACGAAGCCCCTCTCCTCTTAGAGCCCGTCGCATCGCAAGCGAAAACCTGATCCCGGAGGGATCACAGCTGGTAGCCGGGCGGTCGAAGCGAGGTACGAGCGTAGACCCCCGGACGACTTCTAACCTGAAATGGTCCGAGGAGTCCCGACATTCGGGACGACCCCGCCATTATGGCGGCGACAAATGGGGTGTCAAATGTTTGGAAGAGCTGCCGTGCGACGGGCTCTAAGAGGAGAGGAGAAATGGTTGCCCGGAATCCGCTCTGCGAGAAACCGAAGAGGGAGATCGCTCGTCGGACTTTCTTATTTCGTGTCCGTCGGATGACTGCATAATCTTCCTTTTCGCACGATGACCCACAGAATAGTAGCGAAACCCAGTGACGGCAAGCCACAGCACGTAAACCCCAACCCAAGAATCTGAAGGTTCATTACCTGCCTCTGGGACAAGAGCGGCTCAAAGGCGCGTAAGTCAACGTGCGGCGGTTCCCGCCAATCATCCCAAAAGTGCGGATCGACGTCGGGGTGTTTACCCTGAGCGACCTTGTTTCGAATGTACTCAGCCATCGCTCCTCGGTACTGCTTGGCATTCTCGACCAGGGCGGCATATTGCCGATTGGCGACTTTCACATCGAAAGGAATATAGGCGAAATCCACCTTATTAAAGCCAACGAAGTTCGGGTGGGTTTTCCAAGTCTCCTCGGCACGCCTTCCGGCGAAGTCCAGAAGGTACCCACTCTTCAGATCGAAGGTGCCGTATAAAGCGAAAAGAAGATCGGGCGAATCGGGTCCGCCACCCATCATCATCATGCCGATGATTCCCTTTTGAGTCTTATCGATCCCGTTCTTTTCGATGAATTTCTGCCATTCGGAGTAAGCCGCTTCGCTCACATCGCGAGAAACGACATAGATATCACCATATGGACCCCTCTTCTCCGTGTCATCGTAGGGGCCCTTGGATGCCCGCACCATCTCGATCAGCTTTAATTGGACGATCTCGCGGCCAAAGTGGGCGTTAGGGTTCAGTTCAAGGCACTTCTTCAGGTGGGCGATGGACTTATCCAGCAGGGACCTGTCTTTATGGTCCTTGCCGCGAACCCAGGAGTGCGCCTCGATGGTGCCGAGGTTAGCGTAATATCGATACTCGTGGTCGGCGTTGGGTTGCAGGGCCAGCGCCTTGGCCTTCATCGCCGCGTAATGAAAAGCCGACGCGTCATCCCCCAATTTGTCGTAAGCCACGATCAGGTTGTCCAGCTCGTCCAGGTTGTCGGGGTCTTTGGCGACAATCGCCGAGGAACGGCGAACGCGAAACTCGTAATACTCTTTCGGGTAAACGGGTACTCGCCCCACGATAGCGTCGAGCACATCGGGCAGTCCCCGAGCCTCGTTGGAGAGCGTGTCGTAATCCCACAAGCAAGCCGAGGACCACGCCGAAGCGGCGAAAAACAATCCACACGCTATCCGCCTTTTCCACATCTTTTCCCCTATAACGCTTTCTAAAACCGAAATGTCGCGCTTGATATCGGCCTTGCACCCTTGCCAGAGCGAGCCTCGAAAGGTAATAATGAGCCTGTGGCATTGTGCCACAGGGGAATATTGGAATTCGAATAGGTCGGATCGAGTCTCATAAGAAACTTAGGAAAGTGTGAGAAACGGCCCAGCCTGCGCGAAAGAAAGGTTCCCCGAAATAGGAAATAGAGGAGAACTGAAAAAGCAGCATGAAGCGAACTTATAAGTACGCTCTTTCGGTAGTCCTTGGGCTCGGTATGGCTGTTCCTGCCTTCGCCCAAGATGGCTTTCCGGATGTAAAGGATACACATTGGGCGGCCGACAGCGTGAACAAGCTGAAGCTTGAGGGATTGATCCACGGCGACAGCGACGGGAACTTCAACGGCACCCGCACCATGACCCGTTACGAGGTCGCGTCGATCGTTTACGCGGTTTACGCCAAGCTCGTCGGTTTCAATAGCGACGTTGAGAAGAATCTCAAGGCGCTGGAAGCCAAGATCAACTCCGTCGGAGACGGCGGCAGCGGCAAAACCGTTGACCTTTCGGACATCAAGACCGGCCTGGCCGATCTGCAGAAGCAGGTTGGCGGCATGAAGGAGTGGAGCAGCGACTTGGCTCAGCTCAAGAAGATGGCCTCGGCTTACTCCAACGAACTGAAGTCGCTAGGCGTCGACGTCGAGTCGATGAAGAAGAACATTTCCGACCTCGCCGCGCGAGTTTCCAAGCTCGAGCAGGCTGGCGGCGGCATCCAGATCACCGGCGATGCCAACTTCTTCATGGCGATGGCTTCGCAGGCTACCGGCTCGACTGCGGTGGTGAACCAAGACGGCCAATACCTGCAGAGCTTCGGCACGGGCGGTGGCTTCGACAACCTCATCACGATGCACGAGTTCGGTGTGAAGATCACCGATCCGTCCTCCAAGATTCCGTACAAGGCGGAAGTCGTGGCGACGAATATGCTCAACTCGTCCACCGGTACGGGCTTCGGCGTGCAGTCGTACAACCCGACGGGCGCTGGTTCTGTCATCTCGTCCAGCGGCACTTCGGTGTACCTGCACGAACTGACGGCGACGCTCCCGCAGTGGAACCTCTCCGTTGGCCGACAGGGCCTGAAGCTTGGCAACTACATCCTCAGCCGACCGGACACCACCTCGTTCTACAAGAACAGCCGGTGGGATGACCACACGTGGCGAATGGATGGCGGCGTTCTGGCCTTCGGTCAGGGCGGCAAGCTGTTCTGGGGAACCCTGAACAACACGACGACCACCGGCGGATTCAACGTCCAGCCGATGCAGCTCACCACGCTTGGCGTTCAGCGAGTCATGGGTGGATCCTATGACTTCAAGTTTGCCGAGGACAAGGGCGGCGTCACCGCTTCCTACGTGGACTTCGACGGTTCGCTTGGCGTAAACGTCAACTTCCTGCAGGATGGCACGGCTCAGCCGCAGGGCATCGTTCAGCAGTCTGGCATCACCCGATACAACGTCTACGGCGCTGATCTGCACTTCAATGCGGGCAGCTTCATGCTGGAAGGCGGCGCGGGCAAGTCGGTCGCTTACGGCATCGCCGCAAACAACAACGATCTGACGTCTTCGGGCTCCGGCTCGGATACGCAGAACCTCGACACGCTGGTGGATACCGCCAACGGTCGATGGAACGTTGCACTGAGCACGCACTCGGACAGCTACGGCCTGAAGCTCGGCTACCGAAACGTCGAAACCAACTACGTCGCTCCGGGTGACTGGGGCCGCGTGTCGGTCTTCCGCAACCTGACCAACACCAAGGCGCTCTCCGCCTATGGTATGGCCAAGCTGTCGGACAAGCTGCACATCCACGGTTCGTACGAGAAGGGTGACGCGATCACCGGTACCGGCGACTACAAGATGTGGAAGGCGGGCTTCGGCTACGAACTGACCCAGAAGTGGGGCATGATGGCTTCGTACGAAGATACGAAGTTCAAGAGCGGCTTCCAGGGCATCGCCGATGGCGCTGAAAGCAAGTTCACGACGGTCAACCTTGGCTACGACATGGGCGAGCACACGATGTTCAACCTGTTCTGGCAGAACGGCGACCTCAACAACATCATCACCACGGTGAACGGCATCGGAAACGCGCAGAAGGGCTCCTTCTACGGCGCGCAGTTCTCGGTCAAGTTCTAAGCGGGATCAGATCAAGAGGGTCAGGCGATTTTCGCCTGACCCTCTTTTTTTGTTTGGGCTCCATTGCGTCACGCTCACAACTCCCAGCTAGAGTCCATAACCTCAATTCTGCTTCATCTCCGGCAAAAACCCGCAGATTCCACCGATTCATGATTGAGCACGAGTCCGCTCGCCGTTCGGTTCGTGGAGCCATCCCGTCAGCGCAAAGTCGAAATCGCAATAAATCCGCCACTTATCGCCGGGTGCCGACGAAGAGACTCGGTCCTGGCATCGTCCGACAAAGTCTTCGAACTGGGAACGACGGATTTGAAAATGAACGCGCCAATGATGACCACCGCCAAGGCCATGATCGCCAGGTAAGGCTTGCGATTCGCGGGTGCCTGCGCTGTCTGCGCCGGACCGGTCTGCATTTGGCCGGCCATCGGGTTCCCCCCGCTAAACATCTGCGTCTGATTCGGAGTCGGACTACCGCCACCGAACATTTGCGTTTGGTTCGGGGTGGGCGAAATCGGTGCCGCGCCAAAAGCCTGGGTCTGATGAATCGGCGAACCAGGATTCACGGTGGATATTGTACGACAACGAAGGGCAAAGGGCCATGAGCCTTGAGCCTCAAGCCACAAGCTTCAAGCCGCAAGAGAGGTTCAGCCTCTTTGAGAAGTGCGTTTCACAGGGCGCTCTGCACTCTGCACTTGCACACTGCTCTGTGCCCTCTCCCAACTCCCAACTGCCAACTAGAAGCTAAAAGCTCACCACCCATTTCTATCCGACTGGCCGCCGCCACCGCCGCCGTCATCCGCCGGCGCATAACCCTTCTCCCATCGCTGCTTAAAGTCGATCTGCGACTTCTGGCCAAAGTCGTCGATCGCCTTAATGATCAGCCGACCACCGGCAGAGATCTTCACGTGCGCGGCCTCGCCTGGCTGGAGCTTCACGTTGGCCCAACCGCCCAAGCCCGGGTCTTGGTCGTCGCCATGAAACCGAACATAGATGTAGGCTCCCATCGTTGGGCCGGGAACCAGCGGAGACCGCTTCTCCGGCGGAACGTCGATCTCACTGCTGAGGCTCACAGCGAAGGGGTGTGACGAGTTGTTTTCCAGCCAACCCACCGTTGAATCACCCTTATCGGCTGAGCCTGACCACGTCATCACCAGGCCGTTGTTCACCGCCACCAGCTTGTAGCCAAGGTAGCCCAAACCGGACAGCGCCAAAATCACCACCAGCCACGTGATCAGCGACCGCGTACTCGGCCGCTGATGCCACGCCTCGCGGCCGTATCCGTACGCCGGTCCAGGCTGCATCGGCGCCTGGTACGGCTGATTCATCTGGGTTTGGCCCATCTGGGGTTGCCCCGCCATCGGCTGAGCCGCATTCGGCACGAACTTCGTGCTGAACAAATGCCCGCAGGTCCCACAGACTTGGGCGTCCAAGGTGCATTTCATCCGGCATCGCGGGCACTCCTTATAGGGCGCGGACGGGATCATTCGTCCATTTTACGATGCGAATCGAGCATCATCAAGGCACCCAAACCATTATCTTCGTCCTTTTCTTCGGGCTCGTCCGGAAAGAGGTCGACCATCCACGACCATGAGGGCTCTGGCAGGTCCAGATGCTTCCGTTCTGGCAACTCAACTATACAAGTGCGCAGGATTCATCTGCGTTTTCGTTAGCCAGACTTATCTCGCCTATTTCATAGGCATAGCAAAGTACCCACCGAAGGAGGAGTCCCAGTGCAAAGACACCTCAGGGCACGTTTACGACGTGAATTTGCTGAACTTGGAAGGTGTGCGTCTCGCCCGCCAAAACTTAAGGATTGAAGCTAAAGCCTTCATTCGAGTTGACAGCAGACCGAAGGTTGAGGCCCTTTGTTGTCGTACAATAACCATCGTGAATCCTGGTTCGCCGACATCGCCTTGTCCGAGGTGTAAAACCCCGGTTGTACTTGGCTCGGCGGCGTGTCCGAAGTGCGGAATGTCCTTCGTCGGGACGCCGATTCATCAGACGCAGGCATTCGGCGCGGCACCGATTTCGCCCACCCCGAACCAAACGCAAATGTTCGGTGGCGGTAGTCCGACTCCGAATCAGACTCAGATGTTTAGCGGGTCAAACCCGATGGCTGGCCCAATGCAGACCGGTCCGGTACAGACAGCGCAGGCGCCCGTGAGTCGCAAGCCTTACCTGGCGATCATGGCCCTGGCGGTGGTCATCGTTGGCGCGTTCATTTTCAAATCTGTGGTGCCGAGCTCGAGCTCCAACGAGCGAAGCGACGAGCAGCCTCAGCCCCAGCAGGCGCAGGCGATTCCTCCGCCCAAGACCTACAGTTCGTCGGACAATCAGGCAACTCAGGGTGACCCGACGCAAAGCGGCCCGAGCCCGACCGAACAAGACCGCGGTGTGGCTCCCGTTGGCGAAGCATCGAAGGGGCAAATTCAGGATGGTGATATCCAAGTCGTGTGGACTCACCGTCTCGGCGGCGGCCAACAGCAAGGTGTCCTCCTCAATTACTCCAAGCGATCCGTTCTTTTAACCATCGACAGTCAGTCTGACGACGGTCATACATACAAATGGCGTCTTCGACGGGTGCAGAACTACGCGCCAGAGGAGAATCGTCGAAGCGATCTCGGACCCACAATAGAAAGCGATTCTAACGGCGAAATGGATATTTCTCTGATGGGCGAGACGGCCTACTCTATTGGGGCTGATGGTCCAATCACACTCACGGCAACTGGGTCAGACGAAGTCCATGCGGTGTTCGATGTCGACCTGAAGAACAAATACGATCCAAACTTCAGCTTTCCCGCTTGGCCATAGGATTGAGGTCCAGAGGATAGAGCGACGTAAGATATCCAAATGGACCCGAATGTGCCGCATATCGTATGTCCAAGGTGCAGGATGACGAGCCCTTTGAATGCCACGGCCTGTGGTTCGTGCGGACACATTTTCAGCATTCAACCTTCGAACCCTGGATACGCCCAGGGGAGCCTTATTTTAGTTGGTACGCCAGTGCCGCGTCCTCGACGATCCAACTTCGGTTGGATCATCGGCATGATTCTCCTGCTCGGACTTGCTGGGCTTGCAATCTATTTCGTAACTCGCCCTGGATTTCGGCCCGGCGATCAGCGAGATGGGCAATCCGCGTCCCGACCAGTCCAGCGAGACGTACCGCCCCTCACTGTAAGCTGGAATCGACGAAACGGCGACGAGATTGTCGGGGAGCTCACCAACACGACTGGCCATGTGATGCAGATCGACCTCTTCGGGGATAGGATATTTCACGAGACTTCGACTGGAAATCCAGCCACGTGCACAGTAACACCCAAGTTAACTTTGGACAGTCAGCAAGGTCGCCCTGGACCAGATCCTCGCCTCTCTTATCATCGCTTCTATGACAGCCCCGTAATTCGAATCTACCCTGGCGATAAGTGGACCATCACCATGCGGTACGACTACGAACTTTATGGGATCGACTTCAGCATAGGCAACGGAAAAGACGTGCACATATTTAACAAGTGGGACCCGACCGTGTTCCCCGAGATGAAATAGGGCGTTCGTCGCCACCTCTTCCCAATTCCCTTCCGAATGGCTTCGACCTGACCCGACGTCGGAGACATTCGGCAAACTGAAGTTTCTGGTCGGCTTGGGCGATAACTGGCTGGTCTAAACCGTGAACTGCACGGCGAGGGCGACAAGCGCGCAAAGCACCGCCATCCACGTTAGGTATGTGCGAGAGTGGATCGACGGGAACGGCGAAAAGAGGAATAATCGCCTAATAAAGATGCACAAACCGATAACCAGAAGGACCGCCCACCAGGCCTTCTTAACGAAGTATTCGATGGGTGAAGTACTCATCGACGCGAATCGCTGGGCGAGATCGTTAACCGTTGCCAGGGAGAACGCGGCGTAGAAGAAGAGGAGCAGGAAGCCGACCGACGTAAGGTACAGGGTCCATCGCCACTCGGTGTAGTCGGTGGGAAATCGCATCGCGCGCGGGTCGCCGAGTTGAATGGACGGCATGACCGGCGTTGGCATCCGGCGTTGAGTCGGCTGGGCGGGGACGAAGGCTCCCGCCTGGATCATGCGCGCCACGACGATGGGGGCTTGTTGCATCTGGTACTGACTGTAGAGCCAGTTCTGATCCGCCATCCTTGTATCCCCACCCGCCTGGCGTACCATTTGTTGCCACCGAGCGAAATCCATGCGGGAATTTTAGCATGGCGCTTACTTCGTTTTGGTACTTTGGTTCTGAAGGTGGCTAACCTAAAAATCGTTGGTGATGTACAGATCGCCCGAGCTACAGGTGCCCTGGACGGACGCCCAATCGGGGATATTGCCAAGCCAAAACGTGACGGTTTGAGTCTGATCGGGACGGAGCGTTCTCGAGAAATCTTGGCCGTAAACCTTGCCATGCGAGACGGTTTCGATGCCGTGATCGGTGGTGGCGATGTCGGTTTCCAGCCATAGCCGGATATCGCTGATGGTGGAGCTCGACCGGTTCTTGATTTTGAGGAGCGCGTACTCCGAACCGTTGTACACCCACCGTGCCGAAAGGTGCGGTTGACCCAGTCCCTTCAGCCCTGCCCCAAGGATCGCAAGAAAGAAGATTCCGATGACTCCGACGATGGCGAGAAGCACCTTGGTGCCCGTCGACATTCCGGGCCGATAGGCGTATCCGGGTCCCGGGTACGGAATCTGCTGGTAGCCAGGCTGAGCCATGGGCTGCTGGAACCCCTGCGGCGGCATCGGTTGCTGATAATTCGGCTGTTGGTAAATCGGTTGCTGGACCGGTTGCTGCATCGACGATTGGACCGGTTGTTGGTAGATTGGTTGCTGGATCGGCACCTGCATCATGGGTGCCTGAGGCCTTGGAAACTGATTGATTTTGATGGCGTTTGCCACCATCGCCGGAGACGTGCCGGACCGGAACTGACTCTGAAGCCAAGCCTGATCGGCCAGGCGAGGATCGGCGCCCGTGTTTTTGATCAGCTTTAGCCAGTCGTTGTACGACACTGGACTATTTTAACATCGCGCCTGTCCGTCGTGACTCATCTTTCTGAATCCTGCCCCACTGAAGCCTTCCAATGACGAACCCACCCGACGAATACCGGCTCAAGGTCGGCGAGGGGCGCAACTGCGTCATCACCCTCGAAGGTTGCGACGAGGTCACGATGACCGAGATTCGCACCCGCATCTTTCCTGCCATCCGCCGCATTGTGACCGAAGGTCAAAAGCGCGCCCAGGGCCAGCCAGTCAAACGGCCATGCGGGTGTGGAGACTAAATGATCCTTAAGAACGACCCCCTCGGCGCGGCGAACTATGTCTGGCGCGGAGACTTTTCGGCGAGCTACTCGCTGGTGACGAGCTTTAGCCCGCCTGCCGCCATCGAGACTGCGAACACGACCGTCACATACGGCAACGCTTTTTCCAGCACGCACGGGTTCAAAGTCGCAATCTATTCGCGTAGCGCCAACCCGATGATCTTGGGTGACACCGGGCTGTACACGATCACCTTTTCGTGTCCCTGGCACGCCGACTATGTGGTTACCGCGGCGGCGGATCGCGAGCTAAGGGCGCGTTCCCGCCGGGTTGGAAGCAGGAGATCATCACCGCCGCGCTGGAAGGCCACGCCTTCAAACTGGGCGCCTATACGGCTTAGTTGTCCTCGGGAAGAATTAAGATATCACCCGAGCTGTAGGAGCCATTGACGTCCGTAAAGTCATCCGGTTTGGTGAAGTGGAAGGTGGCCGTGGTCGACTCGCCGGGATCGAGCGAGGTCGCATCCAGGTCTCCGTAGTACTTATGCTCCACAAAGCCTTCTCTATCGGTGTACTCGTGGGATGTATGCCAGACCGTCAGGCCCGTTATCCGCTTCTTGGATTTGTTGGTCACGCGAGCCGTGCAGTAGCCGTTCCCAGTTGACATCCACCGATACGAAAAGTGAGGGCACGTGATGACTTTCCAAACGATGGGTCCAAGGAAGATGGCGCCCAAAATGGCGAGGACGATCCCGATGCGGGTGAACCACCGCTCGATGCCGGACGGGGGATAACGGCGGGGGATGTAGCCACCCACCGGCGGTGGGTTTGGCGAGGGCCGAGAACCGGGCGCCTGCGGTGGCGTGAAGACCATCGGACTCAACGGAGCCCTCGGAAACCGGTCGGTGACCATCGCGTTGATGACCACGGACGGCGGCGTCCCCGACCCGAACTGACTCCGAAGCCACGCCTGATCTGCCACTCGCGGATCGACGCCTCCCCTTCGGATCGCTTGAAGCCAGTCGTTGTACGACACGCGGCAATTTTAGCACCGCGACGCTGGACTAGAAAGATAGTTTGGAACGAACGATCCACCGACTCTTCGGCTAGTTCGTCGTGAAGATGAATACCCCGCCCGAGCTACAGCGGCCATCGAGTGTCGTGTAGGCCGGAATGTCCTCGTAGTCGAAGGAGGCCTTGGTGGACTGGCCAGGCGCGAGCGTTTTGGTGACGAGATCGCCAAAGACCCGGTCATCCGAAGGCGTATCGAACCAGACCTGCAGGCCGGTCAGCTTCTGCCCCGACTCATTCGTGATTTTGACAATCGAGTATTTGGAGCCGTTGTAGGTCCAGTAGGCAGCCAAGCGCGGCTGTGCGATCATCCGCAGACCGGTCGTAAGCATGAACCAGAGACCAAGGAGCAGGAAGATGGTCGCGCACCCGATACCCAGCTTCCCCACAGCAGAAACGGGTCGTCGGGTTTGGCGCGGCACCACCGATTTTCGGCGCGGAAAGCGCCCGGCGATGATGTCATTGGCGATGAGGACGGGTAGCGCCCCGGCTTGAAATTGGCTCTTCAGCCAGTTTGGATCGGCCTGACGCGGATCGGCTCCCGCGTGTCGAATCATCTTGAGCCAATCGTTGTACGACACGAAATCATTTTTACCTTGCGCAAGCGAGCCTTTCCCATATGAACCCTTTAACTCCCGATCGAACCACAGTCGTGACCATCGACACGCCCGACGTTTACTGCATTGAGCCGTCGATCTTCATCGAGCGGTACCAGTCCAGATTGGACGACGAATGCCGAGGATATCGCTCTCCAAAAAGGCACATTGGCGAGGCTCATGACCTACTGCGACATTTGCATTGCCTATGACCCCAACAACGACTCGCTATCGACCCTGCCAGAATGTATCGCCAACTTCAGTTCGGCCATGCGATCTGCTAATCCGAAGCTGAGGCTTTACACCATCAAGGTCCCGAACGGCTATACCAACGAATCTGGCGCACTGACCGCCTACGACGCGGGCAATCTCGATCCCAAATATGCCGTGTACGATGCGGCTCTCGCAAGCGGCTATACCCACGGAATCCTTAACCTGCAGGAGTCCGCCGGAAAGGAGTACCAAAATCTCGGCGTTCAAGCTACCGGCACAACGGATTCGGCGGGCACCATGACCACCCTCAACGACTCGACTGCCACCTGGACCAAGAACCAGTGGGTTGGGTCGTTCGTCACGGTCGGAGTCCAAACCAAGGCGATTTCGGGAAACACCCGCACCCAATTAACGTTTGCAACTATGTTGGCCGCCGTTGGATCGGGCGTAAGCTATTCGATCGGCGGAAACACGTCGTCGGACGGTCTGCATCCCAACCGCGTCGGCCAGCTTCGCCTTGCCGCAAATTTCAAAGCTGAGATCGACAAGCTCGAAACTATTCCTTACTTCACCAGAACCCAATAACCATGATCGGCACCCTCAGCGCACTCCTTTCCCTTGCCCAAACGGCTGGTTCCACCATGCCCGTCGGGGGGAACATTCCCGCCTTGCGCCCGGCCTACACGTCGAAGGACTACGCCAACGCAGTCGAGGCATACGGTCTGCTCACGCCGGGTTCGTTTGCCCGGTGGGGCACCATCCAGTGGGAGGTCGAATATGGCGACGACTACCGTGGAATCGACGCCCAGCTCGACCTCTGCGCGCAATATCACGTCGTTCCGTTCATCCTGCTGGAGCCCATCCATTGGACCGACCCGGACCGCTGGGTGCCGCCGGTGTGGTCGATCCCCGACCGCATGAAGACGATGGAAGGCATCGTTCGGCATATCGAAGCTCGCGCCCTCGACCTCCACCTGACCCCCTATTACCAACTCCTCAACGAGCCCGCCGGGCGGTGCACCAACCCGCCGCTGGACCCCAAGCCGGGCGGGAGCAACCGCACGAGCCAAGGCGAGTGGCACCCCGACCTCTTCAAGCTAATGAGCGCCGAGATCGCCGTGCTGTCTAAACTCGGGGTCCGGCCCTCGCGCATCGTTTCGCCCTCCATTTCCTGCATCCTCGACGGCAACATTCGCTCCGTCACCGAGCTTGCCTCGGCCAACACGTTCGATTGGTCGAAGGTCGGCACCATCGCCGTCAACATCGGCGGCTCGGCCTCGTGGGCCACGGCCAAGGACTTTCCCGACGCCTCCGCGCGGATGGGTCAGCTCAAGTTTGGGTTCCGCCACAACGCTGAGACTCTACGTCAGGTGATCGCGGGCAACTCGGTCTTTGCCGGCAAGCGCGTCATCATCGCCGAGTTCTATGGCGGCCCCGCCCGCTTCGGCCTCGACCTCGCGCCCGATGGCTCGTTCAACACCGACGTTTCCGACATCTGCCAAGCCGAAATCGACGCCTTTCGCGCCGTCGTGCCCACCATCATCGTGTGGGGCACCCGCGCCGGAGAGGCCGACGCGCCCAACAATCGCTGGCTGTACTACGGCGTCTGGCCCCAATGGCTGGCCAAGCAGAAGGCATCGGCCATCCGCAACTAGCTTCCCCCCTCGCAAGAGGGGGCTTTTTTTGGTTTGAGCAGACAATGTGTTGCATAAAGTAGGTAAATCTCGACAATTACCGACGAAATGGAACAGTGGCCGCAGGCTAATTTCGAGCGATCAGGTGGTCCGTGGCGCGAAGATTGAGTTATCATGTTCCTCGTGGGCGAGTGCGCCGTCTATTCTTTCTGGGGGTTTTGGGGTTACGTCGCCTGGCTGGGTGAGGTCCACACGTTTGTCGCCATCGCCCTAGGGAGCTTCTCGAAAGGTGGTCGCTCAGGAATTGAGGAATGGGGATCGATTGGCTTCGGGTTGTGCGCCGCCCTCATGGCCATCTCCGTCATGGTCAGCGTGGTGCGCAATCGCCGACAGCGGATCGAGGTCGAGGGCAACATGTTCCGCTACTATAAGCGCCACGAGAAGCCGATGATCGAGTGCCCGTTCTCCAGCGTCGTCGCCCTCACCTACACCACATTCCTGGGCTTCCCAACGGCTTACATCATCCACCTGCCCGGTCGGTTTTTCGACGTCAAGTTCCATTGGTGGCTCGCCAATCGCCGACGGTTCATCGAGACCGTCGAACACAAAACCGGATTGAGATTCGAGTTCGAATCGCCTGACAAAGCCAAGCGCTTGATTCGAGGTTAAGCAGAGTCGCCCACTGGGGGCAGTGAGCGTCCCGCTCACACAAACCTACGAACAGAAAGCCTCATAATTGGGACACATCCTGATAAAATGCCATCGTGTCAAGCCAGCCGAAGTGGACCGCAAAGCTAAGCCTAGCCCTAACAAAGGCGATCATCAAACTGGCTCAGGGTGACCGGCTAGGTGGGTTACTGGAAGCATCAGGTATTGGTGCCGAACGACTCGACGCTTGGGTCAAGGACAAAGCAACGATTTCCCTTCGAACGGAAATACTCACTGCGGCCGCAGATAACCTGTCTGAGTACGAATTTCCCGACCAGGTGCTTCTCGAGGTATCATACTGTTTCGATCGAGGTTTCACATATGCGGAACTGCTTCAGGGCCTCGATCATCCGGAGCAAGTTGCGGACGTCATAATGGCTCGAGGGGCCATGAACGAAAGTCAGTGGTCGTCCGAGCTCGCGTACATCCGCATACTCCTCACGGAGATCGTCAGGCAGATCATTGACCGTGTCGACCGTTTCCCTGGCTTCTTTCGCTGGCTCCTTCAGATAACCAAGAGCTCGGTCGATCCTCAAGAGTTCGAAGCGCGAATCACCGCCTACAATTTTGGCAAGCAAGCGCGTGCCGACGCCGAATTTGAAGAAATCTACTGTCAAGCCTTCTGTCAGAAGTTCAATGAAGTTCAGCTATTCATCGAGCAGAAGCCTGGCCCGACTCGCAACGTCACCCCAGAAGATAATCGCCTAGAGCTTTCAGTCGCTTACGTGACGCTACAGCTTGGTTCGGATGGTGAAGTTATCGATGCCCAAAACGTTCTAAGCCTGCCGAAATCAGGTCCGGCTAGAAAGTACATCAAAGGTATGGCGGGCAGTGGGAAGTCAACCCTCTTGGCTTGGTTCGGCCTCCAGTCTCAGCTGAATCGGCGACCTGAAACTCCAGGAGCGGGAGGGCAAATATCTAACTGGATTGCCACTGCCAGATCGAAAGTGGAGGGAGACACAGGCGTTTGGTGGACTGGTTATGTTCCGTTCTTTGTCCGCCTGCGAGATTGTTCAAGTGGCACATTTCCTACCAAAGCGGAGCTTACCAATCGCATCCTATCCGACACGCCACCTGACAGCAACTGGGCCCAGCGGGTCTTCGATTCCGGACGCGCTTTGTTACTTGTTGATGGCCTAGACGAGTTACCGATCGCTGAGCGGAAGAAAGCCATGGACTGGTTTCGAAACTACACTTCGGATCGTCGAAATATCATCGTGATTTCGTCGCGCCCTCAGGCGGTAGATGACCAAGTTCCTGAGGGGTTCGACGAGTTCGAAATTTGCGAGCTAACTCCAGTGACTCAAGATTTATTTCTAGATAGGTGGCACGAAGCCGTGGCTAGGAAATTAGAGCTGGACGAAATAGAACGGGCAAATCTCGAAGTCGTCAAGGGGATTCTTCACGCAGAACTACAAAATAAGCCAGAGTTAGCTCGACTTGCTCGAAATCCCCTCCTTTGTGCCCTTCTCTGCGCAATCAACCGAGTGTATCGCGGCAACCTCCCGACGTCTCTCGATGACCTTTGTGAGAGTGCCGTAACGATGCTCCTGTGGGATCGAGACTTTCTGCAGTTAGGTTCCTGCGATCCTGCTCCAAAGGCTTACAGAGACCTGGATAGAGTCGAAAAAAGGCGAGAGATTATCGAAAAGATCGCCTTCGACTTCATTGAGCATCGGACGGAAGTGCGTTCTCGAAAAGTGGTTAGCCATACGATTCGCTCACTGTATGGACGAAGGACGGAGGAGGAAGCGGAAGGAATACTGCAGGGCATAATTGAACGGAGCAACTTGCTTCGTGCAGTTGGTGCAGACGATGTTGAGTTCGTTCACAATACGCTCCGAGATTACTTAGGCGCGCACCCCATCGCTGAAGTTGGCGATCCGGAATTCCTAACCCAGTTGCTATACGGCAGGGGCAAGAACGGGCCGGATCCGATCAACCGATGGGAACCATTGTTTACATTTATTGTTGCCTCTCGATCGGAGTCCGATTTTGCTCTGGAGGTGCTGAGAGCACTTATTTCGATGAACATGGATACGAAGGGCCAAAAGGCGGCTTGCGATCTACTTGCTCTTCGTCTCGCTAAACTGTACCGTCGAACATTGCCCGTGGACATTGAAGATGCTGTCGCCAAAGTCGAAAGCAGATATCTACCAGTTAACACAAAGGCAAAGGCAGTCATAATGGGGCAAATTGGACCAAGCGCTGTTCGTCACCTTTTATACGAGCCTATTCAAAAACATATAGTGCAAATGGCTAAGGCTCGTGCACTTTCCAGGATCAGCACCGGAGAAGCAGTTTTGGCCTGTAGGCCATATGTTGAATCAGCTCAGTCGCCAGTCGAAATCAATGAAATAGCCAAAGCAGTCGGACTACTAGTATTTGGAGTTTTTCGCAATATATTGGAGATTCCATTGGTGGTGGAGGAGCTGACAAGAGGTGATAGACCTTCCTCACTCGACAAAATCGCGTCAGCCATAACGAGCCTCGATCCATTATTGTCTTACCCGTTACTTGAGTCACTAAATTTGGCTGGCTGTCCTCTTTTTGACTATTCGGGTCTGTCCAGCTTCACGAATTGCCAATTTCTTGACTTATCTGATTCGAATGTTTCTTCGATCGAATGGATAAGATCACTTAAGCAATTAAAGTGCATTACGTTATCCGGTACAAAAATAACCGATATAGATGCGATTGGAGACCTAACTAATTTGAATGAATTATGCCTTCGATCATTGCCATTAGAAGATATTTCTCCGTTGGCCAGACTCGAAAATGTAAAGATTCTTGATTTATCCTTTTGTCCGATCTACGATTTAAGCCACTTGAGGAACTATAGAAAACTAGAGCATCTCATGCTTATAGACTGTGGCAACTTGGAGATAGATAGTCTTCCGGTTCTTCCAAATCTGATTACATTGGAACTAAACGGAATCAATTTGTCGAACTTTCGCTTCTTGAATCGGTTGCCAAGGCTGAGGGAGATGTCTGCAGATAGCGTCTACGATAGCCGCATTAAATATCTGCACCCACAGATTCGCTTTAAAAACAGGATATTCCGATTAAAGGAATTCGTTCTTAGTAGTTCAAGCGGACTTCATTGGTAATCGGCCTGATTGTGGTCTTGTCCGGTCTTTGACGAAGTCAGTCTGTCCTTTTACCACCCACAAGTCCCGCCAACCAGACTAAAATGGAGACGGAACGACGATGAAACGCCTCCTCACCGCCATCATCCTTTGGGCGCTCGCGCTGTTCCTCGCCGCGCCGTTCGTCTGGATGGTGCTCATCTCGCTCCACGGCCCCAAGGAGGCGATCCCCGACCTCAAGGACACCGTCCCGACCCAGTGGCATTTCGAGAACTACTCGTGGGTGCTGTTCAACCCCTCGCTCCCGGTCGCGCGGTTCTTTTGGAACTCGGTTTTCGTCACCAGCGCGGTGGTCTTCTTCCAAATTCTCTTCACGTCGATGGCCGCCTACGCCTTCGCGCGCCTGCGCTTTCGTGGCTCGGGCCCGCTCTTCGCGCTCTTCCTCGGCTCCATGATGTTCGCCGGGAGCGTCATGCAGATCCCGGTCTACCTGCTCATCAAAAATCTCGGCTGGCTAGATAGCTATTGGGCGCTGATTGTGCCCGGCGTCAGCTCGTCGTTCAGCGTGTTTCTGCTTCGCCAGTTCATGATCTCCATCCCGAGAGAGCTGGACGAGGCGGCCAAGCTCGACGGCGCGTCCGACTTGCAAATCTACGCCCGCGTGATCCTGCCTCTCAGCAAAGCCGCGCTCGCCACCGCCAGCGTCTTCACCTTTTTCGGAGTCTGGACCGACTTCTTCGGACCCCTCATCTACACCAACTCGACCGAGATGCGCACCCTCGAGGTCGGCCTCAGCGTGTTCAAAAACTCGTACGGTGCCACCGCGTGGCCGCTCCAGATGACCGCCGCCGTCATCGTCATGCTCCCGCTCATCGTGGTCTTCCTGCTGTCCCAGCGCTTCTTCGTCAAGGGAATCCTGCTCGGCTCCAACAAGTAGCTACAGGTCGATGTGCCGAGAGTGCACGTCGTCCAGGCCCAGCAGAGCCCGTCCCAGCGAGTCGAATCGGTCGGCCGCATCGGTGACGAAGTACTCGACCCCCGCCCGACTTTCCCTTGCACCCAAGTCCTTTTCCGCCAGGATTTCGACCACGGACGCTGCCACCGCGTCCGAGCACGCCACCAACGACACATCCTCGCCCAGGTACGCGCGAATCGCCTCGCTCAGCAACGGGTAGTGCGTGCATCCCAAGATGACCGAGTCCACACCCGACTCCTTCAGCCCGGCCAGGTATAGCTCCACGACCTTCTCCACGATCTCGCCCGACACCATTCCCTGCTCCACCAGCGGCACAAACAGCGGGCACGCCTGGCTCACCACTTCGACCGCTGGGTCGGCCAGCTTCAGCGCCTCCTGGTATGCGCCGCGGTTGATGGTCGCCTCAGTGCCGATCACGCCCACGCGCCGGTTGCGGGTCGATCGCAAAGCCGCGCGCACGGCCGGGTCCACCGTTCCCACGATCGGGCAGTCGAATCGGGCCTCCAGGTCGGGCATGGCATGGGCGGAAACCGTGTTGCACGCAACCACCAGGAACTTCACGTCGTGGCTCGCCAGGAAGTCGGCGCAGTCCACGCCGTACCGGCAAATCGTCTCATGCGCCTTCGATCCGTAGGGGGTTCGCGCCGTGTCGCCCAGGTATACAAACCGCTCGGTCGGCATCGCCTGCAGACAGCTTTTCAGGACCGTCAGCCCGCCGAGACCACTGTCGAAAACGCCAATCGGGGCATCGGGAGACTTGGAGATCATCGGCGAGGAAAGTTTACTCGCTGAGAGAATTCTGCTTCCGGACGGAGGGAGTTTGCCGTTGTCAGTCGGGAGAATTCCGCAAGATGAAGCATTGAGTTCAACCTACCGGGGGCGCTAGGTCCCTCTCCAGATTATCCGTAGGAAATCTGGAGGGTCCGCTCTTGCAACCAAAGATAGGAGTTCAGCCCATTGGGAGTTGTGAGCGTCTCGCTCACATTGTTGCGGCGCTTAGCGCCGAGGAAGGGCTTTGGACGGAAACCGATCAACCACGCGGGTTCGAAAAGTCGCCGGTGGACATCAGCGCTTCTCGAAATGACTGCATTGAGCCACGCACCTATACGTGCCACCCCAAAGCAAACCTCGCCTATAATGGGATTGGGATGACGGATAGCCAAGTCAGAGATGGACCAGCGACCACCCGGCTTCACGTCGTCTGCAATCTCGCATCCATGGCGATGCCGGTAACCCTCCTCGCCATTGCGAGTTTTTCCATCCAGTTCGAGTCGTCCCTCCGGGGTGTCATCCTCGCTGTGATGGCCGTCGTGTCCCTTCTCTACATCGCCATGATGGTCAGAGTCGTACGCCAGCATGGATTCATTCGAATAAACCCGATCGACCTGTACCTTCCTGTCCTGTCAGCCATCGAACTTTTCATATTGGTCAAGCATAACGGGAACCACATGTTCCCGTCTCCGCTGACCCTTTACGCCACCCTGATCGCCTTCACATTGTTCCTTGCCTTCCTTATAGCTCGCCGACAGAGTCGCGTTCAGCCAACCGCCGCTACCATGGAGTCATCGTGATCGAGCCAAGGCACCCATTCATGTCCGAACCGGACCTTCCGGCGCGCCATTGGTTCAACATCGCCCTCGACATCGTCGATCTCGCCGTTCCCCTCGTGGGCTTTTATCTCGTGGGCCGAGCCGCGTTTTTCCTCCACTTTTCGCCGCAGATTCGCACCATTGTGCTGTGCTTCCTAGCCCTCCTGGCCATCAGCTATGCTATCTCGGTCGTCCGCGCGGTGCGCCGCCGCGGCTTTCGAATCCTGCCAAAGGCGGGAAATCTGTTCATGATTCCGGTCGCGTTCTTCTTCACATCGCAGCCCTTTCTGCAGCGGGTCAGCCTGAGTCCGTCGGTCCTCTACGGGATCCTCGTCGCGGTCGCCTTCGGTTTCGCATCGTTTACGCTGGTCCAGCACGAGGTGCCGACGGCCAAACCGCAGGGCAGGTAGCCAGGTGGATCGACTCAGCCGCAACTTCACCCTCATTGTCGCGATTGTCTTCGGCATCATCGCCCTTTGCGCTCTGGCAAAGGTCCGACAGGTCGACACGGAGCACCCAACAGTCAGCTCCGCAAACGATGTGGCACGGTGATCGGGCAGACCTATCTGCGCTTTGGACGGCAGGAACTTGGTGACGCTCCCGGTTGGCAGACCTTCATTGATCGACTTAACCGAAATGGCTTCTCCCGAGAATTCCAGGTAAACCAGGCGGATGCCCATTGCCGTCGTCCGACAATCGCTGCTCGACCTCGATGCCGAGGCGATCGTCAACGCCGCCAACACCCTCATGCGCGGGGGAGGGGGCATCGACGGGCTGATCCATCAGCGAGCGGGACATAAGCTCTTGCTGGAGCTTCAGCGCGTGGCCCCGAGGCGGTGCGAGGTTGGCCAGGTCGTGATCACGCCGGGCTTCGAATTGAAGCAGAAGTGGATTCTCCACGTGCCCGGTCCCATCTGGCGCGGTGGCAGTCACGGCGAGGCCGACCAGTTGGGGGCGTGCTACCGTAATGCGGTCGAAAAAGCGGCGGAGATCGGCGTGCAGAGTGTCGGCTTTTGCTCCATCTCGACCGGCGTGTATGGCTTTCCGATCGAGTTGGCCGCGCCCATCGCTCTTCGGGAGGTAGCTCCATTTGCGGATCGGTTCGAGGCGGTGACATTTGCGATGTTTGGGGCGTCGGAATTTGAGGTCTTTCGGGATGCGCTTGCGGAGTTGGCGTAGGTGGCCGAACCTCCCCCAGTCGCTTCGTGTTGCTCGCTTACCGACCCTCAGTGGGGTAGCGTGGGTGGTTTCTTACTGATTTGCGTTGCCCCTCGCCGAACACTTACGGTGGGCTGCTCCGATTCGCTTTGCTTTCCGACTCAGCTTCGCCATTCGGAATCGTTGATATTTCCCTATGGCGGGAACCTCGTGAAGTCCGCCCTTCCATTCATCGCTCTTTCCTCCGTCCAAATGGCGTAATTTTCTCTTAACTTTCGGTAAAACGCCGATGTGGGACGTTTTCTTTCCTTATTCATCGCCGGTTCTCTCGCCGGCATCGGCTTGGCGCAAAACCAGGCGAACTGGAAGCTGGCGGACAAGTTCAACACCGCCGCGCTCCGGCCCTACATCTACAGCTCGCGAGTCGTTCCCAACTTCCTCAAAGACTCCGACGCCTTTTGGTACGTTTGGCGTGAGGCCAGCGGCAAGCGGTTCATGTACGTTGACCCAGCAAAGCGCGTCAAAGAACCGCTTTTCGACCCGATCAAGATGGCCGCTCAGCTATCCGAATTGCACGAGAAGCCGTACGATGCCATCGCCCTGCCGTTCGACACCGTCACCATGACCGAGCCCAGCAAGTTCTACATCAATGTGGAGAACAAGTGGTACCTGTACGACCGCGCCAAGGAGCACCTGGAGAAGTCGGAAAAGGGTCCCGACACGCCCAAGCCCGAGCCCCGAGACTATAAGAACAAAGCCAAAGACGGCAAGATTTATGTCTATGCTCAGGACGATAACCTATACGTAAACGAAGGCGACAAGGACGACACCGCGTTCCAAATTACGTTCGACGGCGAAGAGAACTACAGCTTCGGCCGTGGCGGTCGAGGCGGCGGCGGACGCAACCGTGGCAACCAACAGCAGGACGACACGCAGAACGCCGACAACAACGGTAAAACTCGCCCGGGCGCAACGTGGTCCGAGGATTCCAAGCGGTTCTTCATCTCGCGGTTCGACTCGCGCAAGGTGAAGGACCTATACCTCGTCAACAACCTGGCCGACCCGCGCCCGACGCTGATGACGTACAAGTACGCCATGCCGGGCGAGGAGTACGTTCCGCAGCAGGAGCTGTGGGTCTTCACTCGCTCCACACACCAGTTCAAAAAGCTGAAAACCGACCGCTACAAGGACCAGCTTCTGCTGGACGTCCACTTCCCGGGCAACTCGGACCACGTTCGGTTTGTGCGGCGCGATCGCCTTCAGCGCCACCTCGAGGTGTGCGACTACGACCTCAATACAGACCAGATCAAGGTCCTGCTGACGGAGGCGGTGGAGAACGCCTATCTCGAGATTCGCCCGATCAAGTACGTGAAGGACGGCGGCGACTTTTTGTGGTTCTCCGAGCGCACCGGTTGGGGCCATTACTACCGCTACTCGTACG
This sequence comes from Armatimonadota bacterium, assembly GCA_016125185.1. NCBI lineage: Bacteria > Bacillati > Armatimonadota > Armatimonadota bacterium. The sequence goes on along the minus strand of WGMG01000001.1, from coordinate 69,343 downwards.
ACGGCAAGCTCCTGAACGCCGTTACCAGCGGTCCGTGGCGCGCCGACGGGCTGACGGACGTGGATGCGGATAAGGGCTATGCATGGGTGACCGGCGTGGGCCGTGAGCCTGGCGAGGACCTTTACTACAACCACACGTACCGGGTGAAGCTGGATGGCAGCGATTTTCGCATGCTGACGCCCGGCAACGCCGACCACGCGGTCACGCTCAGCACCAGCAAGAAGTTCGAAATTGACGCCGCCTCGCGGGTGGATATGGCCTACACCAACGCGGTGTGGGACGACGCAGGCCACAAGGTTTTGGACCTCGAAAAGCAGGACCTCTCGCGCCTGGAGGCGATGGGCTGGAAGATGCCAGAGACGTTCACCGTGAAGTCGGACGATGGCGTGGTGGACATCTACGGCAACATGTGGAAGCCGTTCGACTTCGACCCCAAGAAGAAGTATCCGATCATCCTTTACGTGTATCCCGGCCCGCAGACCGAGGCAGTCAATGACACGTTTAACCCGGTCACCTCGCAGATGACGCTGGCTCAGCTTGGGTTCATCGTTATCCAGATCGGCAACCGCGGCGGCAGCCCGCAACGTTCGAACGCGTACCACAGCTACGGCTACTACAACCTGCGCGACTACGGCCTGGCCGATAAGAAGGCGGGCGTGGAGCAACTGGCGTCGAAGTACCCGTGGATCGACATCGATCGCGTGGGAATTTATGGCCACTCCGGCGGTGGATTCATGACCGCGGCGGCCATGCTCCTGCCCCCGTACAACGAGTTCTTCAAGGTCGGCGTCTCGAGTTCAGGCAACCACGACAACAACATCTACAACAGTAATTGGAGCGAGCAGCACCACGGGCTCAAGGTCGTGACGTCGATCTTCGATGATGGCTCAGGGTCCAAGAAGCCCTCGCCCGAAGAGGCGTGGGTGTCCGACGTGACCACCGATCCGCTGGATTCGATGCTGTTCGAGCAGAACCAGAAGCAGGGCGACCAAAAGAAGGACGACACCAAGAAAGACGACCAGAAGAAGGGCGATACCAAGAAAACGGGCGACGATCAGAAGAATATCAAGTTCGAGATCAAGGTCCCGACCACGGTCGAGCTAGCCGCGAACCTGCAGGGGAGCCTGCTGTTGGTGACGGGCGACGTGGACAACAACGTGCATCCGGCAAACACGATTCGGCTGGTGAACGCGCTGATCAAGGCGAACAAGCGGTTCGACTTCATGATCATGCCGGGCCAGGCGCACGGCTATGGGCCGATGCAGTCGTACTTCCAGGATCGGCTGATGGAGTACTTCGCCCAGCACCTGCTGGGGGATGACTATGCGAAATCGGCAGAGATGAAGGACAAGGGGAAAGGAGGCCGGTAGTCCCTCAGACGGCCTGACTTTTATTGACCGTTAGCCCAGCCCTCTCGGTATTGAGCCAGACGGACTTTGCCTTCTGGCCAATACCCCAAAACATAAGCAGTTTGAGCGCGAACATGGCCGTTGGTATGATCCAGCAACGGAGCCAGAAACTCGACCGCCTTAGGTCCCTTGAAACGATAGAATAAGTGATCGAAGACCAGAAGCCCGCTGTAGATGTCCAGTTGGTGGCGGGGCGACTGGATCAGCCGAACGGCCAGACGCCGAACCTCCTTGAAGTTCCTAGAGTCGAAGGTTAGCCCAAAGACCGCCTCGCACCGAACAAACGGATGATAGTCGCCGATTGCGAACTTCATCAGGACCTCGAAACTGCGTGGAGTATTCATCGACCCGATTGCGAACATGAGCATTTCCAAATTTGCTGTCTCGTAACGGGTTTTGGTGTTCCAAAAGGCCGTCGATTCGTCATCAAAGTCTGTCGGGATGGTTCGATTCTCTCGCTCGATGATCTTCAGGAATGTCTCGATGCCCCGCTTGAAGCCTGCATAGTCGATGAAGGTTTGGAGTGGAATATCGGCGAACTCGGTCTCCCTGATTTGCTTGAATAGCGTGCCTTGCTTCGACCGCGGGCCGTTTTCACTCACGAGAGTATTGTAAGCGACGTTGGGCTTTGGGTGGTAACGAGCTTCGAAAGCCCCGAAGGAGCGCGATGATCCAAGTCACTTCCTCTCCCGCACTGCCCGGGCATGGTGCTACCTGCCTTCTCCCGACTAATCGGGGCCTACAACTCCCCTCAAGCCTCCGACGGAAGCACGTCGTTCGGCGAGCCCCAGCGCAGCCCCGTCCGCGCCGACAACAGGCGCGTCAGCTCGTCGCACCGCTCGATCGTCCGCATAAAAGTCAGCCGCGAGCCATCGCGAAACTCCACCACATAATGCGAAGGAATCTCGAAAAGCCCCTTCGCGCTCAGCGTCTCCACCTCGTCGAGGCGCCGCACCAAAACCGGCTCCTCACCCTGCCCAAAATGCCGAATCTCCGCCTCGTCCACCTCGATCTTCTGGACGCCAGCCAGCCTGCGCAGTCCAAAAAACGTGCCCAGAAATGCCATTAACAAGAAGAGCGCCGCCACAACAAGAAAGTTGAACCAATCCTGCACCGTGCCTCGATAAAGGCCAGCCACCAAAAATAGAGCGAGCCCAGGAAGGGGTGCATAGAACACCTGCTTCGCCTCGCGAATCGCCGCCGCCGACCGAATCGAAAAGCTCTGCACACTAGACCGCATTCCGAACCCCCATCTTCCGCTGAACCCACTGACACCCCGCCATCAAGCAAAGCGTCGCAACCGGCACGAGCGACAGAATCCAGACCGCACCCACCACCCGATACGCCAAAATCCCCTTCGAAAAAGTGGCATAGAGCAATGGGACCGCAAAACACAACGTCATCCGCCCAAAATTCGTCAGATCGACCGGCACTTTCCGAACCTCGATGCGGTAGCCCAGGACGCAAAGGAGGAAGCTCGCCAAGGTCCACGCCAGCAGGTCAGCGCCGCTCACCAACCCCTTCGCCCGCAATCCAATCGGCAACATCACCACCACCGCCAGCAAAATCAGCGGCAGGGCGTACATGACGAACCGCCGAACACTAAGCCACACTTCGGAACCCCAATTTCTGAAAGAGCCACGTCACCAGATCGCCGGTCCACACCGAAACGGCTGGCATAAGCCAACCGATCTGAATCACGTCCACGACGCGAGGCGCCGTCATCCCTTTCGTGAACTCCCCGTACACGAGAAGCGGCAAAAAGATCAACATCGTGCCGATCGTCGTGACCCAGTTGATCGGCCTCTGGCGAACCTCCACCAGGTAGCCACCACCACACACCAAGCACGTCAGTCCTGCCCGTTCCAAGATGCCGCCAAAGGTGCGGAAGTCATCCGGACGAAGATCCATGGGCAACATCACCACCCCCGCCAGCAAAATCAGCGGCAGGGCGTACATCACAAATCGACGAACGCTAGCCCACATCCGCCACCTCCCGCCGTACCCGATATCGGTCGCTCACCCAACCCGCGACCGTCATCATCGCCACCGCGATCCCACAGCCGAAATAAGACCGCGCCAAAAGCTCCCAAACGGCCATCCTCCCAAATTCCATCACGAAACCGATGAGGAACAAGGCCATACCCGTCCCCAATCGACGATGAAACTGGAGCCGTGTCGGTGCCGACTGACGATCGATCAGAATCGCCACCAAGAAAAGGGAACCTGTGGTAATCGTCACGATCCACGCGCCCAAATCCAAACCGTTCCTCGCAAAGAGCGCAATCAGGCCCACCAGCCCAGGAAGCCCGTAGAACCCAAGCCGACGCCCCCAATTCATGATGATTTTATTGTAACCGGATTCCGTCTCTCCGAAACCAACCAGACCGCCCACACCTCCGATGCACTGTGAGTTCGGCTCTCTCCACCACAAAAACGCGGCATTGTGCGTGCGCAGCGCCCATATACGCGCCTCGCGCGCGTGTGGTATCATTCATTTTCCATCAGTTGCGCGGGTGGTGAAATTGGTAGACACGCTACCTTGAGGTGGTAGTGCTCACAAGGCGTGAAGGTTCGAGTCCTTTCCCGCGCACCAAACCTCTTTTAGGTTCAAATTCCACTTTTCTCAATCCTCTCTGGATACCGGTGTGACGGAACAAAATGGTCAGGTCTCTCAATTGGTCTCTCAATTGCCTCGCAATCCATACATTAGTATCGAAGTTGATTAGCGGTCTTCCAAACCATCTGCACTGCCAATTTTGGTTCCCACTACCTTCCGGATCGCTTCCTGATCCTTTTCCGAACATCCACTCAGCCAGAACTGTGCGGGCTTTGACGAGCCAGAAAAGTAAACGATGATCGAATCCCTTGCCTCCATGGATGGCGGCGGCGTCTTGTAGGGTCCGAGGGTTTGAAGTATGCTCTTCAATGCTTCCTGATCCTCTTTAGAGAGGGCATCCTCGCCGCCGGATTGGGTCATGACTGTGAGTTTCTCAATTTGACCCAGATGACTTTCAATGTAGTCTATGTCAGCGTTTGAACTGCCATTGTTGCCGCTTGGGAACTGCCTCGCAGCACGGAATGGATTTATCCATCCCGTTCTAACGAGGCAGATGACGACTATGATCGCTACGGCAGCGAAACCAACGGATCTCCATACAGTTTTATTTGATTCCATGGCGGTCCATATCCCTGAAAGTCAGCGCCGCCTGGAGTGTGGATGAGGGCGTAGGTGAGAGAAGCATCCATATCCCGTCCACTTGCAAGCGCAATCCACAACTGTTCGCGGTAAGTTCCCTGACCCAGCCATGAGGCAAGAATACCACCCGAAGAAACACCCGGGATTAGACCGTTCCAGGTTAACGAAGCACCTTGCTGAGTCATGTTGAACGCCTCAAGCCAACCCTGGTTTGGGGTGCTTGTCATGTGGGGAAGCGGCTTAGACGCGTCGTAGCCCGCGGAGAAGCATGCATCGACCCAAATGAACTTGTATTGGCTCTGGAAGTAAGGTGCTATGGCTGGAATGCATATTCCGTCCATCGTCGAGCTTCCGTAATACCAGACCGTATAGTTTCTGATGGCATAGCTTCCCATGTCCAAGGTTTGGTGTACCGTCGTCGGCGTGTGTGGGTGTCGTCCATGGCCATAGTAATAGAAGTACTGGGACTTTTTGAACAAGCTGATCAGGGTCTTCTTCATGGCATCCGAGTAAGCGTCGGTATCTTCGAAAGGTATGAACACCATCTTGACGACACCAGACGAACAGATGCTGCTTACGTTGGCCCTTACCGTATTCTCATACCGTTCGCTAAATGAGTTACCATTGAACACGATGTTCGTGTTGTAAAGGACCAGGAACTTAGCGCCTTGGCGAACAACCACGACTTTTCGCTTCGTCTGCGTACTCGACGAACCTTGGGAGATGGTCAGGTCATAGTCGCCCTCAGGAGCATCATTGCCCAAGGTATCCTTGCCATCCCATACCCAACTCAGAGCGTGATCATAGCCTGTAACTTGCTTGATTACTGATCCTAAACTGTTCTTAACTTGGAATGTAACGGTCGAATCAGGCAGGTTCGTTGAGTACCTAAAACCTGCCATCACTCCGGCATCCGAATCCAGGATTCGATCACCTTCATCCAGCGAGGGAACCTGCTGAAGCTGAATGGAAACCGCGTTACTCTGAACGGCGAAACCGGTGTCATCTGGGTCCGAAATTATTTCCAGGTTTGGACTGGTCAAGGCACTGGACAAGTTCGACTTCTTGATTTCACCCCTGACAATGCCTGATTCGACATCCGTAGACAGATCACAAAGCACCTGATTCCCAAGAACGAGGTGGTACGTAAGCGCGTTTGGAACTCCGCTCATTTCCACGGAATAGGAGTCACCGATGTCTTGAACGGACAGCGTCCCGTTTAGAACCATGTTCGTATTCGCAATGGCTGGTGAGGTGGTGGAGCCGGTGGCTGCACCTGACCTTCCAATGACCTGAACCTGATACCTGACATTCGCGCCATCCGATAATGAGTCGAGGTCGACAAATGTTCGACTTGAGGTCAGGGTCGGCGAAACCACAGTAAACGGTCCATTGTCGACGCTACGCAGAATTTGATATCCCTTGAGCGATTGTCTAAAGACGAGGTTGTTCATTGGTTGCCATGTCACGATGCGGGCATGTCCTGATGAAACGGCCTGCGCCGAAACTACGGACATTCCAGATGAACTAGAAACGGTGACCAAACTTGCTCGTTGGGTCCAGTCGCCCGACTTCGCAAGAATCGCTTCGGTGTCGGCGAGTTGGCCGTACACCGTTGCAGTTGCGGTTGCCGTTCGCTGCCCTGCTTGGACATCGATGAAGGGTGGAAGCGCAATACTAGACGTGCTGGCCGAAAGGTAAACCCGTTGGTTCGTCGTAGGTCTTGATCGTAACTTTACGGTTACCGAAGTGGTGACGACGCCACCCGACGAGACAAGCACGTCGTCACCGAGGATGACGTCCTGGAGATACGAGTCTATGCCAGGAGGAGGCACGGACTCTGTAGTGGCCGAAGCTTCGTTACTCCAAGTTGAGTTTCCTCCTTGGTTGTAAGCGCGGACGTGATACCAGTACTTAGTATTTGCTAAGCAGGTTGAGTCCTTGAAACTGGTCTGATTCACTCCTGTGTTCGTCAGGAAGTCCCAAGTGTTTGAGCCGTCTACCCGGCGTTCGACCCTAAAGCCTTGTTCGATAGTCGAGTTATCCGTCCAGGCAAGCTGAATTTCGGTATCGGAAACCATCGTTGCCGAGAGGTTTGTCGGGGCATTTGGGGCAGGGGGAGTAAGCGTCGAACCGCTTAACTCATTGCTCGGCGACTCACCACCATTATTGAACGCTACGACGCGGTAGTTATAGGTCGTTAGGGGATTCAGGGCGTATGTGTCGTGGAACGTGGTAGCGTCTGCGTTAGCGTTGCCGACCGGAGACCAAGAAGTTCCTGTCCAACGATCAATGCGGAAACCATCCTCATTGTCCGAATTATCAACCCAGGTTAGGTCGATCGCATTGTATGAAACGCCCGTTACTGAGGTGAGAGTTGGTGCGTTGGGCTTTGTGTCTTTGGTTGTTGCGTACGCTGTGCCGCTCCAACCTAGATCGCCCATTTCGTTCGTGGATTTAATGTGATAGTAGTAAGTTGTTTTCTTATTGAGGTTAGAATCCGTCCATGTCGTCACACTCGGGTCTGTGGTCTGGACGTCAGTCCAGCCGCTTTGACCGTTCAGGCTCCGCTGGATGACGAAATGGTCCTCATTGTCCGAGTTATCGGTCCAAGTTAATTTGATTTGTGAGTCGGAGAGAGCCGATGCTGCCAGATTGCCAGGCATAGCTGGTTTTTCGTTGAACGTCGTTGCGTTCGCCGTATTGGAGACATTTGAATCTTCGTCTGCATAAGCGGTGACGCGGTAGTAATACTTCGTCTTGTGCGGCAAATTGGTGTCTGCAAACGTTCCCGTCGTCGAGGACGTATCGATCAAGAGCGACCAGTCGGTCGAGTCGGTCTTTCGCTCAAGGCGGTAACCGTAGGCATCCTGCGACGTCGTCCACGAAAGATCGATTTCATGAGCGGAAACGGCTGTCGCTACGAGCGGAGATGGATCGGTTGGCTTAATGTTTACGTAACTGTTGGTAAGCACAGCTCCGCCGATGGCCGCACCTTCCGCGTCGAAGTCATTGAAACCGTAGGTCGAGGCGACAAAGCGAGCCGGGGTGTTCGAGCCAATGCCGCCGACGCCGTTGATCACGTTGTTTCCCGGAGCAAGCGATAACGAGACGTACTTCATCGAAGTCGTACCAATCGAGTGCCAACCACTGATAGGGCTGCCATTGAGGTTCAGCGTGGTCATCACATGGGAGTCAGTGATCAATGTGACGTAGTAATTGGCCATGGCGTCGCCCGAGGGCACATAGATGTTTGCAGTGGTCATCCAGTTAGTGCGCATGGAGGTTGGCGAGGTAATGGAGGGCATCGGCATCATCATCGGATCGCCCGTTACGTGGTCGTAGTATTGCCCAGCCGCCAACTGCATAGCCTGGATCGGCTTATCCGACGTCACAATCAGGGGATCCAGGGAATCCAAATCGAGCTTGTCTCCCTTATCCATGGGGTAGGTTGTGGTTGCGCCCGTAGCGCCGTTGTAGACCGAAACGGTGGTGTAGCGGCGACCAGCGGTGATGCGGTAGTAGCCGCGAGCGTGGGTGGACAAGGGAATGCCAACGAAATCACTGCTCCACCGGTCGAAGGGCAGAAGCTGTTCCATCAATGGGTTGTCATAGCTTGCGTACAAAGGAACCATTGAACCAACCGTTCCACTGTAGAGCGCAATCGGTTTGGTCGAGGTGATCGAGGAACCGGAGAGATCACTGCCAGGAAAAGTCTTGATTTGGTAGGTATCGCCAGCTTGAAGCATCACGGTGAACGGCACGTTTGCTTGCCGAACCGCTGGCGGTGTTCCGCACACCGTCTTTGGCGTGATCGTAACAACTGTGTTGTCTTGGGTTGCCACCAACGCAATCACCGATCGGTGGATGTCTTTCGTTCCCGCGTAGTTGGTCGATACATACTCGGTTCCTAAAACGGTGGTGGGAAGCACGGACCAGGATTCGCTGGCGGCGGGTTTCTCGTCGAGCATCATGACGTTGATCGGATTGTCCGAGGTGATACGGAACGAATCGTGGGTAATCGCATCACTTTGCGTCATTCGTCGGGATTCTGGAAGGTTCAAAGCAATCGAGCCACCGGCGGTCACGGTAAACGGAATGCTCTCTCCAGTCTCAAGAGTAGTTAAGAGCCCCGACGCGCCGCTATCCGAGGAAACGCGCAGGTGTGGATTCGCTGAGGCGCCTTGCCCCGTGGGACCGGATTCTGGAAGTGCAAAATAGAACTCGTTTCCTGCGTATCCCGGTGGTGGTGGCGTCAGATCGAAGGTTTGCGCACTGGCCACGTTGGTATAAGCAGAATCACCATAAGTGTTGAATGCCAAGACCTTGTAGCTGTAACTGGTCGATGGCAGAAGCGGCATATCGGACAAACTCGTGATGTTGGCCGCAGTAGTTGTCACTAAGTTCCAGCTGCCGCCCGGTGCGAGGCGATACACCTTAAAGCCGCCTTCATTTGTCGAGTTGTCATGCCAGGAGAGGTTGATCCGGTTGCTGGCCACGGCGGTAGCGGTTAAGGTTGTGGGAGCGTTGGGCGGTGCGTTTGCCGAGATGACATTGAAGTAGGCGCTCTTCGTGACGGGCACAATGATGATGTCATCGGGATGTGCCTCTCCTTTCCGCCTTGCGTGGCTTAAAGATTCGGATGCAGCCCAGTTTCCGTTAAAGTTGCTAGGACGTGCCTTTGCCCGCAATTGACCCGCCGGGAAGTCTTGATATTCGCCGGAGAATCGCACTTCGTAATTGTTCGCAACCGTGGCCGTCGTAGGGCAAGACACATTCAAATTGTCGTTAACGACGACAAGATTCCAGCCGTTTGGCGTGTCATCCGTGGCGATAACTGTGCCCGACGGGTTTACGATGTCCCATGTCATGGCAGTCGTCGGATAGTCGTAACCGGTTCGCGGAAAACTCGCACTTCCTCCTTGGAGAATCGTTGGGTTTCCACCACCTTGGAAGGCGACACCTACCGCTACAAGAAGCATTAGCAAAACGATGCTAAGAAGGGCTCCTCGCTTAACGAAGGCGCGAACGAATTTGGCATGACTTGGCACAATCGAGGGATGGTGCAAAACTCGTGCCAATCGCTACTGTGACTGAAACCTGTACATAACCACAACCGAAGTGCTAGATTTAACGGAATGGCTCGCGGCGTCTCAAACTTCAGCGGTATTTCCAATAATGACCTTGTACTTCTCAGAAAAAGTGCAAAGAAACACTCGAAGATTTCGGTAAAAGCTGGAGGCACACGTTTGGATATCGAAGGGACGGAAGCTTCGGTTATCCAAGCCAAGGAACTGCTCTTCATCAGTATTCCGGCGACCAATGCAATCTACCGAAATGGAAAGCTTGTAACAGATGAAGCAGAAGTAAAAGTTGCGATCAGAGAACTGAAGGCCGCTGGACGAACCAGTCCGGCAAAATCGAAGTCAAGCGCACCTGAATTACCCGACGAGCTTCGAAAGCAACTTGAGGCATTCGCTAAGCAGAACAATAGCCGGGTCATCTTCGATCCATCCGGTAAAGGCAGCTACAAGATCCAAAAGCTTCGACCGCGCAAAAAGAGCTAGGCGAAGCCAAAAGAAAAGCTCGCCAAGGTAGGGCGAGCCAGTGAAATCTATCCGAGAACGCGGTCAAGCGACTCTCGCAGAATGTATTGAGCCGGCGTTAGCGGCCTTGTGTAATGAATCTCAGAAACACCAGATGCCGCGTGACCTACGTGCTCTTTCCAAGTGGTCTGAGAGACTTCTGGCATAAGCTTTTCGACAATATTGATGTGAGTCAGTCGACAGTCGTGGGGAGACATATCGATTGGAAGCCCAGCATCTGTCACGATGGTTTTCCAAATTTCATACACCTGCTTTTTCATCCTAGGCTCGTTGATCGTGGCTTTGGGCCACAGATAGTCGTCGGGACCCATGTCGCGAACGAGTTCAAGGAGAATTTCCTTGAGTCGCTCGGACATGATGGCACTTCGCGTCTTATCTCCCTTCGGGAGACCGAGGAACTGCCTACCACCAAAAGCAACCTTTACAGCCACGTCGATGTCGATAAGGTTCTCGTCGAATCGAAGCTTTGACTTCTTCATTGCCATCATCTCCCCAAGGCGTAAACCGCCAAGCAGTAGGAGTGCGAGCAATGCGCGTCGTGACGTGTCGAGCTTTTCACCGGTAATGCCAGCTTTAACTTCATTTGGGGTGAGAGCAACAGCTACCCGAATTCTGGGTTGTGGTACGGAGAGTCGGAAAGGATTTGCCATAGTCATTGGGATGCGACCGTACGGAACGATAGCTTGGTTGAATGCTCGAACCAGGTCAGCCCGAACCGAAATGACCAAAGTCTCCTTTGCTCCGTTCTCACGCAATTCCTTATAGAAGGCACGAACCTTCATCGGGTCGATCTTCGACAACGGTGTGTCGCCAAAGTGCTTTTTGGTGTACTTCCGAAACCGCCGCTTTCGCTGTTCGATCGTGACTGTAGCGATTGACTCGGGCCAGTCATTTTCAGCGAGCCATATAACCCACTCTTCCAATGTCATTTCTCGGTTTTGCCGAGCTGTCTCAACTTTCTCCTGTCGTTTGAGCGACCGGAGAAACTCTTTGCCTTCTGTTTTTGTCTTGAAGATTCTCGATAGCCGTTGGGTGTGTCCCGTGGCTGTTTCGACGCTGTACTGAACCCGGAATTTCCCAACGTGCTTACCTGTTTTTATAGGACGGCAGGAACCGTCTCCACTATCTGCTCTGGATGCCATGGGATCACGCTAAGGAAAGGATTGGAGGCGATCAAAGATCGCCTCATCGATGCAATTAGTGGATGACGGTCAACCTCTTGCTCTGTTCGAGCCGAGCGATGAATGCGTCGAGTTGGCTTTGAGAAATTCTCCTGCTCCGGCCAATTAGAACCGCGTCCAGGTCTCCCTGCTCAATTAGGCGATAGAGTTGAGCCCTGCTAAGTGAGAGCCGTTTGGCAGCAGCCTTGACTGTGAACAGAAGTTTTGGAGAAGTGTCAGGTTCCATCATCCGGGCCTCACCGTGGTAGTTCTCTTAGCGAAGTCAGTGACGATCACAAACCTCTTCCCGGAACGATCGACGTGTCGAGAAATCACGAAGTCTCTTCGCCGAAGCAGGTTTTGACCATTCATGAACTTCTCGTTCCCGGTCGCTCCACCCCAGTCGCCGCGTCCATGTTTCGACACAGCTTCTCTCCAGTCTGTGTTATTGACTCCGCTTGCTTCGCAGACAACACGCCCCAAATCAACGTTCACTTCTCGCCTCCGGTTGGACCACGAAGGAGAAACTTCACGACCATGTCTAGCACCCACCTTCCGACGGCGATAACTGCGTCGAGAAAGAGCCGAAGAGCACCCACCCAGAAGTTCTGCACAGCGGCGAAAGCCCGAGGACCGAGAAACCAACTGATGATTAGAGCCACCAGAGCGTAGAGGATCGCCCTCGACAGGACTTCGTTGAGAAAGAACCAGTACAAATGGTTGAGGCGTTCACCGAGGTTAAGCGAGGCGAGGAGAACCGGAACGAGCTTCCAGATGATGAATCCAAGCAAGACGAGGACGAGGGGCCTGAGGTTGAGGCACGGAACGCCGACTGTTAGGTCCTGCGATCCGCACTCCACGCACTGGTTCGAGGTGAGCGGGCTGCAATGCCCTTCTGGGCATTTGCGGCACCCGAGAGTTCCACCGCAGTTGCCACACACTGATGTTCCAACGAGCCAGAGCCGCTTGCAATTGAGGCAGAGGATCAACTCCAGCCCCCCGGAGTTCGAACTCCAAGCTCTTCAAAGAGAGCACAAGAGAGCGGTGCTCCGACGAGCTTCGCCGCTTCCAGCATCCGAGCTTTGCGAACGGCACTCATCGTTACGGTAAGGACCTCGAACCGCTCGACTCCGTACGTTTCCTTGAAGACGCCGCTTCGAAGGAATGCCGCGAACGACCGAAGCTTATCAGTGAACTTCGGCAGCCCGCAGTGGCCAAGATCGATTTCCAAAAAAGTCGGCAGCCCTTGCCGCTCGACATAGCCGTCCGGCTTCACCTCGTGGGTTTGGCCGAGCCAACCGAAAGCCTGGTGGACTTGCGGCTCGAACCGCCACCGCTTTGCACCTGCACTTAGGAGGGCGCAGCGCACGTCTGTTACCGCTAGGCAGTGCTGGACGTGACGAGGAGTCGGAGTTCTCGCGGCAAGGAGCGAGGCTAGCCTCGCTCCGACCACTTCCTTGGCCCTAGGACCCGTTGCGTATAGGTACTGCGCGAAGTAGGGCGTAGGAAGGACCCGAAGGTAGGATTCGCGGCAGAGTCCACGCAGGCGGTCGGTACACCGGGAGGGGGAACCGAAATATCCGAGCGATATGAACTGGTCTCGCGCCACAACATGGCTCAAAACCGATTCTTTCACAACCCTAAAATCCCTATCCGTGAATCTCATATCCACTCTCCAAGATCGGGTTTGGAGAGTGGCTGACCGATCTCCGTTTGTAGTGGGGATGTGGCCCTTGGAGTCGCACCCTTTAGCACCTTGGCCCGGAACGCCTCGACCTCCTTTGCCGGGGGCGATTTCGCCGGGGGATGGAAGCGCAATTGCCGCGCTGACCCATCCCGGCGCAGCACCACCGCCTCGCCTGGTTTCAGCTTTCGAAGCTCCTTAACGCCGAACCGCTCGGGCACCTCGCCAGATACGGCTTTAGCATCTTCATATCCGAGTTGGAAGAGGATTCTGAGGCCGCTATTTGCGAGGATCAGAGATTTGAGCTTGGGAGGGAGTTGAGAATACTGCTGGTGGCTGAGGCAGCAAGTGCAATTGAATCGACGGCCTTCCTGGATAAGCTCTTCGAAGGCCTCACCGGCCATGTACTCGAATTCGTCAACGACCAGGCGCACCGGATTCCGTTTCGCTTGAGGCAGGTTCACCCGGCCCAGCACTTCGCGACTTATCGCGGAAACCAGGAGGCTTCCGATCATCGCACCAGATCGGCTTAATTCGTCTACCGCGCAGGAGACGAGGAGAATTTGGCCGGGATTGCTTAGGATGCTTTCGAGGCTGATGGGGTCCCGGCTCCCAAGCACATCACGAAGTACATCGACGCACGTAAGGCATGAGAGTTTGTTCAATACCGAACTTGCGATGCCCCTACGCTTATCCTTCGACAGTTCCGAGTACCGAATCCAGAAAGCCTGAAGTGATTCGTCTTCGACCGAAGCAAGGCAGGTGTGGAGGAATGCCTCATCGTAGAACAGAGCTTCCATGTCGGTAAGGGCACGTCCGGCAGAGGCAAGGACCAGGAGTCCGTTTCGGCAGTACTCCTCAAGGCTCACGCCCCATGAGGCAGCGTTGGCCTCCAGGACTGCCAGCATGTGGAGTGCCTTGATATAAGGCTTTCCGGCTCCGGCTAAGGGGTTGAAGCCAACTACATTGTCCTTCTCGCGAAGGTCGAGGAGGGTCACCTGGCTTGGATCGATACGGAGCCGGGTACAGAGGGCTAGCACTGCGGCTATTAGATCACCCCTAAGGTCGATCACCACGACCACCGTGGATTCCCGCAGAATGTCGAGTTCGATGATCTTCAGAACGACGGTGGTCTTTCCCGAACCACTCACACCCGTAAGGTGGGCACTTCGAGACAAATCGGACGGTAGGAAGGTGAAGCCCTGCCCACCCTCCATTGTTCCGATGTAGTCCGTGTCATCCTCGCCTATGGGAGCGGTCACCTTCCTCGTCCTCCGCATGGAGTTGGCGATTCCAACGATGATGGACTCGACGCCTTCAACGAGCCACTTCACCGTGAAACCTCCTTAGAAAACCCAGTGAGAACCCTGGCGAGGGGGCCGGTGAACCCGGCCCGGGTTTCTCGAACCTGCGTCAGGCTCAAGTCGTTACTCAACCCTGTCTCGTATCCGATCCAGATTTTGCGTGTGGTAGCGCGACTCATTGTCGCACCCCACGGTTCTTTACAAACAGGGCTGTGAACCGATCCCAGAGGCTTGGTCTCTTACCGAGGAGGCTCCGACCAGAGATAGTTGGCGTGACAGATCGGTTCTGTTGCAGGGCGGCGAGAAGCTGGTAGTATTCGCCCCAAAGGCCGCTCACTTCCGTGCGAGCCTTCTCCACCACGAGGATTTCTTCCTCGGTGCCCGATGTTCGAAACGACCGGAGTTGGCTCTTAAGCTTCTGCCTACGCGATTCAAGGAGCCGGAGATTGTCTTCATAGGTGCCCATCCGTTGTGCTTCGAGCACCTTCCATGCTGTAATGGCGTTGCAACTTGCTAAAGCTTCGGGCCACGACTCCAATCCGTGCAACTCTGCCAGCTTTTCGTGCCGTTCCTCTTCTTGCGCGAGAATGATCTTATTTGCCGCAGCGATACGTTCCTTGCGCCAACCGGCGAAAGCGCAGTAGAAGGCGTAGGGCACGCTCACCACCGCGCCGCAGAGCAGGAAGAGGTACAGGTTCGGTTGGTTCGAGCTCGATGAGTGAAGGCCTACTGAATCGACTTGAGCTTGTGAGGTTCGGTAAGCCATGAGTCCGCAGCAGTCCACGGCAACCTCTATCGCCCCAAGGAAGGCGGTTATGATGCTCGCCCAGACAGCAGACGCTTTCCAAGGCTCGCCGAGGTACTTTGCTTCACTCGCTCCCCGCCATGCCGCCTTGATCGTTCCTCCGACACAGAGGGCAATCGAGACACCGAGCAAAGCGCAAAAGATCGCTTGCACAGGGTTCTTGAAAGCATTGCTGAGCGAGACCATCCCGGCAATGCTCCCAATGCCGAGGCCTTGCGCCATCGCTACGAGGGCCATAGCAAGCACTTCAGTTGCGGGTGTCCAAAACACTGTCTTTTCCTGGGGACAGAATGGGAGTTTTAGCCGAGCGGCATGGGCTTCCGGTTTAGACAGAACTTCAACCGCTGGCGTGACCGGAGCGAAGTTATTGGGGTCGAGAACGAGTCCTACCTTTGCGAGAGTCGAGGCATTTTCGGGCAAGAGGTAATCAAGGTCCTCGCCAGCGACCCTTGTTGCCGCGAGATGGGCATCGAAAAGTTCCTGCTCTACTTCGAGGAGCCTTTCGAGTTCCGCTTCGATTTGCTTATTCTCTTGAATTGCCCGCTCGTTGTGCTCCATAACGTGGCGGTCCACATCGGCTTGGGCTTTCGCGGCCTCCTGAACCGATGCCATGAGCTTCAGTTCGAAGAAATCGGCCGCGATCGCCGCACCGAGCTTGTTTGGATGCTCAAACAAGCTCGGTGCCGTCTCCGTCTCACCGAACCTCACCTGGCGGCTCGCCGCCAGGTTGTAGGTCAAAGGCTTCTTTCGGTCCGTCGGCACTTCCCGGCTGTAGGGAACGGTTGTTCCTTCTTGCCGGGCGTCTTCGTCATCAAAGAGCATCGCGAGAGATTTCATCGTCCCTCCGCATTATCAAATGAGGCATCGATAAGAGTTGCATTCGGGAATCCATTCTCAGGGAACAGCACACGGTCCTTAATGGCGCTCAGGTCCTCGCTGATCATGGCCCTGTTCGCCGGATTTGTGCCGACGAGAAACACCCGCTTTACCCTCGGGTTCTTGGCAAGAACCCGCGCCGCTTCTGCAAGTTTGCGATGACCCTCAGGACCTTCACCCTCGCAATAGGCGTCGGAGGCAACGATGACGACAATGTTCCCTTTGCAGTCCTTAGCTCGCTTGGCAAGTTCCGTGAAGTAGAGCGAGAGGTAGGTATTGTCTACCTTCGAAACCGGTTTGAGGTTCGCGGTGAGGTTCGCAAGGAACGTCTCGCTCGAATCAGGTAGGAGGTCGCTGTACAGATCTTGTAGGGAACTATCGATGCGGGAAATGTCGAGCCAGGTCTCGTTGGGATCGAGGCCATCTTGTAGCTGATTTAATCCCTTTACTTCCCAAGGCAGGGCATTTCGGTTGCTGATCGAGGTGTCGAGGCAAACGTCTAGAACCCTTGGCGAGGTTTGCTCGGTCAGGTGGAGGCGATGCCTGTCGCGGGACTCCCTGGTCAAGCAGATTGGTAGGGCAATGACGAGTCCGAGAACGGCACCGATGATGGCGAAACGGTTGTCAGTTTTGACTGGGGTTGGGTTATGCTTAGTTGTCACTTGATTGCTCCATGCTGGAGCTCTCAAAACACACGTCGCGCATTGCGCAAAGTTCAAACTACTTGACCGTTGGTTGTAACTCTGTCATTGTGCGTCGCGGACCTGTGTAATCGAGCTGCGTGTTCAGCGAGGTACCGGGTTCATTACGGGGTCACGTGTCAGCGTGGCCCTTGTTTCGTAATCGCCGTTACCAACATGATTTTTCGCACAAGCCCACCAAAGTGGGGCTATTGTTCACAAAAGTGAACAATAATGGTCTGCATGGGAATCTCAGAAGGAGAAAGAGCACACCAATTTGCGGAGTCAGAGAAACCAAAACTGAAACCTGGTGGTCATCATTTTGGTCGGGCCATGCGGACTGTCAGGGGAACACTTGGAGAACTCTCAAACCGATCAATTTCAATCCGTGAGGCTGCTGAGGCCGTCAACGTTGAGCCAGGAAGGTACTACAAGCTTGAGTGTGGCCAAGTTCCGGATCAAGAAATCCTGAACCATATGTGCACATGGTGCGCATTAGTCCCTGATTTGGTTAGATTACTAAGAGAATCCTACGCAAAGGAGTTTGAAACTGATATTCGAGTCACTCCTTTCGCCACTAATCCTTGGAGGACATCGATTACAGGCGACATCCGCGATTTTCCTTCACCGGATGCCCTTTCCGAGGCCTTGAACCGTGTGGCGGAGCTGTTAAAGCATGGATGTGTTCAGGAATCTTTCGAAGTCCTTTATTCCATTTGGCCCACAGTTCGGCGCACCATGAGAGTTACTCGTTCAGCAGTCTTCATTGCAATTCGACTTGCTGATATAGCAAGGAGAGTCGGAAAATACTCATTGTCAAGCAAGATTCTTAGGATAGTTGAGTCTAAGACAATCAGCCATTTTGATTCTTCCGAGATCCAATTATGGATAGCTTTTTCCGATTTTTGCGAAACTTCATCAAATCCAATTGACTTTGCATCCGAGTGCAGGAAGTATCTGAGGGACCTCAAGATCAGGTCGAATCAACTCGCCTCCGGCTACTATGAATATCACGGAAATATCGCAATTGGGTTGGCAATAAGAGTACTTTTTCCTTTACTCGGTCCTGCCAGCACCAAAGAATTAATCTACTTTCGACGTCGTTTTGCACGTGTCGCCGCGAAGGCAGCACCATTAATGGAAGAGAAAAACGAGGAAACAAATCTATGCCTTGAAGCCTCGATTGGTGACCCGCGTAGAGCCCTTGCTAGTTTAAACAAGCGGATTTCAGCAAGTCCATTTGGTTACCACTACCAACTGGCAAAGGTTGTCGCCTTGTTTCGGCTCGGACGAGTCCGGTCGGCCAAGCTGATGGCAAAACGCATAGCGAACCAGTGTCAACTTCTTGGGGACATTCACATAAGGAGAGAAGCAGTCGGCCTACTACTTCAAATTCAAGCTTTGGCCTGAATCGTGAATTTACCTATGTGACTCCACCTCGGCATCGACTCTATCAGTGACCTTGCTCGCCTCGTTCATTTCAATACCGTTTTGTAGCGAACCCAAGAGCGTCCCTAGGAACGAAGTAGCTTTATCAGTTGTCCAAAAGCGTCGTCTGGTCGATACCCGAGCGCCTCGACGAGATGGAGTAGCTCGACAACATCAATACGCCTATCCTTATGCTCAATCTTCAGCACAAAATTCTCGGATTGCCCGAGCCGCTTCGATAGTTCTTCTTGGCTCACACCTTTCTCGCTCCGAATTCGCTTGATGAACGAAATTAGTTCGTCGTAGTCAGACGTGTTGAGAGAAGCGACGGGGCGTTGGGCCACGACTCAATCTGGTTGCAAGTAGACCACCTAAGTTAGGTGGAAATAGCATATACTGAATGTTCGTGTAGGTCATTCACAATGTTGTCAGCTCTCCTAGTTCTGGTTTCTTCTTGCCACGTCCGGCCCCAAAATCAGCAGGTTCCACCGCCGACCATGGAGGAGAAACTCGCGCTTCCATGCTTCAAGCTTGCGACTCAAGAAGAGTTCGATAAAGCCGAGAAAGAAGCGATCCAAACGGTGCAACTCGTCCTAAATGGGAACAAGGGCATCTACCTCCAGAGTGGCAGTCGTAAAGACCCTACCGACACCACTGGTCATCCAGCGCGAGTATTGGGAATCGACTTGCGAGGAGCCGCTACCGCTCAGGACACGCGAGACGGCGTCCTGCTTCGGTGCAAGCTCGTGATGGACAACGGATCATCGATCACGAAGTATTACGCCCCGGCAGCACCGCTCTACAAGGTCGATAAGACTGGTCGTGGCGCGAAGGATTCTGCGTTCGTGTACTTCACTCCGGAACTCACCCGTGATATCGAGCACGTCGAGATCACGGCTCTGACGCTAACCCAGGGTCATAGAACAAGATATGTCGGAAGGGACTAGCTTTGCCGCATCCAATTGCCGTCCGTCTCGCTCTCCATCAAAGCGTTCTTTACGGAACGAAGCAAATGGACACCGCATGGATCAAATGTTCCAAGTAAAGGCGTATCAATGACCAGCCTAGCCTTGCTGTTTATGTCGATGCAGGGTATGGGTTCGCTCTTGCCCTCGTTCAACCACACCGACTCGCTCGCCATTTGCCAAAAGACGCAGAGCCTCTATGTGGGCTTAGACGATGGCATTGTCCGGGAGATCGACATGAAGAGCTACTCCCTAAAGCGGGTGCTTCAGATACCGGGAACCTACGATCAGCGCGACAATAACCGGGAGACCGGATTCAATAGTATCCTCTCGCTCACGCTTTCACCGAATGGCAAATACCTTGCGGCACTTCGTATGGCAAAGGAAGGCGGGTTCTGCATTGAACTCTTCAATCTCGAAACTGGAAATGGGACGCTCATTCGCAACACGACGATGAGTGTTCCCTTTGCGAACGATGCTGACCTCTACTTCGAAGCAGATGGAAACTGGAAGGACCCGTGGAGTATTCGCAAGTGGTCCTTCGCCCAGAGCAGTTCAACCTTGGTTGCCAAGAAGAAACAAACATCTCATCGAATCTGGATCACAGATCAGGGCATTGTATGCCGCGAGTACGGACACATGAGCCTCTATGCTTTGAAGGACAATGGAGCAAGTGGTCTTGCGCTTCCCGATGACTGCTCCGGCGTTGCCGAGCAAACCGATATCGCTATGCTATCCTCCGGACGGCACGTCTACATCGACGACCACGCCAAGGTCAGCTACTCAAACACCCTCTCAACGACGCCAAAGCATCTGGGAACGGCAGACCCTTTCCCGGGTCTTACGCTACCTCGCTACAGCTACGTTTCCCAGGTCCAGTTCATAGGTGAAGATAGCTTTGTATCCGTAGGGGCAATCTGTGAGGATACAAACCGCGAGAAGCGGGTATCCGGTGGTGTTTGCACCGTTTGGAATCTCAAGGATTTTTCAAGGCGAAGCTTCGATACGGGCAAGGACAGCGTTCGATCGATGGCTGCATCAGATAGCATTGTGGCGATCGGCAGGTCCTCGAAGCTCCAAGGCGAAGTCGACCTCTACGACCTCAAAACAGGCAAGCGGCTCGCCGTAATCTCGAGTCAGTATTCGAAAAGCCTAAAAACGGTGAGAATCACTACAAAGGTCGAGTAGCTGAAAACCTGGTCAGCATAACTATCATATGACTTCTGGGACTGGTGGAAGTAACCCCTAGACAGTAACCATTCCACCAGGGCCGGAAGGTATATGAACCCGCCCGCCGCCCTGTTTGTTTGCTGGAACGCTATGAGCGTTCAAAGCCTCCCGCTGGTTGCGGGAGGCTTCTGCCGACAGCCTGTGGAAAACGATGAGGCGTGGCGTTGTTCTTTAATTACTTTGTTTTTATTAATGTCCTTCGAAATGCGAAGTGCCTTTCTTCGCATTTTTGAGGAAGTTGCGCTTCCGAGTGCGCCCGATGTGGATAAGCCCTTCGCTTTCTAAGGCTACAAGGGCCTTTGAAATTGCCTCGCTTGAGCGTCCAGACCGTTGCTGGAGAACCCGGTACGACAGAACGACGGGAGAATCGGCTCGATTCCAGCCAACGGTACAGCGAAGGAGAATCATGAGGATTCTAAGTTCGGTGTCTTTAAGGGTCGGAAGGAGCTTATCGATAACGAGGTTTGGGGTCCGTGTCCAGGGTGTCAGCGATCCGAGCAGCTTCAATCTGATCTTTGGCATAGAAGAATTCTTTAGGTGGTTGGTATTTTCGGCGCACCGCCTCAATGAGGTAGGCGCCGGGACGTTTTGCTTTGCGTAGCGGTAGCCAGTCGATTTGCTTCTCAAGATCGTCTAAGGGAAACATGAGGAGTTCGGTCACTCCGCGATGGCTTATTCCGAGTCTGAGGAGTCGTCCGGCGAGGCGCACCGCCCTTTCACCACGAGTTTCGTCCATGGGCGAGGAGTAATGATTCGAATTGCTTTGCCTTGGCCTCTAATGAACCAAAGAAGGCGTAATCTGGACTGCCGTCGGGGCGGACTCCGATTCGGTAGTATCTGAGCATTTCAGCCAGGAGCTTCACGTCGACAACATGGATTCGTGACTTGATGTGAAGTTTCGCCTTTGAGCCTACCGATACGCCGAGTTTCCCGGTGGTAACCAGGAGGCCGAGATCCGCTCCAAGTCGATCCATAGCACCGGCCATTTCGTCAAGCATCCGAGTCCTTGCAAAATCTCTAATTACCTTCACAATCACTCTCAGTTCGATGTTTCCAATGAAGGAACGACACAGGAGTTCGCATCCACCGAGCTTCGACTTTTGCCAATTTAGTCTGCGACCTAGAACCTCGATATCGCCATATCCAGACCGAGCCAGCACCTTAACTGTAAGGTTGATGAGCGCAGGAAGCGAACTCTTAGAGAGAGCTCCTTCCAGCAGTCGTTCATTGTCCATGCTGGGACTCCTGGTTACTGGTATAGCCGTGTGGGTGGCGCGAGCTGACCCACGTTCCCGGTTTCACACCGAGGAAAGCTGTATTCGTTTCGTCGAGTTCATCGTAGGCGGCGGCCGGGAGACACCCCGGGCAGCCAACTAGGTCGCAGACTGAGTGGGTAAGGAATTTTCCTCCCTCCGCGACAATGTTTCTTGGATCGATCGGCATTCCGAGTTCTTTTTCAATGGCGGCTGTTATTCTCGCCACTAGCGCAAACGAGGGGTTAATTTGATGATTGAGCAGTCTCGATATGGAGGAGGGATTAACTCCGGTGTCGAGCGCAAGGCGTTTAACTGGAACGAACGCATAACGGTCCGTGTGTTCGAGCACGTCCGTTAGGCGGTTGAATGTGGGGCCGTAGCCCCCGGCTAAGGGTGTTTGGTGTTTCATGCACCCATTGCAACACGGGTCCAGTGACCGTCTCCACCCTTGACCCACTTGTGCAATTGTGCGTTGCACGAGCGGAGCACCTTTCGCGCCTAGATTCTCCACTCGCGATAGTGGTGAGCATGTCAAACCTACAAAAACATGTTTCGCCGGAGTTCATTTGTCCACAGCCCAATGCTAGGGGTATTGCAAGGACCCAAGAACTCTATTTCAATGTGAGTGGTCGCAGTATCACGGAAGAAGAAGCTCGCGACATATTAGCGCGAGTCATGCGCTATTTATTCCTAATGAACTTTCCATGCTCAGATACGGAACGTACACCAGAAAGTCCGATGACGATCGGTCCGTAACCGAGAAGTCCACAACTGAACAACTCGCAGAGTGCGCAAAGCTGATTAAGGCGAGCGATCTAAGAGAGGTCGCGAGTTGGGAGGAGAGCAAGTCAGCAAGGCACCCATATCAGCGGCCCAAATATAGTGAAATGATCTCCCTTTTGGAGAAGGGAAAAATCGACGGAATTGTTTGCTGGCACATCAACCGTCTGGTTCGGAATATGGAAGAAGGCGGAAAGTTGGCCCAGCTCCTAATCGATGGTCGCTTAAAGGAGATACGAACTCCGAGCGCAATATACCGAACTGGCGACAACATAATGCCGCTCGTAATCGAAGCAGCTTCGGCGACGCAGTTTAGTTTGGATCATTCCAAGGTAGTACGCCGGGGGATGGACGGAAGTTTTCGCTCAGGAGGGTGTATCCATGCCGCTCCACAAGGGTATCGCAATGCTAGAGACCAACTGAACTTGAAGAAAGGGACTGTCGAAGTCGATTTGGACCGTTTCGACATGATTCAGAGGGCATGGAAGCTAATGCTCACGGGGAGTTACACCGTCAGTGAGGTTCGTCGAACCCTCAATGGTTCATGGGGCTACAGAACTCGGAAAACGAAGAAAGGAGGCATGCGACCAATTAGCTACAGTGGCATTTATCAAGTGCTAAAAAACCCGTTCTATGCGGGCTTCGTTCGAGTCAAAGGCGAATGGGTCGCCGGAAGGCACGAACCGATGGTAACCCTGGCCGAGTTTGAGCAGGTCCAGGTTCTGATTTCAAAGAATTCGTTCAGTGCCCCTCGTGTTAAGGAGTACTCGTTCACTGGAATCATGCGGTGTATTCATTGTGGGCAACAGATTACAGCTGAGCGAAGGATTCTCAAAAATGGGACTGTCTGGGAAAACTACCGATGCTCAGATTCAAAAGGAGCTTGCACAAAGCGAGGCATGTCGAAGGCCATGGTGAGCCGGGCAGTAGTAGGTGCCATGAAGCACCTTCAGATCGAACCCGAAATGCTTCGAATTGCTGGCGACAATATTCGCGAAGAACTGAAACTCTCAAGCGTCGATCCCCGAGCAGTCTCAGAAACTCAATCCGCGCTACTCAGGGCAGTGGACCAGAGGCTCAAACGACTCGATGAAATGTGGATTAGCGGTGTTCTTACCGATTCAGATCGATATCATGAACTTGAATCCAAAGAGCTTGCTGTGAAGAGTGAACTTTCTAAAGAAGCAGCGCGAATCGAAGGCGAGGCAAGCGTAGTGATTGGAAACCTTGAGAGATCATTGCAATTCCTTGCGACGATTCAAAGGGAGTTCAAAACCTTTCCTACGGAGCGCCAAAAGAACATTTGCAAGGCTCTAGCAGACGAGATCCTATTTGACGGGGTGGCGAAGACAATTCAGGTCAGAGTTAGGCCACTCCTCAATGAATTGGTAGCTTTCACACGAGAAATCAGTCCGTTTGAACCATACGAATCAGGCTCTGGAAACACAAAAGAACCGGCTTTTGTGAAGTCGATTCTTTATGGTGGGCCAGAGCAAACAGGGGTTGGAAGAATTGCTCACGTGCAACGACTACTCCGGGAGGAAGTATTTCTGGGGGAGATTGTTCTTAGTGAAGGCGTCGATACGCTGGAAGTATGCAATACAACCACTTCCCACCCCAAGTCTGCCCAAGCCCAAACGAGAAAGGCATTGAGAAAACGAAGGAGCTGTACCAGAAGCACACAGGAAGGGAGATTACGACCGACGAAGCGCGCGACATCCTCCGCCGCATCATGCAGTACCTCTGGATCACCATGGAGCACGTGCGTGAATGCGATGAAATCGGCGGCAACCCACCAATTGACGGAGGATTGAGCCATGGACCCACACCTTCACCCCAATGCCAACCCACGGCGGATTGAACAACTGAGACATACCTTCAAGGAAAAACGATCGAGAGGAGAGGTAACGGGCCGAGTTCCGATCGGCTACATGCGCCTTTGGGACTCAGAAGCGCAGGTATCTCGGATTGTGCCGAATCTCGAGACCCACCCACTAGTGCAGGAAGCGAAGCAGCTGAGAGCAGAAGGGATGTCGATCCGAGAGATTTCCCGTGCTATGGCTGAAAAGGGGCTCCTATCTCGTGGCAAACCAATTGGTCCCAGCTCGATGTTGAAGGTTCTGAATAGAAAGTGACTCAAAAAGAGCCGCGCTTGCAAAGCAACGACTCCATCTGTGTCTGCAATCTCCGTACTGCGTACATCCCGTTGATGGCATCTCAGGTTTGAGGATTTGCGATCCCTTCTCACAGCAGACAGTCACTTCCCCAGACCGGGCAAATTTGACCCCAAGCACGACTGTCACTTTTCCGCCTAGTAGTGAAATCCCTACCAGGTATCCAAGCCTTCAAAACATGGGGCGCTCAAAATTGCTTTCATAATTGGAAAGCTACTTATAAACGTCCCTTTATCAGGGGCTAATTCGGATTGTACGCTTGAATGGTATTTTTGTCGATGTGCCTAGGTACATCGAAACCCCTGTCGAGAGCAAACAGCCACCCCCTTTTACGGAGATGGCCGTTCACTTTGATGTGTTCTTTTTGGTGGGCCAGAACAAACAGGATTTGGAGGAATTGCATGTCTGAGAGAATTACTGATCAAGGACACCATTCCTCCGGTATGAACCTTTCACCCAAATGAGGAACGATTGATTCCTTAGAATTGCACCAACGCAGTTCGATTTTCTCGCAGTCCGATTGAACACCACTATGGCAGGGCGGCATTAGGTCGCGAATTTTTCCAATTAGGAACCTGCCATGAATTCCATCCAACCACCATTCCGAAGGAGGCTGACGCGTTGAGCGGAAACCTCTACGAAATCGTCACTCTGAAGATCATCGAAGCATTGGATAGAGGAGTCGTGCCATGGCGAAGGCCTTGGCACAAATCTTCCTTCATGCCCCTAAATCTCCTGACCAACAAGCCGTATCGCGGGGTAAATCCCTGGCTACTGAACTCGACGGCATTCGCCGATCACCGCTGGCTCACTTTTCGGCAAGCCACCGAACTGGGGGCCAACGTCCGATCCGGTGAGAAGTCAACGATGGTCGTGTTTTGGAAGTTTCCTGAACGAAAATCCGAGACCGACGAAGGCGAAGAGAAGCAGTACCCGGTCCTCCGGTATTACAACGTCTTCAATGTCGAACAAATCGAGGGTCTCAAGATCGCGGATGCGGTACGTCCCATTCTATCTGCCAAGGACCGGGTTAAACGAGCAGACTCAATTATCGAGTCGATGCCTATGCCACCTTTCCTTGAAGAGCGTGGGACTGAAGCTTGGTATAACCCCGGACAAGACCTCGTGCGGATTCCTCCGTTGGCCCTGTTCGATTCGGTCGATGGCTACTACCGCACCAAGTTCCATGAGTTCGTACACGCCACGGGACATGAGTCCCGGCTAAATCGCTCCGGGGTCATGGGTTCGATTCACTTCGGATCGGAAGGATATAGCCGTGAGGAGCTTGTCGCTGAATTCGGATCAGCGTTCTGCTGTGCCACGGCTGGTCTCGACAATTCGAAGATCGACGACTCAGCTTCATACATCGGCGGCTGGCTCCGTGCTCTCAAAGCTGATCCGAAGGCTCTCGTTGTGGCGGCAGCTCAGGGACAGAAAGCAGCGGACTACATCCGTGGTGTTTCCTATCTCTAAATCCCTTCCCTCTGCGTTCGTGGAGGGATTCTTTTTACGAAGAGATTGGGCTCGTTATGAGTACCGGGCTGGTCAAATTGACGTAGCATTTAGAGATGGAGTTTGACTTCAAGCAGTACATCTTCGAGCGGTGCTCAGCAGTGGTTGTTCATGCTCCAGGTTATAAGAGGCCGCTGGGTATTTACTCTGGCTTTTTTGTCGACATTGAAGGTCAGTGGTTTTGGCTCACGGCGGCCCACTGTAAAACTGAGATACGCGAGACAATAGAAAACTGGCCCACTTGCGAAGTTGACTTCCTCACTTACCTCGGCGGAGGAAGCGAGATTGCATTTTGTCGTGACGATTGCACCTTCGTGGACTTTCAGGAAATCAATAAGACTCAGATGGAACTAAACGGACCGCTTGGCGAAGATGAAGCTCGGATTGCGGACCTCTTCGATGTAGCTTGCCTGCCGGTACCTGATACCGTCGTCTGCTACCTTCTCAATAAAAATGTCGCAACTTTCGCCTTGGAAGAATTTGGTGAAGATGTCTCTAAGTACCATGACCGGAAGAGAGTCGATGCGGCAATTTTCTGTTGTGGAATTCCCGGTTCCTCCTTTGAACTGGAAGGTACCGAAGCCACTGTTCGACCACGGCTGTTTCCTCTCCACCCTGAACCAAACGAAGACATAAATCCCGAGAAAGTGGACTTGGAACAGGAATTCTATGTCTGGATTCCGGTGAATTTTGTTTCAGAAGGATCCAATGAGAGTTTGCAGGGAGTAAGCGGAGGGCCGGTTCTTATGGTTATTGAAAACAAAGATGTTCGCGTGATTGGTATTCAAACCAGAGAGAGGCCTGGGAACGGAGGCAAGTCCGTTGGTGTATGCCCTCTAAATGTAGTCGTTGAGCGGTTGCAATCATGCGTTCAAGAGTTCATTCGATTAAGAAATGAGCGGGTAGCAAAGCTATTCGCTGGAACGATAACTAGCTAAAAAGTGAACCCCCTGGGAGGGGTTCATTGGAACATGCTACTCGAACAAGAGCCCGGGAACAAATTTGTCGACGATCGAGCGAATGAGGTTGTCGACAGATGGAAGATATTCCTTTCGATTCTTGCAATGGTCTGGCCCTTGCCTAGAGATAATGAGATCAGAGGTGAAGTCAAACTCATATCTCCACAGCCGCGCGGTGCGAAATGGCTCTTCGCTGAGGTTGGGTCCAAGGTGAGCATAGAAGCCGCCTTGGACGACGAGAATTCTAGGCGCACCCCACCTAAGCGGTACAGTGGCCGCACGCTGATGAGCGGGTCCGTTAACTCCGGTGACGAGCGTTTGACCGCCAAGAACAATTTCCTGAGCTTCTTTTTCTATTTCCCAAAGCTCTACTTCGTTGTGCTTGGTCGGACCGAAGGCAGCACTCACCATAGCAAGCTTAGTGCCGAGAAGTCTGGAGTTGCCATAAAGCCAAAGTGAGGCCGGTTCGTAGAAGCCGGGTTCTTCGCTAAAGGGAGCGGTGCGGCGAGGTGGGTTTGCTGGTTGATGAGTTGTTGAATGTGCATATGCGTTCACCGCATCATCGTCTCAGTACTGACGTTATTGAGTGAATCCTTAGCAGTCTGTGCAACTGACGCTATAGATTCAGCCATCTCGCCAGAGCCACGACGAGCAACAGGAGGACGGCACCAATGAGCTTCCAGTTTTCACGAATGATCTCTTGTCGCTTGGCTTCATCAATTTTCTTCGCGCAGTGTTTGCAAACCACACGCATTCCGTAGCTGGTGCGTGCCGAAACTGCCCGGTCTCGACCGAACCTAATATGTTCGCTTCCTCCCGTTCGGACCTTTCGCCGAAGTTGGAAGTCTGACGATTCAAAGTGTCTTCCACAAAGATAGCAATTCGACATTCCTACACCATAAAGTCAACCCGCTGAGGTCGCCAGTCTTAATGTGTCGATGCAATCGCAAAAGCTAAGACAAAGGGTTTCAATTTGAAGACAGAATGCCAACCTCAAGCGAAAATAATTTTTATCAATTGACGGAGAGATCACCTTAAACGTGAGGCATCATAGTATCAATATGCTTTTCGATCCAGATCTAATCGATGCTAATAAGGTTGGTCCCGCAGCCCTAAATGAGGGCGTCTACAAATACTTAGCCACTGCGAACAATGAAGTCAGCCAAAGAGTCCGGGGTCGTCTCAACGAATGGTTTGCGGGTTACCCTGAAGATGAGCGATGGGAAATGGCTCAGCGCATTAAGTCGAGTGGTCGCGAATTTGACAGCGAGCTTTTCGAGTTGCTCATGTACTCAACTCTTCGGCAACGAGGATTTAACATTCAGATTCATCCAGACCTCCCAGACGATGTAGACAAGAAACCAGACTTCTTGGTTACAGATGCCAACGGGAACCTGATGTATCTGGAATGTGTGTTAGCGAGAGGAGAGTCTGACCGGGAGGCCGCGGCTCAGAATTTACTAAATGGCGTCTACCAGAAGATCAATGAACAGCTCCGCACCCCCGAACTGTACTGGTCCGTCCGATTATTGAGCCAAACTGCAGCGGCTCCGAGAGCCGGACAGATCGTTTACTCGCTCGTAAATTGGCAACGAGAGCTTGATCGTGAAGCGCTACCTGGGATTCTCGAAAGGAACGGCGTCGAAGGATTGCCGAAACATTTGTGGGAACAGAATGGATGGTCCGTTGAATTTACGCCGCTACCTAAAGACCCTGCCAAACTAGATGTCCCACACAGGCCATTAGGGATTTTTCAGGGTGATGCGGTTATCGTTGACGATGAAGGACCAATCCTAAAGGCAGCGGATTTCAAAGCTGGTCGATACGGTGAAAACGCCTATCCCTATGCAATTGCAATAAGTGCTACAGGACTCTTTGCTGAACTGATGGATTTCCACGACGCTCTCTTTCCCAGCGGCGTAGGACGACCTGGTGGATTTTGGAAACGTGAAGACGGCACTCTACGAAATCAAAATGTGAATGCCATAATTGGCGTTGCCAAATGTCGTTCTGATAACTTTGGAGCGGTGAAAGTCTGCGTCTTCAACAATCCTTTTGTAGAAGCTCCCGCGATTATGAGTCGCCTGCCTTATCCAAAACGACAATGTACGGAACAGGGTTATGACGATTTGCCAGGCGAGAGCATTTCAACCATTCTGGAATTGCCAGCGGGATGGCCCAGACCTGAAGTCGCAGGATAGTTTTGAATGAGCTTGAATCGTAGGCGAAAGGATTCGATGAGTTCCAACATTTCTGAGATTTCAAGTCAAGCAAAGTTGGAACTTCCACGCCTGTGGGAAGAAATCACAACGATCGCCGATTCGGTCAATCCTATTGAACTGCTCTGCCAATTGTCTCTTTTGAACCTATCGCACCACGAAGATGAGTTCCCCAACGTGGAAGAGCATGCTCGCTGGCAAGTAAGAATCGAGCTGCTCACATGGCACTTTTTGAGATCGTATGATGCAACGAAGGGGGAAGACGTTTTTGTTGGAGACCACATCTTAAGTCCGCTGGAAGAAAAGCTAGATCAATACTTTGCCCAGTACTCAATTTCTCTGCTCGAAGCTCCAGTAGGCGACCAGGTGAAGGACTTAGAGACTAGCCTTCGAGTCAAGATGAAAAGTGAAGCGCTACACGTTCGAGGCGAAGGAGTTCCGGCTCAAATCGAGGTTCTTTGCAAGGGCATATATGGTCCCCATCAAGATTGGTTCACGAAGAATCTCGGGTTTACAATCGAAGATGCCTTTCTAATAGGAAATGCGTTCTTCGAGCTTGTGTCAGAAAAATTCAGCGAGCGAAGACGCGAGGCATGGCAAGGGCAACAGCAAGCCATTGAGGAGTACGAAAAACTCCTTTCTACTCATGAAGCCGAGCTAAGCGAAGATCAAATGAAAACCCAAGCTAATATTCGATCGATCGGCGTTGAAGAATCGGCTAAACAGTTCAGCTTGTTCTCCCTCTTCTATCAATTGCGTTACGGAATTGGCGTTACCCACACTGACCTGCAAGAAAAGCTTCCTGATTATTCAAAAGAAGCGATTGAATCCTTCCTAACGCGCTTGAGTCATGAGCTTGGTTCGGTTGAATCCGATCCTGACCCAATCGGAATGAACCCACTTGTCTCCAGGCCATTCATCAGATTCGAGGGTATGTACTTTCTGCCGGTTCCTAGTGCAATGTATGAAGCATTTCTCTCGACCTTCCACTTTGATATTTGGCATGATGAGTCTTACCGAAGTAGATATGATGACGCGCGAGCGAAATGGCTTGAGATTCAGTCGCTAGAGGCATTAAGGGGGCTCTTCCCGCAGGCAAAAGTTCATTGGAGCCTTATGTATGGCCCGAAGAAAAATCGGCAAGAAGTTGATGGTTTGGTTCTGTTTGACAACAAGCTGATCTTTGTGGAATGCAAGTGGAAGTCAGTGACTCTGAGCGCTCGTATGGGCAATGTAGAAGCACTAGAGACGGACTTAGATAAGTCGATAGTCGCCGCGTTCAATCAAGCAAAACGTGCGAGAGACTTTGTTAAGTCGTCTCAAGGGCCAGTCGTGTTTACAGACTCAGCAGGGGTTGACGTTGAAATTGACCCGGCCAAGATTCGGGAATTTGTCGAGGTTTCGCTCCTTGGGCGTGGAGCAATGGCTATCTTAGCGGCAAACTTGCCCAACCTAGCTTTGCCGGGAATGTTTGACGAAGGCGAATATCCTTGGGCACTCGCATTAACTGATCTTGCTTTGATATGTGATCTTCTCGAATTTCCTTCCCAACTATTTGACTATCTGCGGAGAAGGGTCTCCATCGTCGGCGACAAAAACCGACTGATCCATGACGAGTGGGATATCCTTGGACTCTATCTTGAAGGCGATTTGCACACCGCTGATTCAACG
This sequence comes from Armatimonadota bacterium, assembly GCA_016125185.1. Taxonomy (NCBI): domain Bacteria; kingdom Bacillati; phylum Armatimonadota; species Armatimonadota bacterium. The sequence goes on along the minus strand of WGMG01000001.1, from coordinate 38,426 downwards.
AAGTCTGGAAGCGTTTTCGAGATTTTTGGGAAGTCAGATGATCGGATTGACAGGTATTTGAGGGCAAAGGAAAATCCAATGCTGCCTCGTGTTGAAAAACCCGCACGAAAGATTCCTTCTGGATTGAAAAAGTACATTTCAGCTGCAGAACAATGTGATCAGCTTGGCAGGAGCGATTTTGTCATCGAGCTTTTAGGCTTGTCAGACCGACGGTTAGAAGAGCTTTGGCAAGCGATACAAAAGGTACTCAAGTCAACGGAAACTGACCGAGGCATTCATTCGACATTTGCTCAGTTCGGCGAAAGAGGAGTGGCCTTTGTTTCCACGGCCGGTGATCCCGAACAAATGTCAAATGTGCTGGCAACTTATTGCGAAGCCCGCAAGTACAGAAACAAGCTCAAAACCTGCTTGGGAATGGGCGTCGATGTGACACTTCCTGATCCGCCACATACACTTGCCTTCTTTCACTCGAATTGGCAATACGATGCCGAACTCGAAAAACTAGCCCAAACTCTCCTAGGGTAGATAGGACCTCTATATCAATGAAGCCATGAGAAAACACACTTCACCTCCAGGAGGCGCTTCAACCATACGAGGTATCGAATACCAAATCCTTGGAAGTCTTTTTGAATTGACCAAAATACAGGTCGAAAATCTGAGGCAAGCTTCCAGTGGTCAAGTTACTCATGCCGACATTACGCTGGAACCCGTTCAGCTTGGAGGTGACTGCATTTCAAGACGAAATGATCACCGCAAGCATATTCAGTTCAAGTCTCGAAATCCAAATTCACCGTGGTCATTCAAGCTCGTTTTAGAAGACGTATTGCCGAATTTGCTAAAGAGCGTGGACTTAAACCTCTTTGACGACTTCGTATTCTCAACAAATGGCAGGCTTGGAAATTGGATAAACATTGCCGAATGGATCGCTGAATTTAGGACTCGGCAGATGCCTCGATCAATGGAGGATTACGCAAACACTTGGAATTCTTCACGCTTCATCAAGCTTCCGTGTGGGATTTTGGACAAGGCGAAGGGGGATTTACTACGCGAGCAAGAATTCTTTGACCTGTTGACCAAACAGTTGATGGGCACCGCGACCAATTCCGACCTGCAATCGCACCAAACGCTCTGGCGCTTATTCTCAGGGATGGAATTCCGGTGGGAACGTGGCGACGAGTACTGGCAGGAGGTAGTCATCAGTTTTCTGTCCAGCCTAATTCCCGATCCCGACAAACGGAAGGACATGCTCGATCTAATGTTGAGGAGAGTTCAAGTTCTTGCAATGCAGGGAGATCAGGTGATTTCGAGCGAAGAGTTCTTCGGCGAATTCAAGTTGAATCTCAATGGTTGGTTCGAGTGGAAGAACCTATTGGCCTCTTCAAAGGAAGCACTTGATCGAAAGCTCAGAACTAGGCGATATGTACAATCTGATGACGCGCGTCGTGCGGCGAACGCCAACTATGATCAGGATGTATTAAAGATCACAAGCCGATTTACTCCTTTGAAGGGACGCAGCGGCCAGGGCAAGTCTTGGGAACTCAGTTCGCGAGCGGTCGCTTGGTCCGAAAAGATACCCGTACTTATCGAAAAAGCGTCGGACTCGGCCATTGGCCTAAAAACAGAGCTTGAGAGGCGATTTGCAACAGAGGTCCTAGGAAGAACTGATTCACTCCAATTTGAAAAATATCCCGAACTTATAGCAAAGGTACATCCTGACTACGCTAGTCATTGGCTAACAATTGCTGTCGATCAAGTTGAGTCGGCAGGTTGGATCGATGACCTGTATCAGCTCCTTAACCCGATTGAGGGCATAAGAGTCATTGTGGCTTCTCAGAGTGATCCTGCCGATGAGTTTCTCGCCGATGCCCCTGAGGACATACACGAGGTCGAAATTGAAAACTTTTCCGACCAAGAACTTGCTTGCTTTCTAACGGACGGAGACCTTGGCAGGTTCTACGGAATGGAGCCGAAACTTCAAGAAACCCTAAAGCTGCCCATCCTCGCCAGCCTATACAAGAAAGTCGATTCAAACGGATTTCGACCGGAAAGCGAATATCAACTCTATGACCATTACTTCCAACGACTCTACAAGCGACTGGGGACGGTCAATTCCGCGTTGGTCAAGGCTTCGCTCTCCCGAGCGAGCCTCGCGGTAGCCCGAAATGAGAAATATCCCTGGTCGATAGCGGACCTCAATAGATCCGGTCTGACACCTGAGTTGATACAGACTTTGGTCGATTTCGGCCTTCTCATAACCACACACGATGGAGAATTCGAGATTTGGCATGACCGAATTCTTGAGTGGCTCTTAGCTGAGGCAAAAGTGGACCAGCTTTTGAGAAATGAAATCCGAGCGACCGAATTTGCTGATAACTGGATTTTCGACTTCAACAACGCCCCGCAACATAAGAACTTTTCGGGATATTGGCTAATGGACACTCTCTGGATATTGGCATCCACCCCTTCGCTTGGCCAGACCATCCTAAGCGATCTCTTTGCAGAATTGGAAACCAGAATTCATCGTTTTGACTCCTTCGTTGAGAAAATGCTTTCGACACTTGGGAATACGATCACCCCAACCATAATCAGCAGACTTCAATTTACGCAAGGCAACTCTCATGCTCATTGGCGACATCGGTATGTGGATTTTGTCGTCCAATTTCCGCTTCCTGAGGTTGTGCCTTTTATGCTTTCGAACATAGAGGGCGCTAGCTCTGAAGCCAGAGAATCAGCATATGATTTCTTCAAAGATGCTCCTGGAGTCGTGGCGATTGAACCCCTGTGGCAACGCTATTTGAAGGTTTCTGCGGATAGCGGTCTTGGATATGACTACCGCTCAGACGAGAAACCTGACAATTTTCGCGAAAGTCGAGATGTGTGGAGTGCCTTGTATTCCTGTCTTCCTCTTTCCCGTGAATATCTTGAGTCAAAACTTGCCGAGCCTGAAAATCACCCAACTTGCGTATCGTTGCTCTTGGCGGTTTTACGTAAGGTTCACTATGGAAAGGAACTTTGGCTTCACTACAAGGCAGGCCTCATTGAATTCCTACTCCCGAAGGATCGCTACCAACGCGCTTGGACGGCCGGCGAATTTAATGACTTGGCTGAAGTGCCATGGCTTCGCTCAGTTCTGGATGATGCGGACTATTCGCTGCCAAGTGAAGCTTTGTCGGCCCTTGTGAGGATCAACCAGGAGATTGCAATCCACTCAATCCGGGACTGCGATCCCTACAAGGTTTATCTCTCTCGAAATAGGATTATTGAGCCACTCTGCTACCTAAGATACGAGGAAGTCATGAGCGAGGTAGAGCGCCTCATGGCTTCGAATCCGAACGAACTTGCCTCTTATGTCCAATGGTTTATAGACATCCCCAATCTGCTCACCACAAAAGCTCTGGACCTCATCCTAGATGGATTGGAAGTTAAACTGGTCGATTGCAACTCTGAGCAAGTTTGGCCTTGGATGCAAACACTTGAAGGAATCACCAGGCCTGACTTACTCACAGTCCTAGCTGGACGCGCAGGCACAAAATTTGAGCAGGTAATGGTGGATATGCTCGTGAATCGGGCTAAGGAGCCCGGTAGTTACCACGACTCGACACTTACAGCAAGTGTGACTGTATTGCAGAAGTTCTCCTCGGCCGGAGTCGCAAAGTTGGCGAATCACTGGTTGAAATCCGGCGACCGCTTTGTCAGAATGGCCGCTTTTGATTTGATTCCCTATGGCTACGATTCGGCAACCCTCGACCTCATTCGCGCTATCATAACTGAGCCAACTCCGAGCGGTGAAAGGCCTTATCCGTTAGGAAACATTCAAGACGCTTTAGCGATTGTGCAAGAATGGCCAATCCTCATTGAGTCCATTTTGAGACGATCGATGGAGTCTTCACAGGAGGTAGCAAATTATCGGCCCGACAACAGTCCAATTCCCGACTCCGAGTTATCGCAAGCATTAAGTATCTGGCAAAGCAATCGGAGTGATCGAGGTGCGATCATGGCTCTTGGCTTTGCACAAAGGGCAGAGTTTGGAGATGACATTGCTACCGTTCTTCGAGACCAACCCGAGGAAGATTCTCTTTTCAGCGGATGTCTCTGGAGTTTGAACATGATGCCTGAGCTTTCCCAACAGGCTTCCGATATTTTAGCCGACATTGCGAATAGGAGTGAGAATTGGCTCGCTATACGCGCTCTGGAGGTCGCTGGAACACTAGAATCAAAGCTTCGCTTGATCGCGCTTGTCGAAAGCGTCTACCAAAAACCAGTTGAACTCCCGATAGGTCTTGACCGGATCCACACCATAACAAATCTCACGGAGCATTTACTGTTGCTTCCTGAAACCGCATTACGAGTTCAAGAGCTTTGTCTCAAGCTTGTTATATCTGGCGTCGAGCGAAATGTCTTCGCAAGAGAGCTTATTAACTCGATGGGATTGTATGCCCTAAGCACACCTCAATTTGAGTTCCTATTTCAGAATTCCGTTGTGGTCGAATATTGTCGAACCCTAGCTTTCCAGAGCGATTCAAGTATTCGGTTCGTCGGAAATAAGCGAAACGCAGTCCGAGGGCTTTCTGTTTCCAATCCCAGTTTGGCATTCAGCGCAACTCTTCGCATTGTACAAACGGCTTCAGCTCACGATCGAGAACTTGCGCCGTTCGACTTGTTGCGTTATGACAAGCAGCAAGGCATCAAGGTTCTATTGGCTGAGTTTCTTGCAGCGAAGGATGAAGTGTTTCGGACATATATTGGCATAGCTCTAGCTCCGCACGTTGACAGAGCAGAACTCGTTCAGGACCTTGTCCTAACTAATGACGCAATTGTCAAGCGAGCCGCCTTTCTCCTCAGTCTTCAGAACGAGGCCGAAAAGAACCTATTTCTCCTAACACCACTGATCTCTCACCCGAATAGAGAAGTAAGACTCATTGTTCTCGATTCTATCCGTCGGTTGCACTGCACTCTGACGGCGCAGCACCTAGTGACTGAAATCGCCGGAGAAGAGGATCGATTCCGGCGATATGTTTTAATAGATTGCCTTGCTTCGACAGTCTATCCTGAGCTTGAATACTGCGGGATGCCAGACATACTTGCCGAAGTGCTCATGCAGGAAGGTTATGCGATCCGAGAGGAAATGCGTGAGAAGGTTAAGAAGAGGCAGAAAGACCTTCAACGCGACCTCGAGAGGCAGAACCGGCCATAGTCAATTTCTTATAGATTTGGGGAAGTCTGCTGAAGTTTCATCGAGTGGTAGAAATGCCAAAGGCATCTTGATAAAATAGGCTCCTAGGTGCTGGCGCAGATTCGTCGGTAAGCAATATGAATCCTATTTGCGTTCTGTCTCGATTTCACCCAGTTGGACAAGGCCTCTTCTTTTCCGGACACTTTTGTACTAAGGGAGACCGAAGGTTTTCTTATGTCTTCGACTGCGGATCAGTCTCTTCCCGGAGCTACCTAGAAGGCGAAATAAGCCACCTTAGGGATCACTTGCAGGGAAACCCAATTGACCTTACGTGTCTATCTCACTTCGATAAGGATCACGTAAACGGATTGAGACAGTTGTTATCCGAGTGCGGAACAAAGGTCCTTGTGATGCCTTACGTTCGGCTCGCCGATCGCATACTCATAGCTCTGGAGTCGGATGCCAATGGCCCTTATCTTCAATTTCTTGTTGATCCGGTTGCCTTCATGCAGGCTGGAGAACTAGCAGCCGATGAAGTAATCTTAGTTGAAGGTGGAGCTGACTATCCGGACGCTCCTCCCTCGGATGATAACAACGACGACGATTCTTCTCACGAAGGGTCAAATGAGGAATATTCATTTGTCCCAGACCTGCCACCTGGAGACGATGTTTCTGAACTTGACACCCCGCTCTTGGCGGACAATACCAAAATGTCGAAGGTTCGAATATCGTCCCACGATCAAACCATTACGATGCGGGGACTGTGGGAGTTTGTTTTCTATAATGAGCACAGGCCCGATCTTGATCTCACGCAGTTTGAGAAATCCATCCTTGCTCTCATTGATGAATGTTGGAACAAAAATAACTACACATTGTCCGATGACTTCTTACCGAGGGCTCGAAAGATTTATGAAGATACCTTTGGTAAAGGGGGACGCAATGCCAATCGAATCTCCCTTGTTATGTACTCGGCTCCGCTTAAACGTCGAAAATTCGTTGATTGGAGACACTATCATCCCATTGAGTTCGAACACTATCTTTGGCATTGCTTTGACATAATGAGACCGAAGCGTTACAACAGAAATGTTCACGTGTTGGGAAGCCAGATTTCTGGCCTACTTCTTACCGGAGACATTTTCTTCACTTCAGCCACAGGAGTGCAAAATGCACGTACTCATTTCGGCGGCAGACGTTGGAACCGAATAGAAGTGCTTCAAGTTCCCCATCACGGCTCCAGTGAGTCATGGCATGTCGGCGCTAGTAATCTATTCCAACACCGAGTAAGCGTGTTTTCGTCAAAAGCAGGTAACCGGAAACATCCCGGAAAGATGGTTCTTGACGATTTAGCGTCTACTTGGTTGGTTCGCGTTACGGAGACGGACCCGTTTTCAGTTATAGGCTGGATATAGATCATTTCGATCCTGCGCTGGAGACAGCTACAGTTTCAGAATCCTCACTTTGGACCTACCAACATTTCAAATCTACAGAAACGAGCAATCAGGGTCTGCTTTCTTCGGGATCAACTGACATGGCGGTTCATGCGCTGCGTAATGATTGACAATGCGACCCAGGCTTCTTCGCACCCCGTGGCAACAGCATTCGCAAGTGCATGGGCAATTTCCAACCTACCAGGTGCATGCCGCCCAAGAGCTTGAGCACTTGCATTTCTCACATCCATTTCTTTGTCTTTTAATGACTGACAGAGGGCAGATACTCCCTTTTCCGAGAGTTTTGTACGCCTTGAAAGTGCCCATGCCGCTGCACTTCTTATATGTTTATATTCGTGATGAAGAGACTGCAGCAATACTGCCTCGGCTTTGGCATCGTCTAGGCCGATTCGTCCAAACGCTCTTATTACGCCTTCCAAGGCCCGTGTATCGCCTATCTTGGAGGCCCGGACAAGTGCATCGATCGACTCTTGGGTGTCTATCCTCAAAGAACCCAGAGCTTCTGCTGAAGTTCCCTGAATCCAACCAGTCGGATGGCTAAGATTTGCTATAAGTTGATCAGAAAGCGGTGGGCAATTCTTAACCAGTTTCAATAAGAAACGTGCATCCGAATCATTTCCTTGGTCATCAATGTCGACGAGCCTTCTTACTTCCGGCGGGTGTTCATTCCTGAGCGGTTCCATAATGGATCGAATCATTTGAGCATACTGGGCCACGATGCCAGGATCAGTACAACTTAATCGCTCCACAAGAAAAGTGCATGCTTCGTCCTCAGAGCGTTTTCCAAGTGCAGAGAAGACCTCGATGTCCTCATGCATCTTTCCGTCCGAGTGCCCCCACCATTCCTGAAGAATATCTAGCGAGCTTTCATCAGAGTGGCCAATATAGAACAACACCACAGCCGCGTCTACGCGATGATTCCAAGATCGGTCCAGGTTCCTAAACTCCGTCCAAAGCAAATCAATTACCTCTTCGGGCAGCGGGCAATGTCGCCTCAACGCACTGGCAGCAGGAATTTTTAACCTGAGGTCACCATCCCAGAAGACTTTGGTTAGTAGGCCTAAAAGACGCTCCGTGGTCTGTTGAGTTTTTCCCAGATTCTCGACAAAACGATCAACAGACCAGGGATTCTCAGTTAGCAAAACGCGTTCGAGAGTTGCAGAAACCTCTTCACTAACTGGCCCTATAAAGGTTAATCCTTCAAGAGCCTCCCTGCTTCGAGGCCCGCCCGATCGGACCAGTTCTAGCAATTTATCAGCAACAGCCTTGCCCAACTCGCCATCGCCTAATGCGCCAAACAAGTCCTCCAGCATTCCTTCGAGGTATCGATTGAAATGAGGTTGGTCTTGATCGCAATATACATCAGCGAGTTGAGTAGCGAGTGATGCCAATAATTGAGGGTCCGGTGTCGGGCAGTCAATAAGGCACTTTGCAGCAAGAACCAGATCTCTATACAGGTAGGGCTCATAGTCGCTTGGCACGTAGCCTGAATTCCCATCGTATGTGACCTCGCACCAAATGGACTGTCTCATCAAGCGCTGGGAGTCCCGTTGAGGTACTCCAGCGATACTCAGCCTGATGACTTCTTCCCACCTGGGATCACTACGACGGTCAAGGATCAATTTAGGCGCAAGATCAAAGTCCTCAGCTAAATGCTTCGCGGCAAAGTATTCTTCGAAGGTTAAGTGCATGAAGCCGTAACGGCCAGGTTCTCGCTCAATGAACAGTCCAGTATGCTCTCGCACCTTGCGTAAGAATAAATCAGCACAGGCTACGACATCAGGATGGTTAGGGCGCAGCGATCTTGGCTCAGCGTATGCCCTGCACAGCACGGCGTGAGCATCGACTTCTTCAACCAGTCCGCTCGGTTCGTTTTGGTGCATCCAAAATGCCAACGGCCCGAGCAAACTTAGGGCCTCTCGTTCGTCAATTGTTACAGCTTCGCGCTTGGCCTGGGCCAATCGCCAGTCTTTCAATAACGTTTGAACAGCCATTTCGTAAAGTTCCAAACGCCTATCAGGAAGTCGGCCAATTTTCCTATATATGAGGGCGAGAATCGTAAGCATTAATGGGTTAGTTGCAAGTCGCCTTACCCCGGGACTCGCTTCAATTGTCCTCCAAAGCTCTTGGGACTCCTGTTCCGCCCTGTATTCGCGAGTTCCTTGCGCTTCAATGCCCGAGGCGCATTTTTCTCTAGCTAAACACCATGAATGAAGAAACCGCCGGATCTGATCGCTGGTCATGGGCAGCATATTAAAATGGGCGAATCCCGATGCTATTCGAGATTCTTTATAGCCTGCCACACGGCTGGTCACTATGATGCGATTGCCTGGTTCTAGTCCTGATGCAAACTTTTCGAGGTGATCCGCAACGGACAATCGCTCGCCCAGATTGGGAATTTCGTCTAGACCATCTATCAAGATAATGAGGGAGCCTTTTGCCAGTGCTGCTTCAAATAAGATTCTCATCTCATCTTGAGTTGCGGCAACGTTTCCGAAAGCGTTTGGGAGGAAAGTTCGGAAGCTTAAGTTGGGGATGTGTCGAAGTCCTTCGGCGTATTCCGTTGCTCTGAAATATATAGGCATTCGCACTTGCCCGTAGTTGTCCCCAGATGAGTCCTTAATCCACCCCACTCCATCTTTAAGGGCTTGAGAAAATCTGTTCACCAGATAGCGCAAGATGGTCGTCTTTCCGGAACCCGGGGCGCCGAGTATGACTAGTCTTGGACATTCCGCGAGGATATATCCTAAGTTGACGGGGTTAGAGTGAGTTTCTGCGACTTCGGATTTAACTGGTCGAGATGAATCGCCAACATCACTGGGTTTGGTCAATCGATCGTTGAACGGGAGATGACGTTCGACTTCAAGCGAGACGTAAATTTCGTCAATGGGCAACCTGAGATCCGATTCGAATTCAGAAATCCCACGGGGATCAATATGCGAGTGGCTAGCTAGAAGGAAATCCAGATATCTATCGCGGACTAGCTCATCACCAATTTCATAGCGCAATTCTTTTCCGAGTAACTTGGCAATTCTGGACGGAGGTAAAGCCTTTATCGCTTCCCAAAGGGATTCAATGTCGAGCACAGCTAGATGGATTCCAGGATGCTTTGATTTGATCCGGTTAATCGCTGCAACGCTAAGCTTCCCAAGCTTGGCTTCCGGGTGATTATGCACAAACGTCCAGGCTCGCATCTGACCACCGAGCGTATTTAGTGCGGTTGTGAAGTCTGAGGTGATTTTTTTTGCGGTCGCAGAATCTCTTGGGTGAATGGGCGCGTAAACTTGATAGACGAGTTGTGAATTCACGACTAGGCCGTCAAGACCACCATCGCCTCTCGTCTGCCGAACGGCAAGAAAGTCGCCTGGCTCATGAATGCATCTTGCGCATTCCTCAAACCAAGATTGAAATCGATCCCCATACAGACTTCGAAACGCTTCCCTGTACGCAAGTCTTTGGGCCTCTAGATTGCTCACGGATAGCCGGGACATTTGAGAAGTCTACTGAACGGTTGGGAGAATATTGCATGACTTCGCCGAATTGGTCAGCCACGATACATTTGACACTCAATTTGCTCGCTTTGTAAGCCTAATAATGAGCCAATTTGATTCCCAGGCTAGGACTGCGAAAGTGTCTGAACAAAGTCAGTCGGCGGCAACGTGTATTCCAATTCTATAGTAGGAGAAACAGCATCCCCAGTGAGTTGTACTTCCGTTGAGTGCCCTGATAGTTGCGTGGCAATTGTTTCTTCTTGCATGGATATGACATACAGGCCATCTATCAACAATTGGAGTGCGTTCAGCCGAGGCCAGCTTGATTCAGGAAGACAGGCAAGGCCTTCAACGAAGAAGAATCTAAGTCTAATACGGAGGGTCGCACCACTTAAGTCGTGGTGGCTCCATTTTGACCCATCAACCTGCAAGGGGTAGATATTGTCGGTCAGAAAGTCCGCAAAAACTGTGTTGTCGATTGCACTGAGGCGAAGGACTTTTCGGGCATCATCCATCTTGCTTCGAAACGTAATCATTTTAGGTGCTCCTCCTTGGCCTGCCTCGCTTCCCTTTCGTATCTCAACAACAATTTCGGGATGCATGCATAGTGGCTCGTTTGGCCCGATGACGTCCTTTAGTGAACTACCAGAAATTCGGCAAACGGTATGAGAAGCAGGACGCCGATTGAATGGAAAGCCTGGCCCCATGAGATGAATCAATCCAGCTCCAACGAGTTTCCCATCCTGTATGTCGAGAAAGCCGTCACTTTGAAAAAGGCGACACGATGAAGTGCCAGGTGGAGGACCATCTGGTGGAGGAGGCAAGGGCCCATCGGAAGAATACCGACGATAGCCTGCATCCTTTGCAAAGACTCGTTCCAAGTCTTCGTCCGGAACTTGACTTTCGAGAGTCAAGAAGACTCGAAGTGGACTGAGAGGCGCCCTAATTGCGTCAAGTTGACGTGCAACCTGGGGGTATTCCATGTCAGGTAATTCGTCGCGAATATGGGGATGCCTTCGAAGTAAATCCTCAAGGTGAACATCAGCTAGGAAACCCACATTCAGCCCTGCTGAACCTGCGGTAGCTCTTATCTCTGCCTGCAATTGCTCGCGGATGGGCGTTGGGGTCACAAATATCCACTGCCTGACCGAATAACCTGGCTCAGAAGCTAACTGAATGGCTTTTTTCAAATCGCTTAATGCCTTGCGGCGGTAATCGGCGGTGTCCGGCTTTTCCGGACAGTAGATTGCATACAAAATTCCCTTTGTGGCATCGTAACCATCATTCCCGCGGTCACCACCACTATCGTCCGGTACATGAAAGTCTGCTCCTCTTTCGGCAACCATAAGACGATGTACTAAGGATTGGAACATATTAGCGTCGCGGATGTCGGCAATCTTCATGGTTAACCAAAATGTGTTGGAATCAGGTTAACCTATGACGAATACTTTGGTCTCTCAAAAGTCTCTCAATTGGTGGAGAAATAGAGAGACTTCCAGGGACGTCGGTAGATTCAAAATCACCTCTTTGAACCTGCAAAAACTCCCTTGAGGTGGTAGTGCTCACAAGGCGTGAAGGTTCGAGTCCTTTCCCGCGCACCAATCCTTCAGTTTTCAGTCGGCAGGCCCCGACTACAGCCCCTCGGCGATCTTCGCAATGCGCTCGATCAGCGGATGGTCCTCCCGATACTTCCTCTGACTCTCCAGCATCAGCCGGACCATCCGCCGCCGCAGGTCGCGCGACCCAGGGTCGTTCCACAGGTTCCGATGCTCGCCCTTATCCTTGCCGATGTCGAAAAGCTCCCATTCGTTCAGCTCGTAGTAAAACATCAGCTTGACGTTCCCGTCGATGAGGGAAACGCACTTCGGCACATGGTGGTCGGCGTCGTCGCTCTCATAAAAATGGCCGTAAAACGGCACCGGTTTCGAAGCCCTTTTCGTCCGAATCAGGTCGCACAGGCTCACACCCTGCATGTCGGCGGGCGGCTGAACGCCCAAGGCGTCCAAAATCGTCGGCGCAAGGTCGATGTTGCTCGTCACCGACTTCACCACCCCAGGCTTCACGCCGGGCCAGCGGACGATCAGCGGCGTGCCCGACGACGGCTCGTAGAACCAGCGCTTGTCGTACCACCCAAATTCGCCCAAAAAGAACCCTTGGTCCGAGCCATAAATCACGATCGTGTTCTTGGCCAGCCCGAGGTTTCCCAACGTCTTGGTGATGTCGCGCACACTGTCGTCGACCGAGCTGATGCACCGCAGATAGTCTTTGATGTACCGGTCGTAAATCACCGCATCCTTCGACTCGCCCGACTCGATTCGACGATGAAAGTCGGCATCCTGCGCCTTCATTTTCTCCTGCCACGTGGCCCGCTGCGCGGCATTCAGGCGGCCCGGAGGGCTATCCACCAGCAGGTCGCTGTCCATCCGCAGGTCCCGATTCACCCGCATCGTCGCGCGCCCGGCGCCGCTGTTCAGCTCCGAGTAATCGCGGTAAAAGTCGGGTGGCAAGGGGAATTTGCGGTTGGCAAACAGGTCGAGCTTGTCCAAATTGGGTTGCCATGGGCGGTGCGGAGCCTTTTGCCCCACGATGAGGCAAAACGGCTTTCCCGCCGTTTTTGCCAGCCAATTCTTCGCCTTCGTGGTGATGATGTCGGTGACGTAGCCCGTCTCCCGGTTGGTGCCCGTCGCATTGATGAAATCGGGGTTGTAGTAGGTGCCTTGGCCCGGCAAAATGTCCCAATAACTGAAGCCGGTCGGCGCCGACTCCAGGTGCCATTTGCCGATCCATGCCGTCTCGTACCCGGCTTGCTGAAGCAGCTTCGGAAACGTCTCCTGGTTCCCGTCGAACTTGGTCCGGTTGTCGGTGTGGCCATTGATGTGGCTCAGCTTTCCCGTTAGCAGGCTCGCCCGGCTCGGCGCGCAAAGCGGGTTGGCCGTGTAATGCCGGTCAAACCGAACGCCTTCCTTCGCCAGCCGATCGATCGCCGGAGTCTGCATCAACTTCGAGCCGTAAGCCGAAATCGCTTGGCGCGCGTGGTCGTCGCTGAAGATGAAAACCAGATTGGGACGAGGGGCTTGCAGGAGGCAACAAGCAACGGCGACGGACAGCATGGGTAACCTGCGCCCATTATACGCCTAGGGCCTGCGCCGTCAAAGGACGGCTAGTTGGGAGTTGGGAGTTTGGAGTTGGCCCCGATAAATCGGGGTCTTCGCTTCGCTGCGACAGTATGCAGTCGGCAGTTGCTCCCCGACATTCCTCAAGGAATCAGGGATCACCCAGATCGGGTTTACAGTTCACTGATTGCAGTTCACGGTTTACGATTCCCGGCTAAAGTCACATCAACCTCATAAATCGACCAGTTCCGCTTCGCGTCCGAACCCGTCTGCGTCACACGGATCCACCGCGCGCGCCGCAGCGGAAACGCGATGCGCGTAATCCCCAAATGCCCCTCGCCCGACGCCACCGGCTCGCTCCACGTCCGGCCATCGTCCGAGACCCGCACCTCGTACCGCCGAGGGTAGTCGAACAGCGCCCACGTGTTGTCGAGCACGACCCGATCAAACGCCTGGCGACGCCCCATGTCGATCTGGAACCACTGCCCCGGATGCTGGGTGCCGGTCATGTCGCGCCACCCGGTCCAGTGGTCGCCGTCGATGGCATTAGCCGCCGAAACGTCGATCGGAATCTTTGCCCCGCTGAACAAAAACGACCCGTCGGGAACCGACGCCGACACCGTCCAGCCATGCTTGTCCAAAGCCTTCGCTGCCTCCGGTTTAACTCGCGGCGGCTTCGGCGAGGCCAAAGACAGTGACCCCTTACCCACGAACGTCCAATGCCCGGCCGGCACCCGGAACCGCACATAGCCGCCCTCGTCACCATCTCCCAAAGCGCCCCCAAAAAACGCCCCCTTCCAAGCTTCCTTTCCGCCAACCTCGATCGAGTCCAACCGTGTAAAGCTCGCCCGAGGAATGCCGACGACCGCCGTTGTGCCCGGCGGCGAGATCAGGTCGAGGGTGTAGCGGGACTTCGTTTTTGAGATCGACACCTTGACCGGCCCCCGAATGCTCGGCACCTCGGTCTTGATCGACGTCAAAAAGGCCTCCTGCGGCATCACCTCAAACACCTTCCAGCCCGGCTCCACCGGCCGCACCCCGATGATGTCGTGCCCCAGCACGATGGCGGGCGGATTCCAGCCGTGGTTCAGCGACGACCCCTCGTCGAAGTCGTTCAGGTGCGTCGCCCAGAACCGGTCGTAATGCTCCCAAAGCGTGCTAAAACTGGAATCGATCATCGTTCGGTACCGGCTCGCCATACGCACCAAAGCCCGATCCGGCAGGCCCATTTTGCACAGCGCCTCGAACACCCACCGGTCGAAAAACGAGCTCGACCGCGTCGTGTTGCTCAGCACGTTGTCGTAGATCGACGCCCATTTGTCGCGGCTGGCCAGACCGGCGTTCACCGCCATGGCATTGGCCCGGTCGTCGGGAATAGCAACGCCCGATGACTGGTAGCATCGACCGTTCCAAAACCGCTCGTCGAACGTCGAACGAATCTCGGCCAGCTTCGCGTCGATCATCGGCAAATCGCCCTCGTGTCCGGTCACCAGCGCCATCTTGCGCAGCGTGCCAAGGTCGATATAGGCAAAGCACGTCTCGATGACCGCGGTGTCCTTGGGCTCGTGCCCCCAATCGAACCAAGTGTTGCGGTTGCCGAACTTGTACGTCTCCATCAGGAAAGTCTTTGTCGGCTCGTACGCGGCTCGGATCGAGTCCAGATCGCCCGTCTGAAGGTAGTAAAACCAGAGGCCATACTCGCCCAAAAACTCCAGGTGCTGGCCCGGGTAGAACGTCGGCTCCAGCTTGCGGAGTACCAGGTTTCGGCAAAGCGCGTCCGACCGGCGGTCGAACACATAAAAGCACTGGTCGAGCTCCGGCGTTCCATCGCCCCAAAACCCCACCCGCTCGCGGTCCGGGCAGTCGTAAAAGTGGTCGCGCATGCACAGGTACGCGGTGCGCGCCGCCCGCCGCCACAGTACGTTATAGTCGTCGTCGTTGCACGAAAAAGACCCCGCAAAGTCCGTATCGTAGCCCGTCTCGCGGTACTTCACCGCCTTCACCGTCACCCCGGCGGGAATCGTGTACATCGCGCCCTCGCCGCTGATCCAGTTCTTCGCTTCGTAGGTCTGCATCCCCGCCAGGGTCTTTGTCGTCTCGGTTGGCGTCAGGTACAGCACCAGCGGGTTGGTCGAGTTGAACCGAATCTCTTGGCCCGCATCGCCCTCCGCCTGAATCCAAGGCTGAAACTGGCAGTTGTAGGGCATCTCGCAGACGAGCTTCCAAGGCCGGTCCTCGCGGTGGGGCAAATCCTTCGAGAGCCGGATGTACGGCTTCAGGCCGTAGTCCCGAATCGTCGCCTCCGGCGCGGAAAGCAGGGCCGCCAACTGCACACCGAGGATCATCGACAAAGGCATGAAGCTATTTTAGACAGGTTCGAGGACCGTGGGTAACCTAACAAAGCCCTGAGCATCGCCATGTGGATCGCTACCTCAATAGCCCTGAGCACCATCATGTCTAACCCAATCGCTCCCGGATGGTCCGAAGTCCAGCCCGGTGTCTGGAGGTCCGAAATCGGCTCCCACGACCGGCCCACCCTCACCGAAGCCGCCAACGCCAAGCCGCGCCGCGACCGTCTCGCCGATCTCCCCACCGCCAATCTCCCGTTCCGGCTCGACGAAATCCACCTCAAAAAGACCCGCGACTACGCCGTCATCCAGATTCCCCTGCAACCGGGCGAAAAGGTCTACGGCCTCGGCCTGCAGATGGTTGGGTGCAACCGGCGGGGCGGCGTGTTCCACCTCGAAGTCGACCACTATGCCTCCGGCCACGACCGTCTGCATGTGCCGACTCCGATGTACATCAGCAGCTTGGGCTACGCCGTCCTGCTGAACACCTCGCGCCCCACCAACTTCTACGTCGGTGTCGGAAACCAACTGGCCGACCCCAAGATTCCCAAGTTTCGCGACCGAAACACCGACCGAAAGTGGGACGCCCAGCCCGATAGCGGCTGTGTCGAGGCCTCGGTCCAGGCGCCTGGTCTGGAGGCTATCGTCTTCACCGGACCGACGGCCATGGATGCCCTTCGGCGCTACAACCTGTACTGCGGCGGCGGGGCCATGCCGCCCCTGTGGGCCCTCGGATTTTGGCACCGAACCCCCTCGCTCGCCACCGCCCAGCAAGTCGAAGACGAAGTCGCCGAGTTTGCCCGCCGAGGCTTCCCGCTGGACGTGGTCGGCCTCGAGCCCGGATGGCAGTCGCGATCGTATCCCGGCAGCATGGAATTCGACCCTGGCCGATTCCCCGATCCGGCCGGATTCTTGCGGCGGATGACCGGCCAAGGCGTTCACGTGAACCTGTGGGAGAACCCCTACGTCGCCCCCGGCACCGATCTCTACAACCGCCTCACGCCCCGCTTCGGCTCGCACACCGTCTGGCTCGGCGCGGTGCCCGACGTGTACGACAAAAAGGCGTCCGAAATCGTCCGTAAGTTCCACACCGAAAAGCACCTCTCGCTAGGCGTCAGCGGCTACAAAATCGACGAGGTCGACGGCTTTGACAACTGGCTGTGGCCCGACCATGCCACCTTCCCATCCGGCCCCGACGGACTCCAGATGCGGCAAATCTACGGCGTGCTTTGGCAGGAGCTCATCGACCGGATGTTTCGCGAGAAAGGCGAGCGCACCTTCGGCCTCGTGCGAGGGTCCAACGGCGCCGCCAGCCGCTTCAATATGGCGATCTACAGCGACACTTACGACGCCCAGCAGTACCTGACCGCCCTGACCAATAGCCCGCTGGTGGGGACGCTTTGGTGCGCCGAAATTCGGAGCGCCGACACCGACCAAGAATGGGTCCGCCGGATGCAGATGGCCTGCCTCTCGCCGATCGCTCAGCTCAACGCGTGGGACAGCGGCAAAAAGCCGTGGAGCTACCCGGTGGTGGAGGGCCTGGTGCGCGAGGCGATGCGCCTGCGCGAGTCGCTAGCGCCCTACCTGTACACCACTTACGCGCAGTATTGGCGCGACGGAATCCCGCCCATCCGGCCGATGTGCCTGGTCGATGGCGGCCTGGAAACCGACCAATACATGCTCGGAGACAGCCTGCTCGTCGCCCCGATTCGGGCCGATCAGAAGTCGCGAACCGTCCGCCTACCCAAGGGCGAATGGGTTGACTATCAAACCGGCAAGCCGGTCGGTTCTGGGCAGATCACCATCTCCCCATCGCTGAAAGATATTCCGCTGTTCGTCCGCGCCGGTGCGGCTATCCCGACCCACCCAACGTCGGATTCGGGCGACCAACGAGCCTCGACCAGCGGCGCTTACGTGCTTCGATGCTACGGCCCCGGCCCGTGGCAAGCCGAAGTGTACGAAGACCAAGGCGACGGATACGGGTACGAAAAAGGCGACTTCGGAATCTTCGATGTGCACGTCTCGGCCGATGAGAAGCAAGCCACCGCCACGCACCGCGATGGCCTGCGGATGTCCTCAACCCGCACCTTCTCGGCGTTAATCGTCAATCCCGGCGGATAGAGACTCTCATCCCCTTCCCCCTCTTGCATCGTCCGATGCAAGAGGGGGAAGGGCTAGGGATGGGGGTTCTCCCCCTTTTGATTTTTCGTTAAATCATGTAGAATGACACTCGAAAGAGGTTCCCGTCCGAACCGGTTGGCAAGTCAACATGAGATCGTTTCATATTCCAGCATCCAGTCGTCGATCGGGGTCATTGGTAGTCCTGATCATGGCTGTGCTCTCCCCCCTCGCCCTCGCTCAAGACGACAAAATGACGCCGATTCCCATTCCCAAGCAACCCGGCGCGATCGAGCTTGGCACCGGAAAACTGCCCGAGGCCACCGCCCCCGAGTCATGGCACTTTCAGTACGGGCGCAAGTTTGCCCGCAACGTCAGCGTCGCCACCCTCACGCCGTTCCTGCCGCCCAAATCGAAGGCCACCGGCGCGGCCGTCATCGTCGCGCCCGGAGGCGGATTTCGCACGCTTTCCATGGAGAACGAAGGGTGGGATGTGGCCAAGGCCCTCAATAAAAGAGGTGTCGCCGCCTTTGTTCTGAAGTATCGCCTGATCCCGACTCCCGCAGACCTGGCCGAGTTTGCCGCCCCTCCGCGACCGGGAGCCGGCGGACCGCCGCGACGACCACCTTCCGGCGACCCTTCGCAGGCCTTCGCTCCGCAGATCGCCGATGCCACCGCCGCCTTCGCCCTCGTTCGGTCTCGCGCCGCCGAGTGGAATATTGATCCCACCAAGGTCGGCATGATCGGCTTTTCCGCCGGGGCCATGCTCACCATGTCGACCGCTCTGTACGGCAAGGACATCAATCCCGCTTTCCTCGGCGACATCTATGGCCCGCTCGCCGCCGTCAAGGTCCCGGCCAATGCTCCGCCGCTGTTCATCGCTCTCGCCTCCGATGACCCCCTCATGGGCAATGGCGGATTCGGCCTTATCGAGAGTTGGAAGGCGGCCAAACGGCCGGTCGAATTCCATCTCTACGAGCAAGGCGGCCACGGCTTCGGCATGTACAACAAGGAAACGACCAGCACCGGCTGGTTCGAGGCCTTCGCGTCGTGGCTCCGCATGCACGGCTTCATCAAGAAGTAGAGAGGTCCCACTTCTTGCGGCGCTACCGAGGCATCTCTGAGATTTGATCCCTTGAATGTCGCCAGTTATTCGGCGTCATTCCTTCCCACTCTCGAAAAGCTCGATGGAAGGAACTCGTATCTTGAAAGCCAAGCATAAAGGCGACTTCGTCATATTGAATTGCAGGATCGGAAAGTAGCTGGTGGCCCAGTTCTCTTCGCGCCGCCGCGAGCAGATTGCGGAACGATGTTCCATCTTCCTTGATGCGCCGTTGGAGCGTTCGGTCACTCGTGCCCAATTCGTCGGCCACCTGGGCTATCTCCGGCCGTCCACTAGCCAAATGTCGCTTAAGGACCGTTTTGACCTGCTCGCTAACCGATCGGGCAGGTTGTAATTCTTCCAGTGCCGAAGCAAGCGCCGGAGTCAATATCGCGAGAATCTCTGGGTTGTGTCCAGGAAACGGCCGATCAAGATCCGAGCTTTTCAAGACCAGTTCATTACGCTTGGCGGCAAAATGGACAGGGCAGCCAAAATACGACTCATATTGGTACGGCTCCGCGATGGGGCGCGCCAGTTCTATTCGAACAGGACATATGCGCTGACGGGTACCTCGTCGGCCAAGCTCAACGAGAGTCGCAAAGGTAATGTCCGTCGCAATTGACGGTTCTAACTTCGTCGCAAACGGCCACTCGATCCGAACGATCGTTTCTTCCGAACCTTCCTCGATCAGGAGCTTCTCTGGAGAACAAAGCCTCTTAAATCTGGCCATGCGGATTAGCCCATCGCGGTAATCCCTCGCGAAGAAAGCGCTCAAACTGGCCGGAGGATGAGATCCAGTATCTGCCCGTTGCACCATTTGCAGGCCGAGCGTCGGAATATCGGTCAGAATCTCGACCGCTCTCCACAAATCAAAGTACCGGTCTGTCGAGATCACGGCCGACTCGTTTAGATGCAGATTTACCGGCAATCGAGCTTGCCGCAAAACGGTGGATGGGCTCAGGCCCTCCCGTTCGATTGCCCGCCAAAAGGCGGGCGGCACTTTGCATCGGTCTGATGGGTTAGAGGGCATTTGCTCCGTAGCTCCAATAACTCATTTCATCTGGCTCAAGATCATTTTGTCAAATGCGCGGTCCCCAAACCACTTTCGAATCGCGATCATCGGTTTGGCATACTTGCCAACCGCATATCGGGTCTTCGGCTTCGAGGATCGAACGGCCTTCACAACGACCTTCGCGATTGCACTGGGCGGGGTGCCCCTTCCCGGACTATAAGCGTCAACCGTCGACTTGGAAACGGCCGCCGCCACCTTTCGGTAGGGTCCACCCAAGAATGGCTTGAGTCCATTCGCGACAACGTCGCCAAAACCGGTTTCGATCAGTCCGGGTTCAATCACCACAACCCGGATTCCAAAGGGTTCGAGTTCAAGTCGCAAGCAGTCCGACCAACCTTCTACCGCGTGCTTTGTTGCGTGATACCAAGCACCCAGAAGCGTATAGATTTTGCCTCCCATGGAAGCAATATTCACGATAGTCGCTCCTCCTCGGCTCCGCATCGAAGGTAGGAGAAGCTGGGTGAGTCGGGCGGGGCCAAAGAGATTGACCTCGAATTGATATCGAGCCTCGTCTAGACCGACTTCCTCAACTGGGCCATAGAGGCCAAATCCCGCATTGTTGACAAGGACATCCACACCTCCAGACTCGGCGAGAATTTGACTGACGGCGGCAGAAATTTGATCGTCCTTCGAGATATCCATCGTGATGACTCGCGCTCCGAGTTTCTCAAGATCAACCATCTTGTTGGCATTCCTCGCCGCAACATAGACACTGTATCCCTCGTTGATGAGGCCTTTGGCAATCTCTTTACCCATTCCCGACGAGGCTCCCGTTACAAGGGCTGTTTTCTGTGACGTGGCATTCATAGTGCGTTCCGTATTTACTTTTCAAATACATCATGCGGCTCATTGCACGCCAAACCAATGGCAAATCACGTCAATCAATATGCAATACGCGCCAATGAACAAAATGCGAAGGCCGACAGGGAGTGCCAGTGGATTTCTCCCACCAAAGGTTTGAGCCCTCAACCAGGAGATTGGGTCATTGAGCGGAACAGCCCGCGACTGCAACCTCAGTGCCGAGGCTTGGGGCGCACTGATGAATCCGTAAGCAGAGGTTCAACAGATCGGACACCAACACAGCCCCACCAATCAGAGAACAAAAACGGGCTTATACTGATCAATGATGCTCGCAATCCTTTCGGCTTGGACCCTGCTATCCCAAAGCGCAACCCCGACGGCAAGCGCGCAGGCGGCCGACGACATCGATCGCGCCGTCGCGCTGTGGAAGGAAGCGGGAATGCCGATCCCTCCTGCCAGCGCCCTCCCAGCTGGGCAGGACGATCACTGCTTCTACGGAATCGTTGACCCAATCAAGAGTTCTCAATACACGCACTATTTTGGCGGCTACGCGGTGCCATACGGACTCAGCAAGTACCTCTGGAAGACCTTCTCTTGGGATGAGATGAAGGGTAAAGTCGCTGGTCTCGATTTCTTCGACATGTTCTCCAAGAACGTACGTTTTCGCGAGTTGGGCATGGCATCCTTTGCCGTGCAAGCCGCCGCCCTGGGCCATAGGGACGTCACTCAAGCACTGCTCGAGAAGGGGAAGCTACTCGACGACTCCGGTTATGGCTGGTTGGGTGAACCGGTCGATTCATCGTTGAGTGCGCAGTGCGCCATGGCAATCTATGTGCACTACGCCAACGAGTCCCTAGACCCGAAGATCGATCGAGAAACGGTGATCAAAGGCCTCAAAACCCTGGCCAAATACAGCCTGATCGCCAAAGCCAAAAGTTCCCTCTCGATTTCTGGCAAGCAAGGCTTGGAGGAGTTTATCCAGGACCTGGAGCTTTCCTCACAGCCAAGCAAAGCGCCGCCGGGTTCGGTTCAGGCCGCCGTCGACGATCTTGTCAATGCGAAGGTCGGATGTCGACTGGACGAAAAGTTTCGATTCGATGCCATTTGCAATCGAGTCAAGAGCTTCGGCATGGATGCCGTGCCCGCGCTCACCGACCTCATCGGCAGCCAAAAGCTCAGTCGGACGTTCATCTTTGGCTTTAATATGCGGCCGAATCAGATCGTGACCCTTGGGCCGATCGTCAACGAACTGTTGCTGAGCATCGCCAACGGCGACCTCGGCGAGCACCATTGGCTCTCCAAGGAGGACGTTCAAAAATGGGCCACGGCCCGCAAAACCGGCTCGGTCGAAAAGATGCTCATGTCGTCGCTCTTCCGAAAAGACGCCGACGGAACCTACTGCAACGGCGACACCTTCGACGCCATCGCACAAAACCACCCGGAACTGCTGAAACAGGCCTACCTCGAGGTGCGCAAAGCCGGAGTCGACGACTGGATTGCCTTGCGAGCCATCGAAAGCTCGAAGCTGTCGCAAAAGCAGAAGCGAGACCTTCTCGTTCTCGCGGCCCAGGGCGACAGCCCCGACCGCCTGATCACCACCTACATCCTGCACAAGTTCGACCAAAACGAGTACGACGCCCTGCTGTTGCGCCATTACGCCAAGATTCCAAAGACCTTCACCAAGGACTACGCGTCCATCTCCAATTTCGCCCTCGGAACTGAAAATCCCAAGGTCTGGGACCTCCTCGAAAAGAAGATTGCCAAGGCCGATACCCCGATGAAGATGGCCCTTCTGAGTTCGCTGGGGAGCACGGGCGATGAGATTCGGCCCATCTACCCGAAGCTGTCCATCCGCCTGTTGCGGAAGTATTTCGACGACACCTCCACGCCCAAAGATTGGAAGTCCAATGACGAGCTTCGGCAGTTCGTCCAGTTGCACGGCGGACCGCCCACCGTTGGCCAAGCCGCGCTGGAAGCCGCGGCCTTCGCCTCTGGAATCCTGTACGTCAACGTCCCCGACCACATCTCTCCCGCCGAATGGAAGTCGATCCGAAAGCGCATCGAAGCCGGCACACTCATTCCTCATCCCATTAAGTGAGGCTGAACAGGAAGTGGATCGGGCCACCGAAATCCGAGGGTGCTGATATCAGCCTGACCAGGGCCTGCAACCCCCGTAAGAATCTCCACCACATCCGTAAGAAACTTGATTGACAGGAACCTTTTCTGGACTTATAATCACGCTTTCCCTATGTTTGATGTCGTCATCGTTGGTGGAGGTCCAAGCGGAAGCACCGTCGGCTCGATGCTCAAAAAATACGCGCCGCATCTCAAGGTCGGTATTTTCGAGCGAGAAGTGTTCCCCCGCGACCACGTAGGCGAAAGCCTCCTGCCCGCCGTCTGCAAAGTCCTGGACGAAATCGGATGTTGGGACAAAGTCGAGGCTGCCAATTTCCCCATCAAGATCGGCGCGACGTACCGATGGGGCGCCACCGACGAGCTATGGGACTTCGAATTCCTGCCCGGCGCCGAGTTCAAAGACGTGCCTCGCCCCGCCACGTTCACCGGCGTCCGAGCCCAAACCGCCTTCCAGGTCGACCGCTCCGTCTTCGACAAAATCCTCCTCGACCACTCCGCGTCCCTCGGCTGCGAAGTCACCGAGGGCGTTCGCGTTAACGAAGTTCTGAAGGAGGGCGACAAAGTCACCGGACTCGTGATGAGTAACGGCGAGACCATCACCGCCAAGCACTACGTCGATGCCAGCGGAGTCTCGGGCATCATCCGGAGAGCCTTCGATGTACCCGTCGACTATCCCACGAACCTCAAAAACATCGCCCTATGGGACTACTGGCAAGACGCCGAATGGGCGGTCTCGGTCGGCGCCGAGGGCACGCGCATCGTCGTCATGTCGCTCGGCTACGGGTGGCTTTGGTTCATCCCCATCTCTCCCACCCGAACCAGCGTCGGCTTCGTCGTCCCCACCGATTACTACAAGGCGTCGGGCCTCACGCCCGAAGAGCTGTACCGAAAAGCGATCTCCGAAGAGCCGATGATCAGCAAACTGGTTCAGAACGCCGAGTGCGAAAATCTCTTCTCGACCACCACCGACTGGTCGTACATTGCCGACCGGCTGGCGGGCGAAAACTGGTTCCTGGCTGGCGATACCTGCGGCTTCGCCGACCCCATTCTCTCCGCCGGACTCACCCTCGCGATGATGGGCGCGCGGCAGGTCGCCTACTCCATCATTGCCATGGAAAACGGCGATCATGAGTCACAGTGGCTTCGCGACTTCTACAGTGAAGCTCACCGGGGCCGAATTCGGCAACACGTGCAGTTTGCCGACTTTTGGTACACGTCCAACGGCCAGTTCACCGACCTCATCGAGAACACCGCCGTCATCGCCCAACGGTCGGGACTCAATCTCACCCCCGATGCGGCCTTTCGGTGGCTGGGAACGGGAGGATTTGCCCAAGAAGACCAAGCCCTGCCCTTCATCGGCGGCCTCGCCATTCAGGCCGTCCAGGTCGTCAACCAGCGGTTCACTCGGCAAAAGGTCACCTGGAACGTCGCTACCAACAACGTGTTCAAATTGAACCTGGAGGGCGCAACCGAGGCCGAATTCCCCGTCTTGTTCGAAGGCAAAATCTGGGCGCGAAAGGCGTACAAGCGAGATGGGAAAATGCTTCCCCAATACGGCGTGTTCGAGATCGTCACGCTCCTGCTTCAAAAGGAGTGCGACATCCTGCCGTGGCTAGAGCGGGTGCGCCATTTCTTCTTCAGCAACCGCCTGTATCCCAACGTGGAAACCGGCGTCCAAAACGCGCTGGTGACGCTGGAAACCATGGTCGTGGACGGATGGGTGACGGCCGAGTACGACCCCTCCCAACCCCTGCACCCGTTCGAGCTACCCGAAGAAGGCCAGACCATCCACCAGAATAACGACATCACGTTTTATAAAGCGGAAGCTTAACCCCTCGCACTCGCACTGCAGAGATCATGGTGCAACGGAGTCCCACAACGAGGCTTGGCATTGAGAACTAAAAAGACCCTGGATCGCCTCTCACTTCGCGTCATTCTCGCCGTTCCAGCCCAGCCGCTTCCACACCCCGTCAACCTTGTTCTTGATGATGATCTCCGCAGTTGACTGCTCGCGCACCTCGGGCTCGGATTCCTCGCTCAACCCAAAGTTAAAGTTGTTGTTCGAGGTCTTCACGACCGTGGTCTTCTTCTCCTGCGGACGCGGATTCAGGTACAAATACGCCCCCGAGCCAACCACCGAGCCGGCATACAAGAACACCGCCACGCCCGTCAGGCTCCGCTTGGCGAAGTCCCACGGGCCCGTCCACCAACTCCCCGACCGCAGCGCCGCACCGCGAACATAGGCCCGATCTCGGAACATCAGCCCGACCAGGCTCGGCACGCAAAGCATGGCAAAAGCAACCCACGCCAACCAAGAATACAAGTCCTTAAACCCATAAAAGACCCCCTCGACCACGACCGGCACCAGCCCCAAAACCACCAGCAGCAGCCCGACCTTCCACGCGGATTTCGACTTTCGATAACTCCACGCCGCAATCGCAAAGATCGTCGGAACGCAGAGCAGGCCAAATAGCGTCCACGTGAACCGCGACTGGTCCGTTCCCAGCGAGAGCAGGTTGATGTCGTTCACCGCCGCCATGTACCCCAGCAGGATCAGGCCGATCACCAGCGACGAGGTGCCCGCCGTCGTCAAAATCACGTCGAAGCGCCGCGCAATGATGCCGCGCACCGTCTCGGTCAGGACATAAATGCCCACCAGCACCAGCTCGACCTTGACCGCCACGTCCTTCGCCGGTTCCCAAATCTTGAAGTAGGTCAGTACCACCATCACCGTCGTCAACGTGAACAAAATTTGGAACCAGTAGCGCAGCGCCAGATAGAACGGTTTTCGCGGCACCGTCGCCTCGACGAACAGCCACAAAACCTTGCCGATTCGCGCCATCCAGCGCTCCAACAGGGTCGTTTTGCCCGGACTCTTGTCCACGCCGTCCAGCACCTCGGTGATGATCTCGACGCTCGGCGGCGCCAGGCTCCACAGCTTCTCGACCGACAGTTCGGTTGGACGCGCCACCGACGCCTCACCCTTGGATTTCGCTAAGTCCGTGATCAACTTGACCTGCGATTCGGTCAAAACCCCTTCGCCCTTCAGATCGGCAATCTTCATCACTCGTACCCCGCCTCCGACGCCACCAGTCGGACCAGCGCTTCCAGCCGCTCGATCGCATTATTGACCTGGTCCTCCGGCAGCCGTTTCTTGTCTTTCGTCGTCTCCTTTTCTGGCTGAATATTCTCCAGCGCCTCGGCCAGGATAGCTAGCTGGGCCTTCGGCAACAGCTTCGCCACCTCTTGCTTGGGCAGATACGTTTTCAGGATCACCTCAGCGGCGTCCAGCCGACCCCACACGATGTCCATGATCCGCCCGGGCCGGCTCAGGAACGCGGCAAAGTGCCCCAGTCCGATGCCGGAAAGCTTGGCCACCGGGTTCGAATCCTTCGCCGTCAGCGACCGCGCATCCACCGGGCTCACCCGCACCAGGTCCAGCGCGTAGCTGTCCGCCATGCCCGCCTGGTACAGCAGAGGGAACATCGCCGCATCGTGCCGCCGAAATTCCTGTATCGTGATGTTCGGATTCTCCAGGCCGTCCATCCATTGCTCGTACTCCGCCCGCCGGGCCTCCAGTCCCATGATCTGCTTCAGACCGTTCATCAGCTTTCGGATCGCGACCGGTCGGCCCTTCCGAAACTCGTTGTCGTCCTGTATCGCTTTTTGAACCCCGGGCAATTCGGTTTCAGCTCCCCGCTGGATGCCGCTGTGCAGAATCCCGCACGCTCGAAAGATCGCTTCGGGAAGCTGGATCGACGGCTCCTTGCTATCCCGACGGGTCCCGCTGTCGGTGGTCCGCACCTGCACATAGCAGACCTCGCCCACGCTGATGCGTAGGGCCAGCAGGCAGGCCAAAACGTCCCGTTCCGCCTCGGGCAGGGCCTGGAACAAACTCTCGTACTTCTTGATCTCCTCTTCGAGCCCACCCTGTGACTTTCTCCCCTCCGAGGCCATACGCTGACGCGGGTCCTCCCGCAGGCGCAGTTCGTCGAGGGCCGCGCTCATCCGCGCGAAAGCGGCTTCTGGCCGTTGCGCCGGAGGCGTCTGCCCATCGCTCGCCAAGAAAGTTGCACGGGGATGTGGATTCCAAAAGGCGTCGTACAGTTTTTCGATCTCACTCTTACCATCTGTATAAGTTAGAGACTTAATCCTTAACTGACTACCTTCCTTCGAAGGGTCTGCCGCCTGCAAAACTCCGCTCTCCAACCCCCGACGGATGAACTCGAAAATACGATTGCTATACGCCAGGTCAAACTTCTCGTGGGCCCATTTATGAAACTCGGGCAGCCGGTTGGCAAAGTCGTCGATCGGCCCTTTGTCGTCCGGCCCTTCGTCATCGCCACGAAAAGCGATCATCAGCGAGACGGCGATGAGGCTCCGCAGAGCCGAAATCAGACTATCATCGCTGAAGCCCAGCAGATCGCTCAGGATTGCCGCCAACTGGTCCAGCGTGCTCTCGTAATACAGGTCGATCGGCTCCGGGCTGGTCGGCGACTGAAGCTCGGTCGCTCGCCGCACCCGCTCAGATTGGTCCGCCAGCTTGCGCATCTCCTGCACCCGTTCGTTGATGTTCTGCACTTTGTTCAGGCTCGTCGCGAGCTGGGCGTGCCGGATGGCCGACATCGGATACTGCGGCACCTCCATACTCTTCGACACGTCCGCATTCCGCTCGGGGTGCGGCTCCAAATAGAACACCGTGCGACGCACCGGACGCAGGGCTTTGCGATGCTTGAGGCTGGTAAACGCGTGGCCGAATGGCTTGTTGTCCAGATATCCGCCGTCGCCGAACGGCCGCATCTGGAAGCTCTCCTCCGCCTCGCGCGTCACGTTCTTTTTGCGGTCATCCTGCGGCGGCGAAAGGAACCGCGCCCCGCGCCAAAACGGCGTGTAGTACTGCTTCCAGTCGCCATCGCGAAGCGGGTGCCCGATCTCGTCCAGCACGTCCGTCGCGTCCTTCAGGCGCATCGGCTCGAAGGCAGGGACGATCGAACTGGTACACCGACCCACAAAAGCGAGGAACGGGTTGACGGTCGGCTTGAAGTCGTTTCGGGGTTGCTGGTCGGGGTCATGCGGGTCGGTCTCGCCCGGCGCAAAGCGGAAATGGAAGGCGGCTCGGTTCTCCTTCTCCAACTGGAACCGTCGCTCCTCCGGCTCGTCGCCGTTCGAGTCCGAAATGCGCGGAATGAACTCCTCGATGCCGAGGTTGATGGGGATCGGACGCCCTACCAGGTCCGTGGCCGTCATGTGCAGGTCCAACTCCTCCACCAGATTCGAATCGGCCTTGCTCAGCCCCAGCGGCCGCCGGTCCATCTCCTCCAGCGCGTTCAGTAGCTTGAGGTACATCCGGCGCGAGTTCAGGAGCGAGCGCGATGGCCGCCGCGGGATCGGTGGCAGGTCCGCATACGACTCCTTTCGGTCCAGCAAAAGCTCGATCTCGCCCTCATTGATCCAGAGGTCGCGCAGCGGATCAAAGCTCTTCTTCTCTGCCAGCGCCTTGGCCAAAAACATGCCGTTGAGCCCGCCCGCGCTTGTCCCGCTGAGGATGTCGACTACGAACTTTGGAAACAGGCCATCCTTTTGGATCGCCCTCGCCATCTGGCGATAAACCGCTCGCGTCCCTTCGAGGTAGGTCGCCTTCTGATCTCGACCCTCATCGGGTGGCGAATTCAGCAACAAGGTTCCATCCGTGGTCATCGCGGTGGACAAGACCAGGTTCAAAAACTCCTGCGCAACCCCATTCATGTAAATTGCCAGCGAAACGCCGCCGTACATGACTAGCCCGATGCGATGCTCGAAGTAGTCCTCATGAGCCGTGCTCATTCATAAACCTTATCACACAGGGGTTTGCCATTGGTCCCCTATTTATGCACATGACTTCGAGGGCTCTCTGCTCACTGCTTTCTGATTTCTGCCTTCTGCACTCCCAACTCAAAACTCCCAACTCCCAACTGCCGTCCGCCTTCTGCTCTCTGTGCCCTGTGCTCTGAACGCAGCGCTCTGCTCTCAGCGCCTTTCGCTAGTCGTAGCCACGCTGCCCTCCTGAGGGGGGCCGGTAAGCGTAGCGAACCGGAGGGGGGAAGGAAACGCAAAATGGAGGACGACCGACGAGTGAGGGCACTCCGCACTCCACACTCCGCACTCCGCAAAGCGAGGTACGAGGTCAATATTCCGAAAGAAGAGAATAGCCACGCTGCCCTCCTGAGGGGGGCCGGTAAGCGTAGCGAACCGGAGGGGGGAAGGAAACGCAAAATGGAGGACGACCGACGAGTGACGGCACTCTGCACTCTGCACTCTGCACTCTGCACTCTGCACTCTGAGATACCATGATGGGATGGGAAGACTTCATCGCCTGGTGGACGCCGCGCGGCACGATGACGTCAAAACCCTCCTCGCGACCGGCGTAGACGTCAACGAGGTCGCCGACAATCTGACGCCGCTCGACCTCGCCATCCACAACGACGACGTCGCCATGGTGGACCTGCTCATCCGGGCCGGAGCCGACGTGAACCACGGCCACCCCAACACCGGCAAGCGGCCCCTGCACAGTGCCTCCACCAAGAACGACCTGCGGATTTTGAACCTACTCTTGGCCGCCGGGGCCGACGTCGAAGGATGCCGCGAAATCTCGACGCCCCTGTGCATGGCGGCCCGAATGGGCAAGCGCGAGGCGTACGATCGCCTGATCGAGGCGGGAGCCAACCCTGAGGCCACGCAAAAAGGGAAGACGGCGAGGGAGATCATGGAGTCGGCGGTGGATCACGACGAAAAGGTTCGCCAACAATTCGAGATCATGGCGCAGAACCGGAAGCCGGACCAGCACGCCAACAAGGTTCGGGAGATGATGGCCGAGTATCCGACCGTCGAAGAGTTCGCCGCCCACCGAGGCCGGCACATCTACATCTTCGGCTTCCGCGGCGAAGACTTCACCGACCAAACCATGGCCGAATGGGTGCGCCGCCTCGGCGAAATCCTTCACTCAAGCGAACTCTCAGATGTCGAGGAAAAGTACCTAACCGGCGACGAACTGGAAGAAGCTCGCCGACTCCGCAAACAAGCCGAGCGCCGCC
Source organism: Armatimonadota bacterium (assembly GCA_016125185.1). Classification (NCBI taxonomy): domain Bacteria; kingdom Bacillati; phylum Armatimonadota; species Armatimonadota bacterium. The sequence continues at coordinate 8,554 of WGMG01000001.1, read as the reverse complement.
TCGCCCGCATGAAGGCCCGCCAAGCCCGAGTCGAGCAAGCGGCCCTCGAAAAATCCTAGTGCAGTCACGCGAGCAATGAATCCCTCACGCCACCTGACCTGTGCCCCTACCAATTCAGAAAGCTAGAATCTCTCAGTCAAACTGCTTCGCGTTCGCCTCGAACATCGCTTTCAGCTTCGTCGCTTCGCGATCGTACGCCTCACGATCCGTCCACGTGTTGCGTGGGTTCAGCACGTCCGACGGCACGCCGGGGCATTCGGTCGGGATCGAAAGGCCAAAGATCGGGTCGGTTTCGAACGTCACGTCGTCCAGTTCGCCCGCAAACGCCGCCGTGATCATCGCCCGCGTGTAGCCCAGCTTCATGCGCGAGCCCACGCCGTAAGGACCGCCGGTCCAACCGGTGTTGATGAGCCAAACCTTGGAGCCGTGCGCCGCAATCTTCTCGCCCAGCAGCTTGGCGTACACCTTGGGGCGCAGGGGCAGAAACGGCGCGCCGAAGCACGCCGAAAAGACGCTCTTGGGCTCGGTGACGCCCGCCTCGGTGCCGCCGACCTTGGCCGTATAGCCGTTGAGGAAGAAGAACATCGCCTGCTCGTTGTCCAACCGCGAAACCGGCGGCAGAACGCCCAGCGCGTCGCACGTGAGGAACACGATATTCTTGGGGTGGCCGCCAACCGACGGCACCATGATGTTGGGAATATGGTCGATCGGATAGGCGACGCGCGTGTTCTCGGTTAGCGACGAATCCTCGTAGTCCGGGTGACCGTTGCTATCGAGAATCACGTTCTCAAGAATGGCGCCGGTGCGGATGGCGTCGTAGATCTCCGGCTCCTTTTCACGCGTCAGGCCGATGCATTTTGCATAACATCCGCCCTCAATGTTGAACACACCGTCACCGGTCCAGCCGTGCTCGTCGTCGCCGATGAGCATGCGCTCGGGGTCGGCGGAGAGGGTGGTTTTGCCCGTGCCGCTGAGGCCGAAGAACAGCGCGGTGTCGCCGTTTTTACCCACGTTGGCCGAGCAGTGCATGCTGAGCACGCCGTCCAGCGGGAGCAGGTAGTTCATGATCGTGAACACCGACTTCTTCATCTCGCCCGCATATTGCGTGCCGCCGATCAACACGGTTTTGGTCGCCATGTTGAGGGCGATCACCGCGTCGCCGCGAGTGCCGTCGGTGGCGGGATCGAAAGTCTGCTTTCCAAAGTCCAGCACGTGCCAGTCAGGCTCGAACGTCTCCAGTTCGGCCGCGGTCGGACGGATGAGAAGCTGTTTGATGAAGAGTGCGTGATAGGGCCGCTCGACGATGAAGCGCGTCTTGATGCGGTGGTTGGGGTCGGCGCCGCCATACGTGTCGACGACATACAACTCCTTGCCCGCGGCGTAGCCTTGCATCTTTGCAAAGATCGAATCGAAAAGCTCCGGCGACATGCGGTTGTTGTTTTCCCACCAGATGTGGGACTCGCAAGCCGGGTCGGAGACGGTGAACTTGTCCTTGGGGGTGCGCCCGGTGTACTTACCGGAGAAGGCGACGACGGCGCCGTTGTCGAGGAGCTGGCAGTCGTCTAGCTCGATGCAGTGCTGGATGAGGGTATCGACGTCGAGGTTTTTGTAGATCTTAGCGACGTTGCTGAGATCGGGCGTATGTTTCCCCATGAGTTCTTTCTAACAAAGGTACCCGACGAAGGGCCCGCCGAGGCATAGCTGTCAGGGAATCCCAGCACGTCGAATGAACTAGAATGTGGGTATATGGAACGACGAAAGCTTGACCCACACGAGATTGAAACCATGCTTCCAACGTTAGGCGGATGGAGCTATAACGGCGAGCAGATTCGCAAGACCTTTAAGTTTGGGAGCTATAAGGACGGGCTGGTCTTCGCGGTGGCGGTGGGCCAACTGGCCGACCGGATGGACCACCACCCCGATCTTTTCATCGGCTACCAGCGAGTGGAGGTCGGCCTGAACACCCACGACCTGGGCGGCATCTCGACGTTCGATTTCGAGCTGGCGCGGCAGATCGAAAACCTGGCTTAGCCCGTGTTGGTGGGCCAGGTTTGAAGGCGCAGATACTGACGCCCGCAGACGCAATGGCCCGGCACGCCTTTCGCATTTCAGCAAAGCCGAATCCGGGCGATCTGGCGCTTGGCGCTGCCCTTTTCCCCAGCCCTCCAAAATCTACGGGAAGATGCCGCGTCGAACCGTCGCGTCCGCCACGCGCTTCACGCCGATGATCAGCGCCGCCGTTCGCATATCCGTCTTATGCTGCTTCATCGCGTAGTCCACCTGCCCGTACGACGACCGCATGATCCGCGTCAGTCGATCGTTGACCTGATCCTCTTCCCAGAAGAAGTTCTGCAGGTCCTGTACCCACTCGAAGTAGCTGACGATGACGCCGCCCGAGTTGGCCAGAATGTCCGGCACGACCAGCACGCCCTTGTCCGACAGAATGTGGTCGGCGTCCGGCGTACAAGGCCCATTCGCGCCCTCCACCACCAGCTTCGCCTTGATCTTGTCCGCGTTTTCGCCCGTCACCTGGGCGGAGATCGCGGCCGGAATCAGGATGTCGCAATCCAGTTCCAAAAGCTGTTCGTTGGTCACCGGCTCGGCGTCCTTGTACTCGCGGATGCCGCCCTCGCGGCCCGCATAGCGGTTGATCAAATCCTCGACCGGCAGGCCCTTCGGGTTATAGATGCCGCCCAGCGCGTCCGAAATGCCGACCACCGTCGCGCCGTTCTGCGCCGCGATCTTGGCCGCCGTCGAACCGACGTTGCCAAAGCCCTGCACCACCACTCGCGCGCCGTTGAAGTTCATGCCCAGCGACTTCGCGGCTTCTTCGGCCGCCACGATCACGCCTCGGCCCGTCGCCTCGACGCGCCCCAGCGAGCCGCCAAGGTCCACCGGCTTGCCCGTGACCACGCCCGGCACGGTGTAACCCTTCTGCATGGAAAACGTGTCCATGATCCACGCCATCACCTGCGCGTTGGTGCCGATGTCCGGAGCGGGAATGTCCGACCGCTCGCCCAAAATCATGTTGATCTCGGTCACGTACCGGCGCGTCAGCTTCTCGATCTCGCGCCGAGAAAACTGCTTCGTGTCCACTTTGACCGAGCCCTTCGCGCCGCCGTATGGAATGTTCGCCACCGCGCACTTCCAGGTCATCCACATCGCCAGCGCCGACGTCTCGTTCACGTCGACGTCTGGATGGTAGCGGATGCCGCCCTTGGTGGGACCGCGCGACGAGTTATGCTGAACGCGGTAACCCTCAAATACCATCACCTCGCCGTTGTCCAATACGACGGGGAAGTTGACGATGAGCTGTCTCATCGGGCGGGAAAGAACTTGGTGCAGACCCTCGTCAAGTTCGAGATACTGCGCGGCGACCGCTAACTGTTCGCGGGCCATGGCGAGGACATCGACGTGCGTGCTCATAGTTGCTGGCTTCGGGTTCCGGTAGCGCGCTCGAGTGGCACGTAAGCCAACAAGGCGAGCACACCGTTGTACACAGCCGATATAATTGTAGCCTTTAGCGCTCCGAGGATGTTCGGCTGGAAGGTCAGAATCATCGACAGCACCCCCGAAATGAGGGTGCATCCCAGCGTCACCACCGCGGCGGTCGCATAGTTCCGTTGGAACCGACTCTCGATCAGGAACGAGCACAGCCAGCACACCAGCATCCGGGTCGCGATGTACTGCCACATATCGGCGCCCACCACCGCGCCTTCCACAAATCCGGCGGCAAAGCCCAGGATCAGGGCCGTGCGCATATCGGCCAAGAGCCCCAGCACGCACGCCGCCAACAGCAGAAAGTCGGGCGATACGCCAAACACCGCCATCTGGGTCGAGACGCCGCCCTGCAGCCCCCCCGCGATCCAGATCGTCAACGCCGAGGCGATGTATAGCCGCGATGGGTTCATTTCAGGATCACCACCTCGCGAAGCTCACCCACGTTTACGGCCGGCAAAATGCGCGCCCGCGACGATCCCAGCTCCGGCATCGACTCCGCCGACAGCACACGTCCGATGACAATGCCGCGCGGAATCTGGGGCGAAAAACCCGACGTATAGATCACGTCGCCACTGGCGACCGGCACGTCCGGGCTCAGAAACTTCATCAGCAAGGTGGACGAGTTTTCGCCGTAGATCAGCCCCGCTGCGGGCGGGTCGTACTTGGTAGCGATCGCCCCCAGCTGCATGGCCGACGAGGTGATCAACAGCACCTGGCAGTCGTTGACACCCACCGTCTGGACTGTGCCGATGAGGCCCTGCGCACATACCGCCGGCATGCCCGCCGCCACACCCTTGTTCTTACCGATGTCCAGCGTCACGCGGTTCTGCTGGGGGAAGTAGCCGGTGATACTGCCCACCACCTTGGGCCGCTGGTAGGTCTTGTCCAGGTCCATCTCGACCCGGAGCGAGTTGACCTCCTTCTCCAACCGCGACACCGTCTCGCCGTACAGCGCGTAGTTCTCCAGCGAGCGGTTCAGGCGTTGGTTTTCGGCCTTCAGGCGACTGCTGTAAATGGCCCCGAACACGAAGTCTTTGATGCCCACCACAACGGCGGTGGAGGCCGACGCCACCGGTCGGCAGACCAACCGAACAGCTTGGTCGGGCAGGCTGACCGCCCCCTTGTTTCGGGCGTTTTTCTGAAGGATGGACAAACCGATGGTAACGGCGACTAACGCCAAGATCAAAAGACCGTTCTTTTGCGGTGAATCCTGGTTCTTTAAGACTGTGCGGACCTCTCGAGTAGTTTACGAATGACAGGGTTGGTGTTCATATCTTCCACGATGATGCCCGTGCCGAGCGCGACGCAACTCAGCGGGTCGTTGGCGATATGCACCGGAATCAAAGTCTCTTTGGCGATGAGCTTGTCCAGCCCGCGCAGGAGCGCGCCGCCGCCGGCCAAATAAATACCTCGCTCCATGGCGTCGCCCGCCAGTTCGGGCGGAGACGCTTCCAGCGTCAGCTTGATGGCCTCGACGATCTCCTTCACTGGTTCGGCGATGGCGGTTCGCACCTCTTCGCTCGTGATCACCGCGCTGCGCGGCAGGCCCGAAATGAGGTCTCGGCCCTTGATCACCATGTCCATCTCCTGCTCCAGTGGGTACGCCGATCCGATCTCGATCTTCACCTGCTCGGCCGTGCGGTCGCCGATCGCCAGGTTGAACGCGCGTTTGACGTACGAGATGATGGCTTCGTCCAGCTCGTCGCCCGCCGTGCGCACCGACTTCGAACTCACGATGCCGCCCAGCGAGATGACCGCGACTTCGGTCGTGCCTCCGCCGATGTCTACGATGATTGAGCCGCTCGGCTCGGAGACCGGCAGGCCCGCGCCGATAGCGGCGGCCATCGGCTCTTCCACTACGTAGGCGTGGGTCGCACCGGCTTTGCGCGCGGCTTCCAGCACCGCGCGGCGCTCGACTTCGGTCACGCCGCTGGGAATGCCGACCACGACGGTCTTGCGGAACAGCGATTTGGCCGAGACTGCGCCGATAAAGTGGCGAAGCATCGCCTCGGTCTGCTCATAGTCGGCAATGACGCCGTCCTTCAGGGGGCGGACCGCCACGATGTTGGTGGGCGTACGGCCCAGCATGCGCTTGGCCTCCGACCCGACGTTGATCACTTTGCCGTCGTCTCTGCTGACGGCAACCACGCTCGGTTCGCGCAAAACGATCCCTCGACCTGCCACATACACCAGCGTGTTCGCGGTGCCTAGGTCGATCCCGATATCCCGATGCATCTTCGAGAACCAACTCGAAAACCCATTCGAGGACCTATTCCTCATCTTCTTCCGATTCTCCAACCGTGTTGTCACCTCCTGTGAGCCTTTTCGCCAATGTCTCCTGGGAAATCGCCGACAGGACGATCCCATCGCCCGAGGTGAATAGGACGCTGCGCGTTCTCCGTCCCTGCGTCGCGTCGATGACTTTGCCTTCTTTTCGGAGGATCTGCACCATTCTTCGCATTGGTGCGGACTCGCTGCTGACCAGCGCAACCACTTTGTCGGTCACGACATAGTTGTTGAATCCTACATTGAGGATGGGCGACAGCGACAAATAAAAACTCCCCTTTTGGCGAAAGAGGAGTTTACTGGATTTAGGTTCGTTTCGGTTGGATAATTTTCAACCGAAGAATTGAACCGCTCCCTCAGTAGCGAAGCGTTGGAAAATCTTTCGATCCCAACCTCGAAGCTGCTGAGGGTTTGCGGAAGTTGTTAGCCGCCCATTGCGCCCATTGGGCCTTTCTTGCCGCCGCCCTTCGAGAGGCCGGAAGCCGACGGGCCGCGCATTCCGCCGCCCATTCCACCGGGGCCGCCCGCTGCGCCGAAGCCACCCATCATACCGGCGCCACCCGAAGGCGAACCGGTTACCGAGCCGGAGTTCGGAAGCGCGTTCACCGGCTGAATGCCGGGATCGGGAAGCTTGGCGACCGAAACGTTAACCGGAGTCGGCGCGGCCGGAGCCTGGGGCTGCGGCTTCATGAAGAAGAGCACTGCAATCGCGATAAGAGCGACTACGGGAGCCACGATTGAAACAATCAAATTGGTTTGCGGATTCGGACCTGGTTGAGCCATGCTTATCGTTTCCTATAGGTGTAGATGCGCTACTGTAACCCTAAGGTTACACTATTTTCAAGGATTTCACTATGATCGAGGCGTGGCTCGCATAGCCAAAAGCAGAAACCGCTAAGCGCTAATCCTTCGCCGACAACGCTTTCTGAATGTCCGCTTCAAACGCGGGAATGCCATCGGCATCAAAGCCCAGCCACATCGCCTTCACCGTTCCGTCCGGTGAGACCATCAAGAACAGCGGCGTGGTCGTGGTGATCTTATCCACCACCTCGCCCGTCGGGTCATAGAATCCCGACGACGCCTCGCCCTTCGAGACCATCACTTTCGTGTAACCCTGACCGGCCTTCCGAATCCAGTCCATCGCCCGCGCCGAAGTCGGCTCCTTCGGGTCCACGATCGCGAACATCGTCGGCCCCTTCGGCGAGAAGCCCTGCACATCCGAGGCGGCCTTGAACCCCGACCAATCGAACTTTTGACCGGTCTCAAGCGGAATATGATCGACCGGCACGCGGATGCACACAAAGCCGTCGGCCGGACTGATCCGGAACTTTTCGATCGGCTGTTCATCCACGTATTCGAACTTCTTTACCTCGTACACCACGCCCGGACCCTCGAAAGATTTGGGCATACCGTCCGTGCCCACCTTCATCGTAAAGGTCTGCGGACCCGAGACCGAATCGACGGTCTTGCTGTACGTCTCCACCCCGTCCTTCTTGCTCTTCAGCTCCCACTTTTTGTTGGGGGCAAAGTCCTTTGGGTTGGTGGCGCTGGCCGGCCCGGCGTGGATCAAATCGGCGGCTAGCAGCTTGCCTGTGCCCGGGTACGGCTTGTTATCCCACGGCAAAAGGTCGTACTTCTTCTCGTCCAGCATCTCCTCGTAATGCCCGTCGATCTCGTTGCAGTGCATCGAGAAATCGCTCGACGTTACCAAGAAGCGGTTCGGCTTGGAGTACAGAAAATCGATGGCGATATCGTTCTGACCCTTCACGTGGATCACATACTGGGAGTGGATCGCCTTGGCGTGGTCCATTTCGGATACAAGACGGTCGTATCCGCTCGACTGCTTGCACCCCACGATGAGGATAAGGGAAGGGATCAGCATAATCGAAGAACCTGTTTTTTCCAGTTTCATCTGGTGTTTTTGACAGTATGACCGGTTTGGCCAAATGGAATGACCCACTGGGATATTCATATGGAAGGAAAGTTTGTTGTTTTTCGCCTTGGAGAAGAGAAGTTCGGAGTGCCGATCCAGTCGGTCGAGCGAATTCTCCCGGTTAGCCCGTTGACCAAGATTCCGAAGTCGCCCAAGACCCTCGTCGGCATGTTCGCCTACCAGGGCTCGACCGTCAGCGTCATCGATGCAGCCGCCCGCTTCGAACTGCCGATCGCCGGTCCCGCGCACCACTTCCTCGTCATCGCTACCGATTTCGGTCGCTACGCCATCCAGGTCGAGTCGGTTGATAAGATCGTCGAGTACCGCGAAGACGAATGGGACGAAGCCCAAGACCTGCTGTCGTGCATCGAGCGCGACCTCGCCTACGGTGTGGGCAAGAAGGAAGAAGAACTCTGCCTCCTGCTGAAGCCGGAAGCCATCGTGCCGAACGATCTTCGCAAGAGGATGGAAAAGCAAGCTGCATAACCGCAGAGGCTAGCTAACGATTCAAGCGGCTCCCATCGGGGGCCGCTTTTGCGTTTGCGCGGCTACAGCGGCGCGAGTTTGCGAAGGCTCTGCGCCGCCGCCCTGCGACCGTCTTCGTTCTCGTCTCCCAAGCACTGAATCAGCGCATCCACCACCGAAGCCGAGGCGGAGCCAAGCTGGCCAAGGCTCTGCGCCGCCGCCTCGCGAACGTCTTCGTTCTCGTCTCCCAAGCGCTGAATCAGCGCATCCACCACCGAAGCCGAGGCGGAGCCAAGCTGGCCAAGGCTCTGCGCCGCCATCTGGCGAACGTCTTCGTTCTCGTCTCCCAAGCGCTGAATCAGCGCGTCC